>JAUNOF010000059.1 GCA_030537215.1 Lachnospiraceae bacterium
TCTCGGAGTTCCATAATTTTTCTATTAATTGGAGAATAATCTATTTCCCGCCGAAAAAAATCTATAATATTTGAACAACCGTTAATATTTCTATCCAGTAAATTGAACTGTTCAATAATTCGAAATACTTTTTCTTTATAAGCAGCTGTAACAAATTGCTTGTTCAGAGCAATAGACAATACAGTACCATGAAATGTATCTGTTACTACAAAGTCAGCATTCTCCAATAGTCCTAAGAATTCAAAAGGGTTGGCTGGAATTGCTTCATCTGCCCATTCAAAGTTTTGACCTACTACAATGATCTTTTTATCTAATTCAGCAGCCAATTCTTTTACGGCCTGTATCGTTTCGGGTTTAAAAGTATATGTGTAGCATAAAATATAGTTACTATAATTTATATTTTTTTTGCTAATCTGATATAAATCCACAAGTAGTGTTGGATCTAAACAAAATGTAGGCTCCTCACATAATATCGGTCGATATGCCTCATATGTTGATTGGTCTCTAACCGACACTTTGTCAAAACCTTTTAACCCTTGTAATATAAAAGGATACTTATATAATTCTTCTGTTTTTGCTGTATTGGAGCTTACCGCATAACTCACTAAGCGTTTAGCCTTTATCCCGTTTCCCCAAAATGATGGTCTCGGTTTCATAGTGATATTATTCACTTCCCACATTTCATCGCTGCCCACAATGACCAAGTCAAACTGCTCCCGTGTAGAACTTACTTTGAAGTTTTTCCAGCTTTTCAGATACCCAACAGCCAATTTACTCTTGAATATTGCTTTTCTCGGATTATAGGAAATCAACGAGGTTATTCGCCACTTCTCATAAACCAATGAAGAATCTTTTATCATTCGCACCTGTACACTGCTGTTTTTTTTAATTACACTCTGAAGGCAATACGCCTGCAGAAAAGATCCGTAATTGACTGCATCAAATACGGTCAATATTCCAATTTTCATTTCTTCTCACCTTTCAGATCAGAAAGCATATCCTTCGCTGTTCTGTCGATATTATAGCCATTTCCCGTTATCGTTTCCCTGACATCTTTTCTGGTAAAATGTTCCATTTCCTCTACAATACTTTCCGCCCATTGTTTTGGTTCCATTGAAAGCGAATAGAATCTGACATTTCCAGAAATATCCGATTCCTTCGTAATATTGTCCGCAACAAAACAAGGCAAACCAGAGGCTTGTGCCTCTACCATTACTACAGGTAGCCCTTCAAACAAACTCGGAAGCAGAAAGGCATCCATTGCTTGATACAACTCATTTGTGTCTTTTCGTGTGCCCAGGAATTTCACTGATTGCTCAAGTCCGTATTCAGAAACCCTTTGTTTGACTACTGGCTCTTCTTCTCCCGATCCGATTAAAATCATAATTGCATTGTCCATCAGTTTTTGAATCTCATTAAACACGTCAATCAGAAACAGATGGTTTTTCTGAAAATGGAATCTCCCTACATGACCAAATACGATTTTATCGTCAACTTCAAGAAAAACTCGGATTTTGTGTCTAATCTCCTCCTGTACGGTGAATTTTTCAACTTCTACCGCATTGGGAACCACTTTTATTCTTCCACTTTTTACAACATCCTTCGAGTAGCTCCAATTACCCGCAAGCTCTGAACAAGCCCAATAGTCGGTCACATAGAATCTCAGCAACCAAGAATTCAACTTGTGACGAATCAGTCTCGATACACCACCGCCCATGTTCAGTGAATTGTGCGCATGGATAATTCTTCGGCAGATTCCATGTTTTTTTGCTAGTTTGAGTATATCAATATTTCCAAACATACAGTCATTCAACCATACCACTGAATACTCCTTTGCATGAGCAGCCATAAAATTCTTCAGTGCTTTCCTGTATGCAAGAAAGTGCTTTTTTCTGTTTGGCAATGCATATACCCGACTGCCTCTTTTACGCACTTTGTCTCCAATAGAAATATCTTCGTATGTATTGATGAAATCAAATTGGATTTGATTCGTCGGTATATGGGAGACATAGTTCCACAACACCGTCTCAACACCGCCTACAGTATCCGTTGCACCCCAAATTAATACCTTAATCATGTTATTTCCTCATATACTTTTTCCAGCATTTTCAAATGCGCCTCCAGAGAATATCCTTCTTTCACAATTTTCATAGAAAAGGCAGACGCACTTTTTCTTGTCTGATCATTTGTCAACAATTCCGTAATGGCACCTGCCATGGAATCAACATCACCGGGATCACAGCATATTCCGTTCTCCCCGGAGTGTACGATTTTAGGTATTCCGCCAACTTTTGTGCTAACAACTGGCAGACCATACCCCATTGCATCGAGGACTGACATCGGCATCCCTTCATTGTAGGACGGCAGAAAAAAAACATCAGCCTCCCGCAGCACCCGATCTTTTTCAGTCTCTCGGACCCATCCCGGAAATTCCACATTCGCTGTCACTTTTTTCTCTTCAATCAGCTTTTTAATGGCAGATTCATCCGTCCTGCTTCCCGCACCGCACAAAACAAATCTAACCTCCGGAACAGTAGCTACCACCATTTCAACGACAGCCGGAATGTCAAAGCATCCTTTTCTCTGGCCCAGTTCCCCCAAGAACAGTACTCTATTATTGCAGGCTCTCATGTTTCTTTCTTCATAAGCTTTTTCATTTAAAATGCTATAATTCTCAATTATCCTAATTTTCCCAGAGTCAACCACACGGCTCAGGCATTCTTTCCATTCGGCTGATAATGCGATCAAAACACTGCATTTATCATAAACCTTCCGTATATACTCCTTTTTCCTATTCACTGCATTCCTAAAAAACGATTCAAAATCTGCTCCGTGAATGTGGTTGACAATCGGTACGCCAGCCCAAGATGCCATATAGATAAACGGAAGTTTTCTATAAAAGGACGGGCCAAATGATGAATGTATATGTACAAGATCTGGTCTATCAACAACCAAAACCTTTAAAAAATGAAAATATCCCCTGATAGCTTTCAACAACTTGGAATATTTTCCTCCATCTTTATACGATTCGACATAGACAATTTGATAATCTTTTTCCAGCTGTGATCCCCGATATCCGTTTACCACGGCAGCAATGCCACCTTTAACCATGGGATCCTGAACTACCATGCATACCTTTTTCATATTTTCCTTCCGACTCCATTAATAAAATCGCACACCTTTCTCCTAAAACCCACAAATTATAAATGCATCTTTCTAACAACGATTTCTATAAAAGAAGCTGACACATCGACTTCAACAATCGAAAACTACTCTACGCGCACGAAATAAAAACATGAATGCATCCAAGCTTTCTAAACCCCTACATGCTCCTATTCAACTTCTTTACTTGTTTTCATTAATTCTATTCGCCAGCATGAATTTGTGTTCCAGTAGTTCCTCCTCCGAAAACCGCATTCTTATTTTTTGAGCTGGTACTCCACCATAGATAGCATACGGTTCAACATCTTTTGTTACAACTGCACCAGCTGCCAAAACTGCCCCTTCGCCAACAACGACACCTTTTAAAATCGTTACATTTGATGCAATCCAAACACCGTCCCGAATGAACACATCGCCATCATGTTCAGACAGTTTTTCTTCGTCGCTGACATCAATAATATGTTTTCCAAGCATATCTATCCTGTGATCTCCAGTAATGATGGTCACATTGGGTCCTATTAAAACCTTATTACCAATGATAATTCTCGCGCGAGTCGTCCAAAAAAGACAATGTGGACCAATTTGAGAATCATCACCCACATAGATATTCTGTCGTCCTTTGATATCACAGTCATAGGCAATCCGAACATTTTTTCCACAGGAGGCAAAGGATGCTTTCAAACCCGGTATAATAAAAATCTTATTAAAACCCTTATACAGAACCTCTGTACCTCGATAAACCAGCCATACAAAAGACTTTGCTATTCCAAATCTCATACCACTTACTTTCCCCTCACAACAGCATTCCAAATAAATCTCGTATTCGTGTGCCAGTATCTTCCAAACAGTCTCTTGGGATCTTGCAGAAGTCTATATACCCATTCCAAGTTGCTCTTCTGCATCCACTCTGGTGCTCGTTCAATATTTCCGGCATGATAATCAAACCCGGCACCTACGCCAACCATCAGTCCTTTTACTCGTCCCTGATGTGCTGCCATCCACTTCTCCTGCTTTGGTGCTCCAAGGCCGACCCAAACGAAATCAGGGTCAGTCTCATTTATCCGCTCACCAATCGCCTTATCCTCATCATCTGTCATTGGACGGAAGGGAGGACTATACATCCCAGCAATCTGAATTCCCGGATAAGTCTCTGTCAAAGCCGAATACAACTTTTCCAGAGTCTCATCAGTTGAACCGTAAAAATAATGCCGATATCCTTTGGCAGCAGAAATCTTGAAAATCTCTTCCATCAGACTCGGCCCAGTAGTTCGTTTCATGCTCTTAAATCCACGTTTCTGACCGACTGAAGAAAGAGGACCACCATCCGGTATCGCTAATATTCCGCCGTTTTGTACCTTTCGGTACTCCTCATCCTCATACGCTGTTACTGTGGTATGCACATTGGACACACATATGTAATCGCCAGATAAATCACTAATATTGTTATTAAGGTAATTGAGCAGCCACTCCATATTAATAGCAGCAACATTCACGCCCATGATATTACAAGAAGGAATTTCAGCCTTGTTCACAGTACGCCGATAATTTTTGTTATATACTAATGTGTTCATGTGCTGACTCTCCTTCATTTGTTTAATAAAACTCATTCTTAATCCCTAATCTCTGCTAAACTGGTCTCGCATATATTTTTTTCACATTATCTAAGCCTTGTCATGCCCGCAACCGCAATCTGAATCTGCTTTTCCATTTTGTATTCCTCTCTTCCCCGATATAACTCGGATAGTCTCATCAATAAATCTATATAAAACGCTGTGGCAATTACTTCTATTTCTTTCGTTTTCGAATGGTCTCTACAACAAATTTCCTTTATATTAGATATGACTCTCATACTCCACTGAACTCTTTCAAGTAAACCTGTCATAATGCTTGTTCCTCAAACTAATAATTTCATCTGAACCCATTACTCTTTACATATCCCATCAGCACTAAGCCAAAATTCAATGTTCATCCGACGAAGTTCCGCTTAAAAATGTGATTATCAGCTTCCGCAACTTACGACCTAAATTTTCGTTTGCCAAATAGTTTTTTCGCAATATCAAAATCACTTATCAGCCTTAACTTAAATTTCAATGTTCACCCAGAGTTTCGTATAAAAGTGTAATTATCAGCACCGCCAATCGTCTGCAATAGTTTTCGTTTGCACAATAAAATTTGACTGCCCGCGCCAATAATAATTTCTATCACCATACCCCATCACAAACCCAATGAAAGCTTTGGGTAGACACTATCCATTCCCACCCAATCCCTCCATCTTCCCTTCCACCCCATCCGCAAAACCAGCAAAACCCATGATCAAAGATATATTTTCTTCACATAATTTTTATTATTTAACCTTATATCTTTCTCACCATATACACTAATATCAATTTTGCAGATATAGCAAGCCACTCCTCTAACCTGCACCTTTCATACCCCGTATACTGACACGTTCACATTTCAACAAATGACTTGTCGGAATTTCCACCCGCGACGTTGTCGTCAGTCAATGCAGCGGCGCCTCCCCTCTCTGCCTTGCAGACGAATCATTCATTCTGCATCCTTAGTTCAAAAGCAAACGTGCCGATACACTAGCGTACTGTCTGCATTATATTCAGGCAAACCTCCTTGCCTAAATTTCCATCAGACTGCGTTGTCGGCGGTCAACGATGCCACCGCATCCCTTCCCTTCTCCGCCTTGCTGATGAAAATTTATTCTTCGGAGTTTCACCAGATATCATGCAGACAGCACACTAGCGATGCCTGCTGCAAACAAATCTATTTACTAAAAATCTTTTTTCACAGCACGACATACCATGTAAAACACTATGTCGTTTATTAATACTTCTTGCGGATTGTAGCATACAGAACGTTAAAATTCAATTGCATACCAATAAAACTACTAGAACATGAAATGAAATGAATAAAAAAACATTTTTAATCTTACTCATTATGGGTTATAATTCCATACCTAGAAATTATTTCATTTTGTGTAACTGTTATGTATCATTTAAAAAACATAAATCTTTGGTATTATAAAGATCAAAACATATCTTTTACATCATATTAATCGGACCGCTTGAATCAAGCATTAAGAAATCTTACGGTTGCTGCATATAAAAATAATAGAATACCTTCCATATGATCTTGTAAAAATTGGGGAAATAAATCTTTGACCTGGCATGACACATTGTATATATACAAATACAATATAAATAGGAAGAAACTGCTTCATAAAATATTGGTTTTTCAAAATATCCGCTCCATAAAGCCATTGCTATGGATAGAACATATCACAAAACCCATGTGCCGTCAGTGAACAAGAGAGCTCTCGGTTCTTGTCCACTGACGGCAGTGTACCAGGAAATATAATCGACACGCAAAAAGCGTAAATAACATTATATAAATGACATTACGTAAATGAATCACGACAATTACTTAAACTTAATTCTAAAAAAACAAAAAGCTCCCGGAATTTCTCCCAGAAGCCATCTGTCTTTTTCATCTTCGTAAAGCGGATCTGCTGTCATCTCCGCCTGACGAATCCAATTAAGTTGATTTACAGAATAAATAAAAGAAAATAAATGGAACAGATTCAAATAAATCCAATCCCGCTTAAAGCAAATCATTAGTCAACGCTGATGATTTCCTTCTTGTTGTAGCTGCCGCAAGCCTTGCATACTCTGTGAGGCATCATTAATGCGCCGCACTTAGAGCACTTTACCAGGTTTGGAGCGCTCATCTTCCAGTTAGCTCTACGGCTATCTCTTCTAGCCTTAGAGGATTTATTCTTTGGACAGATAGACATGGTTTTACACCTCCTTAAACTGTTTGAAAATATCCTGGATGGCAGCCATCCTTGGGTCCGGTACGCTGTGATCGCAGTCGCATGTCCCATAGTTGAGATTCGTCCCACACTGATTGCAGATTCCCTTGCAGGCTTCCCTGCAAAGAACCTTCATAGGCAGATTCAGCATCAGCTCATTCCCAACCAGCTGGTCTACATCCAGATAATAACCGCTTATATAGGGTTGTTCATCCAACGCTTCTACCCGTTCCTCATCGCTCTGGTTCATATCCAGTTCTTCCTCTATTGACAGTCGGAAGGGTACCTCCACCGGCTCCAGACATCGGTCGCAGGGCATCTGCAGGGTAAGACCTGCTTCTCCCTCCACCGTCATCTTCTTCTCGCCGGAATGAGTGATGCGAAGCACCACCGGCTCCTTCTTTACAATCTCATAATCGCCAACCGGACCATGAAACTGCTCCATCTCAAGATTCTGGGTATAGGTCTTCACTTTTCCTTGGCAGGAAAACAACTCTGATAAGTTAATCAGCATATTACATACTCCTAATACGCACCTTAAACATTATACATACAGGCGCTCTTTTTGTCAATAAAATTTTCACAAAAATCCTAAAAACTCCAGTAATTTGTATCAGTTCAGACGGCGGGGAAATCTGCGAAAAAAACAGACATTGAAATCGCCGCAGCATAAATAACATGTAGCAACGAAACCGCCGCATGCGCATATGTGCTGCGGCGGTTTCTGAATCTTTCATCTCTACATCAAGGCAAACCTTCATCTGGTCCAATTACGGAAAGCCAGCTGCGGAAAGTTTTTACAGTCACTTGATTCCGGAATCCAGGATTCTTATCCCGATGAAACAAATCCTGCAAAAAATTACTCGGTCAGTCTCTTGGTCTCTCTTGCGATAGCCAGCTCCTCGTTGGTCGGGATCAGCATAACCTTAACCTTAGAGTCTGCGGAGGAGATCACTGCATTCTTTCCTCTTACGTCATTAGCCTCATCGTCGATCTCAACGCCTAAATAGCCTAAATAGGAGCAGATAGCCTTTCTGCTTGCCTTATCGTTTTCACCTACACCTGCGGTAAATGCAATGGCATCTACGCCGTTCATTGCTGCGGTGTAAGCGCCGATGTATTTTGCTACGCGGTAGATGAATGCATCCAGAGCTACCTCTGCCAGATGGTTGCCTTCGCGCTTGGCTGCCTCGATATCACGGAAGTCGCTGGATACGCCGCCGCTCATGCCCAGAACGCCGGACTTCTTGTTCAGGATGTTCAGAACCTCGTTAACGTCCTTGCCTTCCTTATTGCAGATGAACTGTACAACAGCAGGATCAATGTCGCCGCTTCTGGTGCCCATGATCAGACCCTCAAGAGGGGTTAAGCCCATGGAGGTATCTACGCACTTGCCGCCGATGGAAGCGGATACGCTGGCGCCATTTCCTAAGTGGCAAACGATAACTTTTGCATTCTCTGGATCTAAGCCGCCGAACTTGATTGCTTCGCCGGATACAAACATATGGCTGGTTCCGTGGAAGCCGTAACGGCGGATGCTATACTTCTCATAGTACTCATGAGGAATGGCGTACATATAAGCCTTCTCCGGCATAGCCATACCGAAGCCGGTATCCCATACTGCTACGTTTGGCTTGCCTGGCATAGCGGCCTCGCATGCCTCGATACCCATCAGGTTTGCCGGGTTGTGCAGAGGTCCTAAGTCGAAGCACTCGCGGATCACGCGCTTTACATCGTCGTCTACTACGATGGACTCGCTGTAAATCTTACCGCCGTGGAGAACGCGGTGGCCGATTGCGGAAATCTCATCGGTGTTTGCGATAACACCGTGCTCTGCATCCTGAAGAGCTTCCATAACCATTTTGATCGCAACGGTATGATCTGGCATTGGCTTCTCTACTACGTACTTGTCCTTGCCTGCCGGCTGATGGGTCAGCTTGGAGCCCTCGATACCAATTCTCTCGCATAAGCCCTTTGCAATTACGCTCTCATCTGCCATATCGATCAGCTGATACTTCAGGGAGGAGCTTCCGCAGTTTACTACTAAAATTTTCATATGATTCTATTCTCCTTTTGGCTTTCAAACTACTTATACTTTTACTGGTGTTTGTCTTTTGTGATGGAAAACGGCTAATTTACCGGGGAGTTCCGTAATTACTTTACGATCTCGCCGTACTCTTCTCTGCCGCAGCCTGCTGCATTGGACTCATCTGTATCAATATGCATAGCCAGAGCGTAGCTGTCGCTTACACGTACTACTACATCGCCGAAGATCAGGCTTCTGCCGTTGGTCTCCATCTTTACGTTAACGATCTCGCCGTTGGTTACGCCTAATGCTTCTGCATCAGCAACGGTTGCATGGATGTGACGCTTTGCAGCGATAACGCCTTCAGTCAGCTCAACCTCGCCTGCAGGTCCAACCAGCTTACATGGAGCGCTGCCTGCGGTATCGCCGGACTCACGAACAGGAGCTGCAACGCCGATGGATCGAGCATCCGTTAAGGATAATTCAACCTGGGTAGCCTTACGACATGGTCCTAAGATAGAAACACCCTTTAATTCCTTCTTTGGTCCAACTACGGTTACTCTCTCCTCACAGGCATACTGACCTGGCTGGGAAAGGTCTTTCTTCTTGGTTAACTGATAGCCCTTGCCGAATAAAGTCTCTAAATCCTCCTGGGTTACATGTACATGGCGTGCAGAAGTTTCAACTAAAAATTTCATAACTCTCATTCTCCTATCTTCATGATAAATTATAGCCAACATCTGTTGGATTCTAACTATATTCTAGGTGCTTTTTAATATTTTTTCAAGCCTTGTCCTGCAAGAAATTTGCATTTTTTACAAAACAAAGTAAAATAGCCAGTTTATGCCGAAAAGTATCTGGTATTGTCTGCAGTAATGTCTGTGGTAATGTTTGCGGTAATGTCTGCATTTTCAGAGGAAAAAGGTCTGCATTTCTGGAGAAAAGATCAGGCTTTACGGACAGTCTGGAAATGATTATAATGAGTCCAGGGACCATGGCAAAGCCAGGGGACCGTACCATCTGTGGCAGGAATCAGAATGAGGAAGATGACAAGGAGATTTTTCATGAAGCAGACAGCAGGAATTATTGCAGAATACAACCCATTTCACTGCGGGCACCAGTACCAGATCGAAGAAACCAGACGCCGGACCGGGGCGGATTATATCGTGGTGGTACTGAGCGGCAATTTTGTGCAGAGGGGGGAGCCTGCCATTTTTGAAAAATCCCAGCGTACCAGGATGGCGCTCTTAGGAGGGGCGGATCTGGTGCTGGAGCTGCCTGCACCCTTTGCAGTGGGGAGCGCAGAGGATTTTGCCTCCGGAGCGGTTTCCCTCTTGAATCAGCTTGGAACAGTACGGTATCTTTCCTTCGGCAGCGAGTGCGGCCAGCTCTCTGATTTATCTCAGATTGCCCATATTTTGTCGAACGAGCCGCCTCTTTTTCAAAACATTTTAAAGGAGCAGCTTCGTTCCGGCCTTACCTATCCCCAGGCCCGAAGTGCGGCGCTGGCAGCCTGCGGCGTTTCCCAGAAGGTTCTGCAGGCAGGAAATGAACCGAATAACCTTCTTGGGATCGAATATCTGAAGGCAATGGGCAGGCAGAAAAGCTCCTTGGAGCCGGTCACGATTCTGCGGAAGGGGAAGGGATATCATGACTGTCAGATCCCGGAGCTGGCGGAACAAGGATATGGACCTGCTTCTGCTCCTGTGTTTGCCTCTGCTTCTGGAATCCGGAAGGAACTGCTGGCCGATGGCACCTATGACAATCCAGATAAGAGGGAAGCCTGCCCTGCTGTCTCAAAGCTGCTTTCCATTGATCTGGCAGTTCACCACCTGGAGGAGCAGATTCCTTCTGCCATCCACCCCCTTTATCATTCCGGACAGCTCCTTCCCATCCATCCGGATGATCTGTCCATGATTCTGAACTACCGGATCTTATCCTGCATCCAGGATGGGCTGTCATTCCAGGACTTTTCGGATATTTCGCCGGAGCTTGCCGGAAGGCTGACGGAGCAGGCTTACTCCATGGATTCTTTTTCCAACCGGATTGCAGCGCTGAAAACCAGGCAGTACACGTATACCCGTATCAGCCGCAGCCTGCTTCACATCCTTTTAGGCATCCGGCAGGAGGACATGGCCAGTTACCGCCAAAATGGCTGCTGCTTTTATGCCAGGATCCTGGGCTTCCGCCGTTCGGCCGCCCCGCTTCTTCGCTCCATCAAGGAACACAGCGCCATTCCGCTGGTCTCCAAAGCGGCAGACGCCCACAGGCTTCTTAGCGGTAATGCCTGGAAGCTGTGGAATCAAGATGTTTACTGTTCTCACGTCTACCACACGCTGGTACAAGCAAAATACGGGATCCTTCTTCCAAACGAATACAGCCGGCCCATCGTCATAATCTGACGGCGGACCGGCTGAGTTTTTCATTTGGAAGTACGCAGATCTCCCAAATCACTACTTTCCTTTTTGTCTTCTGCAGGATCAGTTTCTCTTTCTGCCCAATACTCTCAGGAGATAAACAAACAGATTGATGAAATCCAGATACAGCTCCAGAGCAGAAAAGATGGATGCCTTCGCCAGCATAGCTTCATCCTGGCTGTAATAAGCGTAGCATTCCTTGATCTTGTGAGTATCATATGCCGTATACCCCAGGAACAGGAAAATACCAATGGTGCAGGCGATCATCTCAAACTGGCTTAAATTGATAAACATGGACAAAATCCAGAAGGCTGCCAGAAAGAGCAGTCCGCCCATCATAAACGGCCGGAACCGGCTGAAATCCAGATTCATAAAGCGTCCCATCAAGGCCATAATACCAAAGAAAATCCCGGTCAAGGCAAACACAAACACCATCGATGTCAGTTGAAACAGCAGGAAATACACGGAGAACACAACGCCATTCAGAGCTGCATACAAAAAGAACATTGCTCTGGCCGTACCCACGCTGATGGTATTCACCTTGGCGCTCATAAACATAACCGTGGCCACCTCAGCAATCAGCAGAACATAATACCAATAGGGAATATAGGTCACATAAAAAATCAGTCCTGTCATATATCCCGCCAGGGCAATCCCAAAGGTAGTCATCAGCCCTGCAAACATCCATCCAAAGGTTCTGGCTGTATAGGCTCCCAGGCTGACAGATGGAGTATGAACCGTCTGCTGCTGCGGATATGCCTGATTCATCCAATCTTTATTCATATCAAAATCCTCCTTTATCTGATTTGTTGGTACTTAACAAAATCCTTCTTCATGATTTGTTCGTACTTAAATTCCATTATAATGGGATTATTGTCTGAAAGCAACTATAAATATATGATTTTTTTCTAAAATATACTCTGACCGTTCCCTAATCAAAACTCTTGCTGTTCCAAAAGCAGCTCCCATAAGGTGGTATTCACACCCCAGAAATTCAAGATCTCCTGGATCTCCTTTCGGTTATCCTTCTTCTTCCCCTGGTATACCGCCCGAATCAGAATATTCTTTGGCGTATGCTCCATATCGATAAATTCCAGGATCTGCGTCCGATACCCCATATGCTCCAGGATCTGAGCCCGCATTCCATCTGTGTACAGCGCCGCCATCCGCTCCTTCAGGATTCCATACTGGAGAACTGGCTTCATCATCTCATTTTTCATCTGCCGGTTCCACTCATGCTGGCAGCAAGGTACGGAAAGAATCACCTTGGCGCCCCAGCCTACTGCCTTCGCCAGAGCGTAGTCCGTGGCGGTATCGCAGGCGTGGAGAGTCACCACCATATCTACATGGTCCACTCCTTCATAGGATGCAATATCGCCATGATAAAATTGAAGCGTCTGAAAGCCGTATTTCCGGCTCAGCTCATTGCAGTGATCGATCACATCCTGCTTCAAATCCAGCCCGATCACCCGGATCTTATAGCCCTTCACCACCTTCAGATAATGATACATGGCGAAGGTCAGGTAGGACTTCCCGCATCCAAAATCAATAATGGTATTTTCCCGGTCCTTCGAAAGCTGCGGAAGAATATCCTCAATAAATTCCAGAAACCGGTTGATCTGGCGGAACTTATCATACTTAGAACGGACCACCTTTCCTTCCCTTGTCATTACCCCAAGATCAATCAGGAAAGGAACCGGAATTCCTTCTTCCAGCACATAGGCTTTCACCCGATTGTGTGAGAGACGGCGCAGTCTTTCGGATCGGAGGCTGGCGGCATCAAGCTGGTCAGTATAAGCGGCGGGATCGTTGCCGGCAGAATTCTTATTGCTGACCTTGATCTTAGGGAGTCCGCTGTGCGGATTAATCGATGCAGCCAGAGGGCTTGCTTCTTCCGCTGTATCCGAAACCGGCCTTACGCTTTCCGCCTGCCTGCCTTTCCCGGCTGGTACCTGCTTGTTCTTGTGGGTCTCCCCCTGCCTGCTCTTGTGGGTTTCTGCCTTCCAGTCCTTGCCGGTCTCCCCCTGCTTGCTCTTGTCGACTGTCGCCTGCTTGTTCTTGTGGGTCTCTGCCTGCCTGCTCTTGTAGGCTGCCTTCCGCTTTATGGTTATGGTTCCCTTCCTGCTGACCAAAACCTGAGCCCAGCCCTTCCCGGACTGGATTTCGCACTGGCGGAATGGTTCGTTTAACAGCGCCGCAAAGCAGGCTGCCGCCTCATCCTTTGATAAATTCTGATGAAATGCCTGCTTCCCGATGAATTTCTCCAGCTGAAAGACAAGCCGCCCATTTAATAAAAATGGGCGGACCTTTGCCTTCAGCATCTTCTCTTTATCTGCCGAATTGCTGAAGAAGATCTGGAGCAGCTCCACATCCAGAAACTCTTCAAACAGTATCTCCAGCTTTTGAATGTCTTTTTCTTCCATATTTCCTGTCTTCCTCTGAAAATCTGTTACTCCCTATCTGACCAAGCACTCCGCAGAAGTTCCGGGTAAGCCAGAAGATGGGCATAGTCATTAAACCGTTCCAGGGTAAAGCGGCGAAGTCCCGGATTCCACTCCAGCTCGGTGATGCTGCAGTTTTCCAGATTGGCGCCCAGGGTCCTCCACTTTGCCAGATCCATACCCATATAATGAGCTACCATACTGCGGATCACGCCGCCGTGGGTGATCACTGCCACTCTCTCGTATCCGCTCTCTGCGATCTGACGAAATACCGGAATCACACGGCGGACCACATCTCCGGCACTTTCGCCGCCGGGATAAGGAATATCGTATTCCATCTTCTGCTGCTCCGCCTTAAAATCAGCAAACCGAAGGGCGATATCAGCGTCGCTTAAGCCCTCCATCTCACCGAAGGAGATCTCCCGAAGCTCCGGATACATGTAATGGGCCACATTCCAGTAAAGATTGGCCGCCTGGGCAGTCTGAATGGCCCGCTTCAAACCGCTGGAAAAGACGATCTGAATCCCTTCCCCGGCCAGACGCTGGCCTAAAAGCGCTGCCTGCTGGTAACCAGCCTCGCATAAATCTACATCTACATTGCAAAGCTTGCTGCTTTGCCGTCCGTGACGGATCAAGTATAATTTCATTTCCGCCCCCGCTTTTAATTCTTAAAGCTATGGATCGGGGCCGGGATCCTTCCGCCTCTGGTTACAAACTTCTCACAGGAGAATTGGTTCACCGGCATAACCGGAGCATAACCCAGCAGACCGCCGAACTCAACCGTCTCTCCGATTCCCTTGCCGATCACCGGGATCACACGGACCGCAGTGGTTTTCTGGTTGATCATGCCGATGGCTGCTTCATCTGCGATAATGCCTGCAATGGTGGTGGATGGGGTGTCTCCAGGAATGGCGATCATGTCCAGACCTACGGAGCAGACACAGGTCATTGCTTCCAGCTTCTCCAGGGTGAGGGCGCCTGCATTGACTGCATCGATCATGCCCTGATCCTCGCTGACTGGGATAAAAGCGCCGCTTAATCCGCCTACATAGGAGGAGGCCATAACGCCGCCCTTCTTCACCTGATCGTTTAACATGGCAAGGGCTGCTGTGGTTCCTGGTGCGCCTACACGCTCCAGACCAATCTCCTGGAGGATCTCTGCCACGCTGTCCCCTACTGCCGGAGTGGGAGCAAGGGATAAGTCAATGATGCCAAATGGGATTCCCAGGCGCTTGGAAGCCTCCTGAGCTACCAACTGGCCTACACGGGTGATCTTGAATGCAGTCTTCTTGATGGTCTCGCACAACACCTCAAAGTTCTCTCCCCTTGCCTTTTCCAGAGCCACCTTAACAACGCCAGGTCCGCTGACTCCTACATTGATAATAGCATCTGCCTCGGTTACGCCGTGGAAGGCACCGGCCATAAATGGGTTGTCATCCGGCGCATTGCAGAACACCACCAGCTTGGCGCAGCCTAAGGAGTCATGTTCCCTGGTTGCCTCCGCTGTCTCTTTTACGATTTGACCCATTAAATTGACGGCATCCATGTTAAGGCCGGTCTTGGTGGAGCCTACATTGATCGAACTGCAGACTCTCTCTGTCTCTGCCAGAGCCTTGGGAATGGAACGGATCAGGTTCTCATCCGCCGTAGTCATGCCTTTGCTTACCAGAGCGGAATATCCTCCGATAAAGTTGACGCCTACCTCATGGGCTGCCCGGTCCAGGGTCCTGGCAATGGTAACGAAATCTGCCGGACATTTGCAGGCTGCGCCGCCTACCAGCGCGATGGGGGTAACGGAGATCCGCTTATTTACAATGGGGATACCGAAATCCCGCTCAATGGCCTGGCCGGTAGTGACCAGATCCTTTGCAACAGTGGTGATTTTTTTATAAATTTTTTCATTCACAGCATCTAAATCAGAATCTGCACAGTCCAGCAGGCTAATGCCCATGGTGATGGTACGCACATCCAGATTCTCGTGCTCGATCATATTGTTGGTTTCATTTACTTCGTAAATATTAATCATAATGTTCCCTGCCTTTTTTCGATTGGGTGTAACCATTCTGTGCCTGCGCAATGACAGAAGCACAAACATAGGTCGCAGCAGACCTCCGTTTGTTCATTATAGCGGTGCTTCGGCTGCGGCGCATAAAGGTTTAGATACGGTGCATCTTAGTGAATATCTCTTCTCTCTGACACTTGATCTTCACACCGATCTCCTCGCCGATCTTCTCCAGATCGCCGGAAACTGCCTCGAACGGCTTGTCAGATTTTGCCATATCTGCAATCATCATCATGTTGAAATAATCCTGCACGATGGTCTGGGAAATATCCAGGATATTGATATGGTTTTCTGCCAGATAGGTACATACCTTTGCGATAATTCCTACAGTGTCTTTTCCTACTACGGTGATAATAATCTTATTCATAATCATTCTCCTCTTCTGATTGATGCTGGGTAACGGAATGATTTCGGGCCGTTGCCTCCTGCATGAATATATTTCTCCAGCCGCTAAACGGTTACAATCTCCGACATCCGGTCACGGCTGGCAACTGCAATGGAAAAATCATTGGCCTGGTAAGGTGTTTCTCCTTGGGAAATCTCCAGGCGGACTGTCTCATATGCCAGCTCCTCATAATTGTTTTCCTTACTAAGATGGCCTAACAGGATCTTCTTTAAATTGTCATGAAGAATACAATTTAACAGCCGTCCGCAGGTCTCATTAGACAGATGGCCGTGCTCTCCCAGGATCCTTCTTTTTAAATAATAAGGATAGGGGCCGGTCTCCAGCATCCTCACATCATGGTTGGATTCCAGCAGCAGCGCATCCAGTCCCTGAAGATGGTCAATGATGTACTGGTCATAATGTCCCATATCGGTAGCCACTGCCACCGACTTTCTGCCGCTCTGCACCCGGTAAGCCACCGGATTAGCAGCATCATGATCGATGCGGAAGGGCTTTACCTCCAGATCGCCGATCTGAAAATCCACATCGGGCAAGATAGGCGTCAGCAGCTCTCTGGGATATTTTCCCAAGGATGCCTTTCCCTCGATCTCTTCCAGGGTTTCCCTGGTTCCATAGATGGGGATCTGATGCTTTCTGGCCAGCACACCAAGTCCCTGGATGTGGTCGGAATGTTCATGGGTGATCAGGACTCCGTTCAGTTCGCTGCCCTTTATCCCGATCTCATTTAGTCCCTGCTCGATCCGCTTATTGCTGATCCCGGCGTCAACCAGGATATGGGTGTTCTCTGTGCCGATATAAATACAATTTCCGCTGCTTCCGCTTGCAATGCTTACTAATCTCATCCTGGATCCTCGTCCCTCTTCTTCTATGATTCCGCTGCGCAGGAATCCCCGGCATTCCTGCATAGCGCGCATATTGCAGCACATCTATCATGCTTTGCTTGCGTCAGCAGCAGGAATCCCTGGCATTTCCTTGATCTGCGGTCATTTACGGATAGATTGTAATATAAAAACTGGAAGGATTCAATAGAAAAAATGAAAAAATAGGGCTGTTTCACGAAAGATTCTGCTGTGATGCTATATATCATTTACC
>JAUNOF010000220.1 GCA_030537215.1 Lachnospiraceae bacterium
GGCGGTAAATGATATATAGCATCACAGCAGAATCTTTCGTGAAACAGCCCTAGCATCATGAGTGCAGAATTGAAAAAGCAGAAAAATCATGATATGATTACTTCATCATTGTGAACGGAGAAGTTATTTCATGACACCTACAGAAAGTTATTTGGCAGAATACTATGTAAATTTATTTTTTGGAAATGTGAATAAGCGCTACCGCGCCATGACCTTCGGGGAGATGCGAAAGCGGTGCCAGAAGTTAAATCAGAAAACCCTGGAAACGGTGGAAAAGTCCAATGAACTCAGCGACATCCACGCCATGATGTCCAAGGTGTGCGCTTATCTGATGCGGAAGGAACACACGGCTCCCCCGGAACAGCAGGAGGAAGTGGCAGGATGGACAGAGAAGATGAAGAATTTCTGCAAAGAACTGGCGGTGAAGGACCTGGAGTTTCTTCCTGGGCTGGAGACGGAGGAGCTGGAACAGGTTCTGCGGATGCAGGGGATTCGGCGTTATCTGCTGACCAATTCATTGGAGAGAGGCTATCAGCTTTTTTATATTCCAAAGGCGATTCAAAAGGGAATCCGGGAGTCCATCAAGCAGAAGCCGGAGGAGGAGTACCCGGAGGCCAGGATGATGAAACGAAAGTTTATCCTGCACGTAGGCCCTACCAACAGCGGCAAGACTCATGATGCGCTGGAGCGGCTGAAAAGCTGCACTCACGGCGCTTATTTTGGGCCGCTGCGTCTGCTGGCTCTGGAGGTTTATGATAAATGCAATTCAGAGGGACATCCCTGCTCCATGGTGACTGGCGAGGAAACCATTCAGGTGCCGGGAGCGCTGTGTCAGTCCTGCACAGTGGAAATGTTAAATGATCATGAATATTTTGATATCGTGGTGGTGGATGAATGCCAGATGGTGGGAGATCCGTACCGGGGACATAACTGGACCAGAGCGATTCTGGGACTGCGTGCGGAGGAGATCCATTTGTGTATGGCGCCGGAGGCGGAATCCATCGTGATCCAGATGATCAAGCGGTGCGGCGACCAGTACCGGGTGGTTCGTCATAAGCGGAATACCCGGCTGACGGTGGAGAAGAAGCCGTATTCTATGGTAAATGACCTGCGCAAAGGTGATGCGCTGATCGTATTTTCCAAGAAATCCGTGCTGGCCTTGGCAGCTCATCTGGAGGGCCAGGGAGTGCGCTGCAGCGTGATCTATGGAAGCCTGCCGCCAGCTACCAGGCGAGAACAGGTGCGCCGTTTTCTGGAGAAGGAAACGGATATTGTGGTCAGCACGGATGCCATTGGCATGGGGCTGAATCTGCCCATCCGCAGGATCGTGTTTGTGGAGACCCAGAAGTTTGACGGTGTGGTAAAGCGGGATCTGGAGCCTGGGGAGATCAAGCAGATCGCAGGCCGCGCCGGGCGGTTCGGCATTTATGAGGAAGGCTTTGTGGCAGCAGTGGACAAGATCGAATTGATCGAGGATGGGCTTGGACGAATGCCGATTCCGATTATGAAGGCGTACATTGGCTTCCCGGAGCAGCTTCTGAATCTTCCGGCTGATATTGACAGCCTGATCAAGATCTGGGCAGGAATGGATGCTCCGGCCATTTATCAAAAGATGGAAGTAGATGAACTTCTGTCTCTGTATCAAAGCTTTCTGTCGGTGCATGGAAGCCATATGGAAGAGTTTACGAAGCAGGAGATCTACAAGCTGATCACCTGTGCTATCGATATTAATAATAAGCTGGTAGTTGATCTGTGGAAGGATTACTGCCGGGAATATCGGGAGGTGGAGGAACTGGAATTTCCTTACAGCCCGGGCAATGATCTGTATGACCTGGAAAGCTATTATAAGATGCTGGATTTGTATTTCCAGTTTTCAAGAAAGGTGGGGCTGCCCATCCAGGCAGACAATCTGGTGGAGGAGCGTCATGAAACGGAGGAGGAGATCAGCCGGATTCTGAAAATGGAATGCTCCAGCTATTCCAGAAAATGCAGCGTTTGCGGAAGAGAGCTTCCCTGGGATTATTCCTTCTCTATCTGCGAACGATGCTTTGAGCGGGGAAAGAGCGACCATCATGGTCATGGGCATTCCCGGTTCGGGGGCGGACAGCCAGGAAGGACTCAGTCCGGGCGTTCCCGGAGCGGCGGTGGAGCTGCCCTGCAGTCCGGCATGGATCAGAACGGCAATGCAGGCCAAAAGGGGAGCGGAAGCCAGATTGGTGCAGACAGCCAGAGCCGTCTTCCGGCAGATCCGGAACGGACAGGAGCATGGAGAAGGCGGAGAAGAAAAGCGAAAGGCAGGACAGGAGAAAAAGCATGACAATCTATGATATTGCTAAGATAGCAGGGGTCTCGCCCAGCTCGGTTTCCAGGGTCATCAACAATAAGCCTGGAATCAATGAGGAAAATAGAAAGCGCATCCAGGAGATCTTAAAGCAGTACAATTACACGCCGAATGAAGCGGCCCGGGGTCTGGTGATGCAGTCTACAAAGATCATTGGAATCCTGATGGAGGATATCCGGATGTCCCATCACACCGAGTCTACTTACGTGGTAGAGCAGGAGCTGATGAAGCATGGATATACCTGCATTGCCCTGAGCACCGGGCATGATGTAGAGCGGAAGGTGGAATTTATCAAGCTGTTGGAGCAGCGGCGGGTAGAGGGCGTGATTTTAATGGGCTCTATGTTCTGCATTCCGGAGGTGGAAGGGGCGATACGCAGCCACCTTTCTGATGTGCCGGTGGTAATCGTCAATGGATATCTGAATCTCCCCAATGTGTACGGGATCCTGATCGATGAAAAGGGAGGGGTGAAAAGCTGCGTAGAACTGCTGGCCGGAAAGGGCAGGAGAAGGCTGGTGTTTGTAGTGGACACCCCAAGTCCGGCAAATGAGCGGAAAAAGGATGGATTTATTGAGGGAATGAAAGCGCTGGGAACGGAAGAAAAGGACATTCCGGTTTATTTCGGAAATCCCAGCGACTTTGATCCGGAGCTGATGCTGGAGCGGGGGAAAGAACTGACCAGAATGATCCTGGAGGAGCGCCCGGAGACAGAGGGGATCATCTACTCTGTGGATCTTCTGGCTATCGGCGGGATCATGGGGCTGGAGGAGATAGGCAAGAAGGTTCCGGAGGACGTGGCAGTCATAGGAATCGACAATACTTTGTTTGGAAAGATCAGCAGGCCCAGCCTTTCTACCCTGGATAATAAATTAGTTGAGGTCAGTCAAAATGCCTCCAGTATCCTTCTGCGAGCCCTGGAGAAGGAGCGGGTAGCCCATAAGATTATGTTGTTTACCGATATTATTGAGCGGCAGAGCTCATAAGAAAGAAACAGGTTATAGATGGAAATTTCCAGTCGAATAGCCTGTTTTTTTTCTTTTATCGTGAACGAAATGGATTTCGTAAAATTGAAAAGCCTAGGCAGAAAACTATAGTAAAAATAGACAAAAATATTTCACATAAATTA
>JAUNOF010000221.1 GCA_030537215.1 Lachnospiraceae bacterium
CCGTTCCCTCAAAGGTCACCAGCGTCCGCCACACATCATGCTTCCATGCTGTCTGAAGCCGCTTATCGGTGATAGGGAGCCGCTCTACCACGGCAGAAGCAGCGCCGAGGATCCGGCAGCTTCCCAGGCTGCCTACGGAAAGGGAGGCCGCTTTCTCATTCCACACCGGCATTTCATAGGTGATCAGGGACAGCACAGGAGTCAGCCCATGGCACTGGCTGTGATCCTCCACCAGAACACCGCCTTTTTCCAGAAGAGTTACAGCCCGCCGGTAGGAGCGGACCCTGGGGTCCGGATAGGCGTCGGCAATCTCCATAGAGATGGAAGGGCTGGGGCCGGAAAGGGTATAGGATACATCCCTGGCAGCATATTCCGGGCCGTTTTGTTCCATGGCGCCCACCAGATCAGGGCCGCCGGATGACCCAAATGGACAGGCATATGCGTAGGGAAGGGCAGCAATATCTTCCTTCTCACATCCCACAAAGGAGGGCAGATTGTGGTACTGGGACTGCATGGTCCAGATCTCATAGCGCTGGGGGGAGAAGGTCTTTTTCTGGTAGGTTTCCACACCGATATCAATGAAAAAGGGCTTTCCGTCCTTATATAAGGTAAAGCTTCCTGTATCATTGTGATTGTGGCTGTCATCATTATCTCCAGCCTTGACAGCCAGAAAATAGCGCTCATTTTGTGCCAGAAACAGGCCCACACTGGGGAAATAATAACCAGGTTTTTCTTGCTGCCAGGAATCGGATTTCCGTGTCCTTGGCGGCTGAAATGTCATCATTTCTTCATAATGAAATACCGTCTGGAGCCGGTAAAACAGGTTATGCTCTCCGGTCAGCAGGGGATCCTCACTGTCCTTAAAATCGGATGCAGCAAGGACCATCAGCGAAGGATTTTCGGTCCGTTTGCCAAACAAAAATTCCCGGGCATTGCACCTTCCGGCGACCGGAGAGCAGTCGGAAAAATTGATATAGTAGGGGCCGGCTACGTGAACCTTTTCAATATATCCTGCAATATTCCGTACCTTTTCAGTCTGATACAGCGGTGCGAAATGATCCTCAGTGATTCCGTTTAAGATCTCCAGGCAGTTAAACAGGCACAGTCCTGCATGACGGTAGTACTGAGCACCTTCATCACAGCACCCGTCTTCTCCGTACTCTGCCAGAAAATAATCGATGCTCCGGCAGGCCTTCTGAAGGATCTGCCCCATCCGCTTCTGATCTTCAGACAGTCCCATACAGGCCGCAGCCATCAGCACATTCTGCGTGCACCATACCGTCCAGTTATTCATGGGGCTGTGCCCATCCCCCATCCACCAGAAGTGCTCCTTTAAGTAAGGAATGAAGATTCGCTCCTCCAGCTCATGCCGGATCATGGTGCAGACTGCGGGGCTGATGGAATCCAGCGCAGGCTGCAGCAAATACTGCACCACAGCCAGCACCGCTCCTGTTTCTGCCTGAAACAGATCGATTACCGGCCGGGTTACATCTGGCAGCGGCAGCTGAGGAGTATCCCGGATATAAGAATTATGGGCCGGCAGCTGCCAGGCTGATTCCTCGCAGATCGCATAAATTCCATTTAAAATATCATCGAAAAACCGCCCCTGGTTCTCCACACACTCTGCCAGTGCCAGCGCATTCAGCGCAGTCCGGCGGGCAAACAGCTTCTCCTCATAATGCTCCCGGTTTCCCGACCTGGAAAACTCCAGAAAATCCACTGCCCGGATCACCGGATACTCATATCCTAAAAAGTGCTCCCCGGCCGCTACAAGCTGTTTACGAAGCTCCTGATCCAGTCCTTCCCAGGCATCCCGCTCTTTGATGGAAGCAAAGAGATGGAACTGATGAAAGGAAAACGGATATTGCTGCAAATATTCAGAAAACATATTAAAATTCCCCCTTTCCCAGGTGCCCCTGCACATATTCACGGGGCGAAATTCCTTCTACTTTTTTAAATACCTTGCTGAAATAAAATGCGCTTTCAAATCCCAACTGATCTGCCACCTCATAGATCTTTAAGTTCTGCTCCATCAGCAGCGCCTTGGCTCTGGAGATCTTCTTTTGGGTAATATACTCGGTAAAGCCGATTCCGCAGGTCTTTTTAAACAGGGCGCTGAGATAATTGGAGCTTAATCCAAACACAGCCGCCACCTCATTTAAGGTCAGCCGGTCCTCAATATGTCTCTTGATATACTTCTGCACGTCTGCGATGGCATGATCCTTATAGGTCTTTCGTTTGCTCCGCAGCACTTCGCAAAGGCCGTCCCGCAGGGTGTTCAGCCACTGGGCCACCTGGAGCACGTCCTCCATCTTGTAGATGGAGCGGTATCCTTCCGGGTAAGCGGAAAAGATTTCCCGTATGGTCTCTTCGCCGTTGGGAAGCAGGGAGAGGGCCAGGTAGAGGATATTGCAGGCGCCGTCCACCGCCTGCAGGCACCGCTGGGGATTTCCGGCAAACAGGTCGGAGATCTCAGTCAGCGTCTGATACAGCACATCGGTGTCAAACTCCTCAAATGCCTGGGTGAGAGGGGTCCGGAACAGGGCAATATTAAAGGAGCTTTTGCAGTTGGCGCGGCTGATTCTGGAGAAAAATACCACCGGCTCTGACCGGCTGGTCAGGTTAAAGGCCTGACGTGCTTCCTGGTAGGAGCCGCTGATCTTCATGGGATCATCCACCATGTTTCCCACGCCGATGGTCAGCCATACGCTGAAATAATTATGTACCATAGAGCAGGTATTTTCCAGTGCCTCCCGTATTACAACAGGCTCAAATTGTTCCATAGTCTTAAAGTGATAGATAACTGCAAAATGGATCTTGTCCAGGGAGATCACATGGCAGGGAACGTGGCGGCTTAAGATCTCCTGGATCATCTGCAGACTGCTGGAATACAGGTTTAACTGCTTGGCAGCATCCATCTGGGAGGCTGTGTCGCTTAAGATCTCTCCATGGGATACCAGGTAGCAGCGGTCTGAAAAATCCAGCTTTAAGTCCCGCACCTGGATGTCGAACTGCTCCCGGCTGTCAAAGAGATTATACAGAAGACGCATGAAAAATTTATCATTGTAGTTGTGCATCAGAGGCTGATCACCGGCCAGCCGGTAGGCCTGGCTGGCCTTCAGCTCCTTCAGCCGGTCCAGGGCCCTGCGGATGGATTCTGCCAGAGAATCTGCGTCCAGCTCCAGCTTGATTAAGTAGTCCAGAACCTGGTAGGAAAGGGCCTGCTTGACCAGCTGGAATTCCTCAAAGCTGGTCAGCACGATAAACAGCGGAATCGAGCCGAACTCTTCCCGGGAAGCCTTTGCCAGCTCCAGGCCGTTCATGATCGGCATTTTAATGTCGGTAATTACGATCTCCGGCATCTGCTCCCGGATCAGCCCCAGGGCGGCTTCTCCATTGGCGGCGGCGCCGCATATCTCGATCCCGAATTCGGCCCAGTTCAGC
>JAUNOF010000060.1 GCA_030537215.1 Lachnospiraceae bacterium
AGCAGAATAGATAGAAAACGCAACTGGTTCTTATTGATTTTTACCTTATTTTCCCTTCCCTCCTATCTTCATCAAAAATTTTTCACGAAAAAGATCCGGCAGCCTCAGACTCATCGGCCTGAAACTGCCGGAAACGCCGCTGCATATTTATTACTTGATCATTCCCGCCATACCAGGCAATGCCATGCTGATAGCCGGGATATAGGTAATCAGTAAAAGTCCTGCCAGAATGGCTCCATAATACATCAGCATATAGGGCATTACCTTCGACAGCGATGTCCTTCCTACCTTGATCGCCACAAACAAGGTATTTCCAACTGGCGGCGTAATGTTTCCAATGCACAGGTTATACACCAGAATCAGGCCGAATTGAACCGGATGCATGCCGAAGGTTTTCACAACAGGCAGAAACAGCGGAGTGAAGATCAGGATCGCCGGGGTCACATCCATAAAGGTTCCGGCAACCAGC
Organism: Lachnospiraceae bacterium; assembly: GCA_030537215.1. Classification (GTDB taxonomy): domain Bacteria; phylum Bacillota; class Clostridia; order Lachnospirales; family Lachnospiraceae; genus Caccovicinus. The sequence goes on from JAUNOF010000060.1 coordinate 470, forward strand.
AGAATCAGGTTCATAATCAGCAGAATAATAATCCGGCTGTTGGTCAGACCCAGAAGGGCGGCGGAGATGGCCTGAGGAATCTGGGTAAATGCCATAACCCAGCCAAGGATATTGGACACGCCGATCAGGAACACGATCATGCCGCTCATCTTGGCGCTGTCTACCACGATCCTCCAGAAGCTCCTTAAAGTGATATTCCGGTAGCAAATGCCCAGAAGCAATGCGTAGGCAACTGCAATAGCGGAGCCTTCTGTCGCAGTGAATACACCTGCAATGATACCGCCGATTACCACAATAATCAGGGATAAGGAGGGAATGGCTCTTAACGTCGCCGTTCCCAGGTTCTTCCAGTTAAATGTTCCAGGGGTTCCCCTGTAGCCCTTTTGTTTTGCAATGATAACGGCTACTGCGATACAGCAGACTGCCCACAGGATCCCTGGAAGATAACCGGCCAGAAACAAAGCTGCCACTGATGTGCCGCCGGATACCAGAGAATAAGTAATCAGCGCATTGGAGGGAGGAATTAAAAGTCCGGATGGAGCTGATGCGCCGTTGGTTGCCGCACAGAGCGCCCGGTCATAGCCCTGCTCCTCCTCGCCCTCCTGAACCATGCTTCCTACAGCGGCTGCCGCTGCAGATGCAGAGCCGGAAATGGCGCCGAACAAGGCATTGGCCCCCACATTGGTCACCAGCAGCGCACCGGGAAGCTTGCCCAGAATGGCAAGCACAAAGTCAACCAGCCGCCTGGCGATGCCGCCCTGATTCATCAAATTTCCGGCCAGCACGAAGAAGGGGATCGCAGTCAAGCTGAACTTGCTCATGCCCACAAAGGTTCTCTGAGCTGCCGTCAGCACAGAGACATCAAGAGGCACGGTCTGCAGGATCGCGGCCAGGGCAGAAACACCGATGGCATAGGAGATGGGGATTCCCGTGATCAGCAATGCTGCAAGAACGATCATAATAATTGCCAATGATTGCATTGCCATCTCTTACGCCTCCCCCTTTTTCTGATTTTCTTCCTGATTTTCCTCACCTGGCAGTACTGGCATATTTCCCTTCAGGATATCATATATGTTCATAGCGGTGAACACCATGTTTAAAATACCGCAGACTGGAAGCACCACATAAAATACACCAATGGCAACTCCCAGGGAGGAAGTCATCTGTCCCATAGCCAGGCTGGTGATCTGCACGCCGCCGTACAGCAGGATGACTGCAGAAAAAATAAAAGCTACCGCCTCCGCAAAGATGGAAAAGCCTGTCTTAACACCATCAGGCATCCGCTCCACCACTGCCGGAATATTCATGTGGCCTCGCTCACTGGTGATCAGGCTGGCTCCCAGCAAGGCCATCCAGGCAAACAAGTAGGAAACAAGCTCCTCGGACCAGGATGACGGATTCTGCAGCACATACCGGGTCAATACCTGCCAGCAGGTCAGAATCACCATAGCCAGGAAGCTGATTCCGGCAAGAGCCTGTAATATCTGTGTCAATGGATTTCGAAACTGCTTCATGTATTCTCTCCTCCTACTCTGCCGCCGCAGGATATAATTGGTTATAGACCTGAATTGCATCATAGATCGGCTGCAGCGCCGTATTATTGCTTAAAACCTTGTCATGAAGAGGCAGACAGGCTTCTACAAAGGGTTTTTGATCCGGGTAAATAAAGTTCACCTGCTGCTCCCTGGAAGAGCGCTCCTTGGCGCCTTCCACGGCCTTGATCCATTCCTGCCGCTGTACCTGATTCACGATCTGGAAGCCCTCCTCAAATATAGCCCGGTCTTCCTCAGACAATCCTTCCATAAATGCGTTGTTTCCAATCAGAATATCCGGCACCATCTGGTGCATATCATAGGAATAGTATTTACAAACATCACCATGTCCATTGTCCGTCAATGCCATTTCATTATTCTCCGCTCCATCGATAATACCTGACTGAAGTGCGGTGTACACCTCTCCGAACCCCATCGGCGTGGCAGAACCGCCTAACAGCCGCATCATTTCGATATTTGTGGGAGACTGCTGTACACGAATCTTAAGACCCTTCAAATCTGCCGGACTCTCAATGGGACGGTTCAGGGTATAAAAATTCCTGGTGCCGGCATCCAGCCAGGTCACTGCCGTAAAGCCCGCCTTTACCGTGGAGTCAAAAATAGGACCGGTCACAGCCCCATCATCCATTACATGATGATAAGCTTCCGTGCTGGCAAACAGATACGGCAGATTAAAAATCTCATAGTTTTTGCTGAAGGTTTCCAGGATCGCATTGCTTGCCACACAGAAATCGATGGCTCCCGTCTGCGTCAGCTGAACCATATCTGTCTGCGAGCCTAACAGCTCACTGGGATATACCTCCACCACATACCAGTCCCCCAGCCTTTCGTTAATATAATCCTGGAATGCGGTCAATGCTATGTGAGTCGGATGATTGGTAGACTGATTGTGACCGATCCGGATGATCTTCCTGTCCTGGCTTCTGGCACAGCCGCTTAGTGAACTGCACATGAAAGCAGCCGCACATACCAGAATCAATGTCCGTGTCAACGTTTTCCTCATGGGATAAGACCTCCTGTTTTTTCTCTGCGCTTTCCTATCATTCCCACTGTTCTGCTACTTTATCCATACTGCAACAACAGATGGGGAAACGATCTTTTCTTGATAAGACTCCCAGAAAAAAGGACCGTCCATCAGGTACGGCCCTCTCTCAATATTTTCTGCGCCTGGATCAGTATGGTTGGGATCAGCGCGCAGATCAAAACCGCTGCGATCTCGTAGAGCCGCAGGTCAGCCGCTGCAAACAGCGTCTGCAGGCCAGGTACGAACAAAACGGCTGCCAGAAGCAATACACCGGCCTCAAAAGCCATTACGCTGTACAGATTGCTGCTAAATCCCAGCCGCAGGATGGAGTGTGCGCTGCGGCAGTTAAAGCCATGAAACAGTCTTGCCAGGGTCAGCGTGGTAAATGCCATGGTGCTTGCCACTGCCTCCGGGTCACGAGCAAGCCCTCCTCCGGGACCAAGGCCCATTCCCGGTCCGGCTCCGCTTGCCCATCCCATTCGGAAGGCTGCCATGGTGCAGACCGCGATTAAAAATCCCTGCACCAGCAGATCCTTGACAAAATTGACCGTCAGAATCCCTTCCTTTCCGCTTCTGGGAGGCTGCTTTAACAGCCCCTCCTCCGGCGGCTCCATGCCGATGGCAAGGGCAGGCAGGGAGTCTGTAACCAGGTTGATAAACAAAAGGTGCACTGGAAGAAATGGCATGGGGAGCGCTGCCAGGGATGCATAAAGGACGCAGAATATTCCCGCCATATTTCCGGACAGGAGAAACCCAATGGCGTTTTTAATATTTCGGTACACGTTCCTTCCGTTGGAAACCGCCTTAATGATGGTCGCAAAATTGTCATCCGCCAGAATCATAGCCGCTGCATCCTTTGACACCTCCGTTCCGGAGCGGCCCATGGCAATTCCGATATCCGCCTTTTTCAAGGCAGGGGCGTCATTGATCCCGTCTCCGGTCATGGCTGTGATCCTCCCCTTTCGCTGCCATGCCTCCACGATTCTCAGCTTATGCTCCGGCGACACTCTGGCGTAAACAGAAATCTGCTCCAGCTTCTCTGCCAGCTCCCTCTCCCCCATCCGGTCCAGCTCCGGGCCGGTGATGGTAAGGCCCCCTGGCTTAAGAATCCCCGCCTTTCGTGCAATCGATGATGCTGTCACCGGATGATCGCCGGTAATCATCACTGGCCGGATCCCCGCTTCCCTGGCCGCTGCCACGGCTGCCTTCGTCTCCGGCCGCAGCGGATCGGTCAGGGCCGCCAATCCAACGAAGATCAGCCCCTGCTCCCAGTCCTTTATAAAGGATGGCCGTTCTGCCCTCTCTGCCCCGCTGCCGTCCGGAATCTGGCAGGCAAATGCCAGCACCCGCATTCCTTCCGAACTCCAGCGCTGATTTACCGCCTTCAGCCGGTTCCTGTCCTCCTCTGTCAGCTCTCGAATACGTCCCCGATCAAAAATCCGGTCACAACAAGGCAGCAGCGCCTCCAGCGCTCCTTTCCCGTAGATCTCCTCTCTTCCGGTTTCCCGGTCCAGGCAGCACACACTCATTCGCTTCCGCCTGGAATCAAAAGGAATCTCCCCTTTCCGCAGATACCGGCGCTCCAGCTGGGAGCTTCTCACCCCTGCGGCTTCCCCGCCCCGGCAGAGAGCCTGCTCCGTAGGTTCCCCGCTCTCGCCGGAGGAATTATTCGCCAGCAAAGCCGTCCGCCACAAAAGCTCCCTTCCATCTGCCTTTCCCTTTTCCGACCCAATCTCTTCTGTCTGGAAATCAAAAAAGACCTCCTCTGCCTCCATCCGGTTTTGTGTCAGGGTTCCCGTCTTATCGGTGCAGATTACAGAAACGCAGCCCAGGCTTTCCACCGCCTTCAGCTCCTTAATAATGGCATGCTCTCTGGCCATCTTCTGTGTCCCCATGGCCTGGACAATGGTTACAATAGAGCCTAATGCCTCAGGAATCGCAGCTACTGCCAGAGCCACGGCAAACATAACTGCATCCAGCAGAGGCTCCCCCCGATAGATATCCAGCCAGAACACCATCACACAGACTGCCAGAATTCCTGCTGCCAGCTTTCCGGAAAATACATCCAGGCTGACCTCAAGGGGCGTCCGCTTTTCCTCGGTGGCATTCATCAGATCCGCAATTCTTCCGATCTCTGTGCCCATCCCCACGGCAGTAACCACTGCAAGCCCCCTGCCTCCTGTTACCAGGGAGCCGGAAAATATCATATTATTCCGGGCTGCCAGAGGAATCTCTGCGCCTTTCAGCGGAATCGTCCCCTTCTCCACCTCTGCCGCCTCCCCGGTAAGAGAGCTTTCATTAACCCGCAGCTCCACCGCTTCCAGAAGCCTGCCGTCTGCCGCTGCCAGATCTCCTGCCTCCAGAACCAGAATGTCTCCAGGCACCACCTCCTCTGCCGAGATTTTCTCCCTCCTTCCCTCCCGGATCACCTCTGCCTCCGGTGCTGAGAGCGCCCTTAAACTTTCCAGGGATTTTTCTGCCTTCTGATGCTCCACCGTCCCCAGAATTGCATTGAGAAGGAGCACCGCCCCAATGACCAGAGAGCTTTCTCCATTATCAGTAAGGACCGAAACAATCGCCGCAGCAATCAGGATCCACACCAGAAGATCCTGAAATTGTTCCAGGAATACCTGCCACCAGGCTTTCTTCTGCCTTTCCTGAATCACATTTTTTCCATACTTGATCAGCCGGACTGCTGCTTCCTGATGGGAAAGTCCCTGGCGGCTGCTTCCTAATTCTTCCAATGTCTGACCTGATGGGATTCGAAACCATTCCATTTCAAGCACCGCCTTTCCTTTTTACTATTATCCAACCTTTTAACCCTGATATCATACATATTGGGGATGGGACGAATTCAGAACAAAAGATTTGGCTTTTCCTTTTGGATGGGGCATGATATAATGTAGGTGTTATCGTATTTACTATGAAAGTTCTGCCGCCGATTAGGCGGCGTGAATTCAGGGATGCCAAGTGCGCCCGTCAAAACTTTCATGGGTGGTGGCGCGTCTGCCTGCCGGGCGCATGAAAGTTCAGAAAGGATTTAAGTATGGAAAAGATTACCAGTTTTACAATTAATCATTTGGTTTTGCTTCCTGGAATTTATGTTTCCAGAAAGGATCAGGCTGGGGATGCGGTTATCACCACATTTGACATTCGTATGACTCGTCCCAATTACGAGCCAGTCATGAATACAGCAGAGATGCATACCATTGAGCATCTGGGGGCTACGTTTCTCCGCAACCATCCGCTGTTTGGCCATAAGGTGCTTTATTTTGGTCCTATGGGCTGCCGGACAGGATTTTATCTTTTATTGAACGGAGATTATGAGTCCAGAGATATAGTTCCGCTGATGAAGGAAATGTTTTCCTTTATCCGTGATTTTGAAGGACCGGTGCCTGGGGCTGCGGCAAGGGACTGCGGAAATTATCTGGATATGAATCTGCCCATGGCAAAGTACCTGGCCCACCGGTATCTGAAAGAAGTTCTTCAATCCATTACAGAGGAACGGCTGGTTTATCCGGAATAACATGCTGTGAGGGCACGGAACCGTTACAAATAAAGAAAATGCGAGGCTGCCTGGAAGGGCTTCCCCGCATTTTCTTTTTGATCTTATTTGTTGTTTGCCTTCGGCCGTTTCTTCCCGTTTTCCCCTTTCTTCCGCTTCTCTTTTTCCTTCCTCTCCTTCTCCTCTGCTGCCCGCTGACGCTCCTGCTCCTCCAGTCTGGCAAGAATTTCAGGGGATGCAGCCTTACCCACAAAGACCATGATCGTCCGGGGCTCTACCAGATAAAGCTTCTGCTTCTCTAAGAAGGGTTCCTCGCCTGCCGGGTAGATGCCGTTTACTGACTTGGCATCCGTATCTATGGCAACGTGCCAGTAGCGACCCTTTGGAAGGTTGGGCAGTGAGAATTCATGTGGCTCCCAGTGCAGGTTGTAAACCACAAAGAAATAGTCATCACAAGTTCCATCGGGCAGCTTTCCATATTTGCCGCAGTACAGAATCCCCAGCTGGCGGCGGAAGCTTTCAAATTCCGGGCACCATGCCTTCACACCATGGTAGGATACATCCGGCTGGCCGCAGGATAAATAATCCATGATCTTCGGCTCCTGAGGCATATGGAACATAGGATGAGCCTTGCGGAAGCGGATCACTGCCTTCACAAATTCCAGCAGATCCCGGTTGGTCTCTGTCAGATTCCAGTTCAGCCAGGAGATCTCATTGTCCTGGCAGTAGGCATTGTTGTTTCCGTTCTGGGTATTTCCAAACTCATCACCAGCCATCAGAAGCGGGGTTCCCTGGCTTAAGAAGGTCAGCAGATAAGCATCTCGGAGAAGCTTCCGGCGCATATCCACCACCTTTTTCTTTCTGGTAGGGCCCTCCACGCCGCAGTTCCAGGAGCAGTTGTAATCCGTTCCGTCCTGATTGTTCTCTCCGTTGGCCTCATTGTGCTTCTGGTCGTAGCAGACGTTGTCCATCAGAGTAAAGCCGTTCACATTGGCCATAAAGTTGATCACGGCCTGTTCCTTTGGATTATTCCGGATATGGAAGGCCAGGCTGCTTACCATGCCCTCATCACCCTTTAACACCCGTTTCATGTCAATGGCAAAGCCCTCATTGTACCGTGCCAAATGCTTATTGCGGCCGCCGTTTACATCGTCCCAGGACTGAGCCAGCAGCTTCACCCGGCTTAAGTACGGATCGTGGCCGATCAGCCTGCAGGGCGGAAAGCCGATCAGATGAAAGCCATCTACGTGATACTCCCTTGCCCAGAATCGGAGCACCTCCAGCACAAAGGTTTCCACCTCCTGCCCGGTGAAGAAAAAGTCCATCACAAGCTCCAGCCCTGCCCGATGCAGCGCCTTCACCAGATCCTTAAACTCCCGCTCCGGATGCTTCTCCTTTCCTGAGCAGTAGGATGCCTTCGGCGCAAAGTACAGTGCCGGGACAAAGCCCCAGTAATTCAGCTTTCCGCTGGGCTTAAGCTCCTGGCTGGATTTCTCCGGAAATGTTCCTGGCGCTGCCATTACCTCCTGAAACTCTACGGCCGGAAGAAGTTCCACTGTAGTGATCCCCAGCTCCTTTAAGTACGGAATCTTCTCTGCGATCCCTGCAAAGGTTCCCCTGTTTTCCACCTTAGAGGATGGATGCCGGGTAAAGCCCCTGGGATGAATGCGATAAAGGATACAGTCCTCATAGGGGATCTCTGGCCGCCGATCCGCCTCCCAGTCATACTCCTCCTGAACCACAGATGCACGGAGCACCTGATTCAAATGGGTTTCACTTCCCCAAACCTCTCTGCCTGCAAAATGCTTTCCAAATGGATCCTCTGTCATCTTGCCATCCAGCTCAAAGCAGTATTCCATTCCCCGAAAATCTCCGGCGACCGTCATGCTCCACACATCGCCCACCCGGTTTTCCTCTGGAAATGGGATCTGCTTTACAGGAGCTTTCCCGCCTGCCTGATACAGTACCAAACTGCAGCTCTCCCCCTGGAATATAACCGAAAAATGTACGCCTTCTTCAACCACCACAGTTCCTATCGGGTAGCATCGATTATCCTGAATCACTCTGTAGTCTTCCATTGCCCTCTCCTTCTTATGCCGCTCACATTGTGTCTTATCTGAATCTGTAATGGTCCAATACCTTCACAGTTCCTATCTTCTCTCATTTTACGCTTTTATCTGATGCAGGAATCTGCCTTACCCCTGCTTTTGCGCCTCGATCTGCTCTGCCAGGTCATTCAGATACATCCAACGCTCCATTTTTTCCTCCAGAAGGCCCTCCTTCTCTTCCTTTTCCGCCATCAGCTCCTGCAGTCTGCTGTAGCTGCTGGCAGCCTGCTCCATCTCCCCTTCCAGCTCCCCGATCCGCTCCTCCAGGGCAGCTATGTCAGCCTCAATGGTCTCCCATTCCTTCTGCTCCTTGTAGGTGAATTTCAGTTTTTTCGGAGCATCCTGCTTCCAGAAGCTGCGGCTGCCGGGCGCCTTATCTCCGGCCCCTGAGCCTCTGTTTCCCGCAGATGAGCTGGATGAGCCGGAAGTTCCCGCCTTCGCTGCTTCAGAGCCGCCGGGCCGCTTTCCCAGCAATGCTCCGGCCGCCTCTTCAAGCTCCGCCTGCTTTCTTGCCAGCGCCGCCTGATAATCGGTAAAGCCGCCCTCATACTGTGCCACCTTTCCCTGCCCCTCCAGTGCAAAGATGCGCCGCACCACACGGTCCAGGAAATACCGGTCATGGGACACTGCAATCACAATCCCCTGGAAGCTGTCCAGGTAATCCTCCAGAATCGTCAGTGTCTGGATATCCAGATCGTTGGTAGGCTCGTCCAGCATCAGCACATTAGGCGCATCCATCAGGATCCGCAGCAGATAAAGCCTTCTCCGCTCACCGCCGGACAGCTTACCGATGGTGGTGTACTGCATGGAAGAGGGAAACAGAAACCGCTCCAGCATCTGACTGGCACTTACACTGCCGTCCTTAGTCTTCACATACTCTGCCACATCCCGGATATAATCGATCACCCGCTTCGACTGGTCCATGGCTTCATTTTCCTGGGAGAAATATCCTATTTTTACCGTCTGTCCAATCTGGATGGTGCCGGAATCCGGTTCCACCCATCCGGCGATCATTTTCATCAGCGTGGATTTACCCGCCCCGTTAGGGCCGATAATGCCGATGCGGTCATTTTTTAGAAAAATGTAAGTAAAATCAGAGATCAGCACCTTATCCCCATAGGCTTTGGATAATCCCTCCACTTCCACGGTAGTTCGTCCCAGGCGGCTGGAAATCGATTCCATCTCCACCTGCTTATCAAACTCCGGCGCCTTCTGATCCCGCAGGGATTCATACCGCTGGATATGCGCCTTCTGCTTGGTGGAGCGGGCTCTGGCGCCCCGCTGCATCCACTCTAACTCCACCCTCAGGATCGATTGACGCTTCCGCTCCGAGGCCAGCGCCATATCCAGCCGTTCTGCCTTCAGCTTCACAAATCCCTCATAATTGGTCTGGTAGCTGTAAAGCTTTCCTTTATCCAGTTCTACGATCCGGTTGGTCACACTGTCCAGAAAATACCGGTCATGGGTCACCATCAGCAGCGCGCCCTTAAATTTCTTTAAATATTCTTCCAGCCAGTCCGCCATCTCACTGTCCAGATGGTTGGTAGGCTCGTCCAGCACCAGGATATCTGCTGTGGATAAAAGGACACTGGCCAATGCCACGCGCTTGCGCTGGCCGCCGGACAAGGTATCTACCACGGCATCGTGGTGGGTGATCCCAAGCTTATTTAAGGTAGACTTGGCCTGGGCCTCTAAATCCCACACATGCTCATGGCCCTCATTGTCCCGGAGTACTGCCTCCAGAACCGTCTCCCCCTCCTGGAACACTGGTGTCTGGGAGAGAAAGCGGATATCCAGATTCCGCCCCCGCACCACAGTGCCCTCATCCGGCTCCTCCAATCCCGCCGCAATCCTAAGCAGAGTAGACTTTCCGGTGCCGTTGATGCCGATCAGGCCTACCTTCTCTCCCTCATTGATGGCAAAGCTGGTATCATCAAACAGCAGCCGCTCCGTATATGATTTTGTTAAATGCTCTATGGTGATCAGGTTCATGCTTGGCTCCCCTTTTCTTCTGCAGCATCCTTATGGGCTGAATCATTTTCTCCCATGTCTTCTTCATCCAGCAGCATCAGCTCCACCGGGCAATGATCAGAGCCTAACACCTCTGTATGAATGGCCGCCCCTGCCAGCCTGTCCTTTAAGCACTCCGAAACACAGAAATAGTCGATCCGCCACCCTGCATTCTTGGCACGGGCAGAAAAACGGTAGGACCACCAGGAATAGATTCCCTCCACATCCGGATAAAAATAGCGGAAGGTATCGATAAATCCAGCATTCAAAAGCTCTGTAAACTTGCCTCTCTCCTCATCGGTAAAGCCGGCATTTTTCCGGTTGGTTTTCGGATTCTTTAAGTCGATCTCTTTATGAGCTACATTCAGATCTCCGCAGAAAACCACCGGCTTCTTCTCCTCCAGCTTCTTTAGATAGCTGCGGAAGGCATCCTCCCAGGTCATCCGGTAATCCAGTCTGGCTAACCCGTCCTGAGAATTCGGCGTATAGCAGGTCACCACATAGTAATCGGCAAATTCTGCTGTAATCACCCGTCCCTCATGGTCATGCTCCTGGATCCCCAGGCCATAGGTCACGGAAATCGGTTCCATCTTGGTAAAGATGGCGGTGCCGGAATATCCCTTCTTCTGGGCATAATTCCAATATTGATGATAGCCAGGCAGCTCCAGCTGAATCTGCCCCTCCTGCAGCTTGCTTTCCTGAATACAGAATACATCTGCATCCGCCTGTTTCATATAATCTACAAAGCCTTTTCCTACACAGGCCCGCAATCCGTTAACATTCCAGGATATTAATTTTTTCATGTTTCCACTCTCCTGTTTAAAAATATCTGGTTTATAAATTATAACATTCCCCAGAATAAATGAAAAGAAAAACTTCCTGCAAGTAATTTACAGGAAGTTTTTTCTACCGATTTTTTTAACGCGTAACCGTTCAGATACCTTGAACTGTTACTTTAACGCTCCTTAGCAGTACTTTTTCAGCACATCCACCTTATCCAGCTTCTCCCAGGGAAGATCCAGATCATTTCTTCCGAAATGCCCATAAGCAGCGGTCTGCTTGTAGATCGGCCGTCTTAAATCCAGCATCTTAATAATTCCCGCCGGACGCAGGTCAAAGTTCTCACGAATGATCTCCACCAGACGCTCATTGCTTACCCTGCCGGTTCCAAAGGTATCTACCATAATGGAGGTAGGATGGGCTACACCGATTGCATAGGAAAGCTGGATCTCGCACTTATCAGCCAGCCCTGCCGCCACAATATTTTTCGCCACATAGCGCGCTGCGTACGCTGCGGAACGGTCTACCTTGGTGCAGTCCTTACCGGAGAAGGCGCCGCCGCCGTGACGCGCGTAGCCGCCGTAGGTGTCCACGATGATCTTCCGTCCGGTCACTCCGCTGTCGCCGTGAGGACCGCCGATGACGAACCGTCCGGTGGGATTAATAAAGAACTTGGTATTTTCATCTACCATCTTCCCGGGAAGCACAGGATCAAAAACGTACTTTTTAATATCCTTGTGGATCCGCTCCTGGGTCACCGCCTCGTCATGCTGGGTAGACAGCACCACAGCATCCAGACGAACCGGCCTGCCATTCTCGTCATACTCTACCGTAACCTGTGTTTTTCCATCTGGGCGGAGGTAAGGCAGCGTGCCGTTCTTGCGGACCTCAGTCAGTTTTAAAGCCAGCTTATGCGCCAGAGCGATGGGGTACGGCATGTACTCCTCTGTTTCATTAGAAGCAAAGCCAAACATCATACCCTGATCACCGGCGCCGATGGCACCCAGCTCCTCCTCAGACATCTGGTTCTCCTCCGCCTTCTTGGCTTCCAGAGCCTTGTCCACGCCCATGGCAATATCGGTAGACTGTTCATCAATGGCAACGATCACGCCGCAGGTGTCGCAGTCAAATCCATATTTGGCTCTGTCATATCCGATCTCCCGTACTGTCTCACGCACCGTCTTCTGGATATCTACATAGGCATTGGTGGTGATCTCACCCATTACCAATACCAGACCAGTGGTAACAGCCGTCTCGCAGGCCACACGGCTCATAGGATCCTGCTCTAACAAAGCATCCAGAATTGCATCCGAGATCTGATCGCACATTTTATCCGGATGACCTTCGGTTACTGATTCAGAAGTAAATAATAATTTTTCCATTGTTTCCTCCTTGTGTTCGATTTATGGGATTTGGTAACTGTAAAAAAAGAAAAGTCCGCATACGAGCGGACTTGAAAGCAGACAACATTCAAATCCTCTTATTGCTCGATGCGCAGACGATCTGCCAAAAAGCTGCAGCCGGCAAATAACGCTAAGCTGAACCTTTTCACACTCGTCCGCCCTCGCTCAGGCTGGCACCTTCCGGCCCTCTCCTTCCACTGTCAGGAATCCACTTCCCAACCGGATTAACCGGGGTTGCCGTGACTTCACAGATCCTTTGTATCTCCATCACTCTGAATAAGGGATATTATATAGTTACGAACTTTTCAATTTTAAGAGATGTGCTTACGATTAAGCCTCCATCGCAAACAGCATCTGCTGCAAGACATATACTAATGTTTTTTTTAACACATGTCAAGTGTTTTTACAGAAATCTTTTCTGTCTGACATCACCCAACCTGAAGCTGAAACTTCTGGGCCGCTCTCTCAGAATCCACCTTCTCGATCATAGCTCCCAATGCCCTCAGCTTCTCCTCAAAGCATTCGTAGCCTCTCTGAATATAGCCGATCTCATCTACAGTGGTATAACCATCTGCTGCCAGCCCTGCGATCACCAGCGCCGCACCAGCCCGAAGATCGGGAGCATTGACAGAGGCGCCGGAAAAGCTTTTGACGCCGTCAATGATGGCTACATTGCCTTCTACCTTGATATTGCTGCCCATCCGTGCCAGCTCATCTACATACTTAAAGCGGTTCTCAAAAATACTCTCTGTCACAATGCTGGTTCCCTTTGCCAGAGCCAGGGTCACGGTAATCTGAGGCTGCATATCCGTAGGGAAGCCTGGATACGGCAGCGTATTGATATTGGTGTGATGCTGAATCGGCTTTCCCACCACCCGCACAGCATCATCAAATTCGATCACCTCACAGCCGATCTCGATCAGCTTTGCAGAAATCGCCTCCAGATGCTTGGGAATCACATTCTTTACCATCACATCCCCCCGGGTGATGGCGGCGGCGCACATAAAGGTGCCTGCCTCGATCTGATCCGGAATGATGGAATACTCCGTTCCATGAAGCTTTCTCACGCCCCGGATCCGGATAATATCCGTACCGGCGCCCTTGATATTCGCACCCATGCTGTTTAAGAAGTTTGCCACATCTACCACATGAGGCTCCTTGGCCGCATTCTCGATGATGGTCTGGCCCTCCGCCAGGGTAGCTGCCATCATTACATTGATGGTAGCGCCTACCGACACCTTATCCAGATAAATGTGCGCGCCTACCAGATCGATAGCGTGGGCAACTACCGCTCCCCGCTCCACCGAAATATCCGCGCCTAATGCGCGGAAGCCCTTCAAATGCAGGTCAATGGGCCTGCTTCCGATATTGCACCCGCCGGGAAGGGGAACCTGGGCGCTTTTATACTTGCCCAGCAGCGCGCCGATAAAGTAATAGGATGCGCGGATCCGCCGGATATACTCGTCGTCTACGGACACTTCACCAATATTTGAGGCGTTAATCTTTACCGTATGCCGGTCGATACGATCTACGTCGGCACCGATTTCCTGAATGGCCTCCAGCATTACATTGATATCCCGCACATCGGGCAGGTTCTCAATCAATACGTTATCATCTGTCATGATCGCTGCGGTCAGGATTCCCAAGGCAGCATTCTTCGCACCGCCTATGGTAACTTCACCAACAAGGGGATTGCCGCCTTTCATGATATATTGTTCCATCTTACACCTCGTACTATCTATCTATCGTAACAGCTCAGATACCTTCCCTGCTACTGAATTAAGCTTTCCTCAAAGGCAGCCCCAGGCTGCCTAAAATGCGTTAACGTCAAACAGAATGCGGCTATGATATAAAAAAGCCTTCAAGCCATTATATACCAAACAAACGCAATTTGTAAAGGTTATAACTGGAAACACAAAATTTTTTGTCACAGTTTTGACATCTTTTGTGTTGCATTACATTCATTCCGAAATAATCCCGCAGATAAAGTCATTTCCTGCCGATGAAAAATAATTTGTAGCATCATTCAAGCCCATCTTCCAGCTCTCGCCGGTTTCCGGCTGGTAAATCGTCACATTGTAGGCATCATATCCCATTAGAAGATATCCGATGCCGCCTTCCCCATAGGCCAGAACCGGGTATCCCTGTCCCAGGAAATACAGCACCTGGCTTAAACTGCAGCCTCTGGCATCCAAAAGCAGGGTTCCGTCCGGGAATACCTTGCTTCCGGCAAAATCAGCCATGTTCTTCATAAACCGGGATGCGGCATCGTTCTGGCTGCGGATGGTGCTGGCAGAGGGACGATTCACCCGGCTCCACAGAATTTGGCCGTCTGCATCTGTCACAATTCCCATCTCCGGGTAGGCTAACTCCACTGCACGGGAGAAATCCTGAGTGATCCCAAGAAGATGCCCGCCGCCGTAAGCCAGAAACTCCATGCCTGGAACTGCCACCGAGGATCCCAGCTTCAGAATCTCCGAGGTTTCATAGGTGATCCGTTCCGGCGAGGAAGAATGCACCCGCTGTCCGGTGCGCAGCTCTGTTCCAAGCTGTACAAAATACAGCTTTTGCCGGACGCTGTCTGTATACCAGCCGATATTTGCCAGCCTGTCATCCGGGATCTCTTCATTACAGACAATGGTATCCTCATCCACCATCTGGTATGCATCCCCGGCAAGGGACACGATCCGCTTTAAATGGATCCGGCTGTCGCCCACTGATACGCCGGAAATATAATAACCAGCCTTCTCATACCGGGTCTGAACGGTCATATCCTCTCCCAGGATCTCCAGTGCATACATGGGAAGCTCCTCCATCCGGCCATTGATAACCCACTGGCTGTCCGTCCTGGCCAGGCCGTAGATAAAGTCATTTCCCACAAAGCCTAAGACCCGCAGACAGTCGCCCTCTGCAGAGATTACCTCATTCTTCTCCCCGGTTTCCAGATCCATCAGATGGATCAGTCTGGACTGGTAGACATTGGTTCCTTCCTGCCAGGCCAGCCGCTGTCCGTTCTGGCTGATGGCATAGCCGCCCTCCGGAAGCCCCTCTGCCACTGCCATAAATTCATTGCTGGTTAAGTCAACTCCGTAAATGCCGGAGCCAACCTTCAAATACAGCATATCTCCCCCACTCAAATAGGAAAGTTCCCCCATATCCAAAGAAAGCTTCTCAAAACTCTCTGTCACCGGGGCGAAGAACCGCTCCTGAAGGGCATCATTTTGACGGCTGTAGTGGTACATGGCAATTCCCATGCATCCCTCATGCCGCCCCCGGTTCATGTAGCCGTAAACCAGGAAATCCACATCCCCATTGTCCCCTGTGCGCAGGATCTTAATGGCATGATCCCGGTAAGCCGGCCGGATCCCTTCCTCCATTCTGCTGCGGAAGGAGAAGATGCTCACCGCCTGACGTTCCGTCTCATCATAGCTCCAAAGATCATGATTGGCCACAAAGGCGCGGATCTTTCCATTTTCACTGGCCACCGCCTGCACTTTATGATCATCCGTCACACCCAGCAGAATGCGGCTTCCGGTAAATGCGGCTTCCTCTCCCTGGAAAATCTGATCCGTCTGACGGTCAAAATCCATCATATAAACCCGCTGCTCGCCTTTTCGCATGGTGAAGCTGTCCTCCACCTCATAGGTTTCCAAAACGCCTTCCTCATCCTGACGGAGAGCCAGGTACTCCAGAGTGACCTGGGCCATGGTGCCGTCCAGCTCATTTAAGGTGACAAATACCTCCCCTGCCGGCTCCATGGTAAGGCCTCCCCAGGTAATCTGAGAAAAGCTGGAATGGATATCCATATGGCCTAAATTGGTATTATCACCAGTATTATCGCTCTCTAAGTAAGTTACCAGTGTTCTGGCATCCTCATAATGGAAGGTTTTGGCAGAAAAGTCAGCCGCCAGATCTACCATCTGCCGTGCCCCTTCCGCTTCTGTCCAGATCAGCCTGGTGTAGTAGCGGACAGCGCCTTCACTGTCCGTATCCACCGTCAGCGTCATCTGGTATTCCTGATCTCTGGACAAAAGATTCTGGATGGGGAGAACTGCCCTCACTCCATCCTCCGTACTGGTCCAGCCTTCCACACTGGTCCGCTCGATCAGCCGGCTTTGGTCCAGCGTCCGAATCTCGTAATAGATTCCTGTCACGTTTCCCTGACAGCGGGCGATCCGGATGTTCAGGCTTCGATCCTCGGGAAGTACTGTAAGGCTGCCCCGCAATCCGGCATCAGCCATCTCCTGCACATATCCGTGAAGACAATTCATCTCCCGCCCCAGCATGTCCATATAGACTACGGGCAGAGAGCTTTCCTCCATAGAAATGTATAACGTATCCCCCCTGGATGTCCTGTTTATCATCCAGTAAAAATATCCGGCACCTGCCGCAATAAAAATCACAAACAGAATGCCCAGCCGCTGCAGCACTCGTTTCATTCATCAACCTGCCTTT
>JAUNOF010000222.1 GCA_030537215.1 Lachnospiraceae bacterium
CAGTCCGGCAGATTCCAGTCCGGCAGACAGCCATTTGAAATATATGTAGATGCGATCATTTGGTTCATCCCGGCAGTATTGCCGATTACTATTGTCTTAGTCCCTGCCTGTGCTGAGATTGTAGATATCCCTGTGATACCAGCAGCCAATACAGCTGCGCAATATACCATTCGTTTCATTCTTGTACTCCCTTCGTATGTTACATGTTTTTTACATTTCTGTTACGAAATGATGATATCATACAAAAGATGGCAGTTCCATAGGGAAAGACTGGAGGCATTTCCAGTATCAGGGAAATACATAAAGAAGTGGAGAAGAAAAGAAAAAGGCAGTGCCTGCCATGGTCCTTGCCTCGCGAAAGCAGAGGGAGTCCATGGAGCAGGCATCGCCATTTCCAGGTTTCGTATTTTATTTAAAGCTCGCAGCTGTTCAGCATCCTCGCTGCGCTGGAGCAGCCCTTGCGCAGACCTGCCGAACCGTTACGAAAACTCATCGCCTACAGCAGATGGGCTCTCAGCTCTTCTGGGCTCTTTGCAGACAGATATGCTGGTGCTATATCAAACACCGTCTTGCAGCCGCTCATGCCTTCCTGATTCATCCGGTATGCCGCTCTTGCATAAGCCACAATAACAGAGCCGGTAAATTCCGGGTTGGAATCCAGCTTTAAGCTGTACTCGATCACATGCTGATTTTCCTTGTGCATTCCGGTATTTCCGGTGCGGATCACACAGCCGCCGTGGGGAAGTCCGCTGTGATCTCTTGCCATCTCCTCCTCGGTAATAAAATGTACGGTGGTATTGTAATCAGAGAAGTAGTTTGGCATAGTCTTGATCTCCTCCTCGATCCTTACTAAATCAGCGCCCTCCTCTGCTACTACAAAGCACTCTCTGGTGTGCTTCTGTCTGGTGGTCAGTTCTGGATTTGAGCCGCTTCTCACAGCCTCCACAGCCTCAGGAACCGGAATCGTATACTGTCTGGCATCCTTTACCCCGGCAATCCGCCGTACCGCATCGGAATGTCCCTGGCTGACGCCCTTGCCCCAGAAGGTATAATCATGGCCCTCTGGAAGAACTGCATTGGCATATAAACGATTTAAAGAAAACATGCCTGGATCCCATCCGCAGGAAATAATGCCGATCTTTCCGGCGGTCTTTGCCGCACCATCAACAGCAGCGAAATGTTCTGGAATTCTTGCGTGGGTGTCAAAGCTGTCTACTACATTGTACATTCCCGCATACTTTGGCGTCTGCACCGGCAAATCAGTGGCACTGCCGCCGCATAAAATCAGCACATCGATCTGATCCTGCATATGCTCCAGTTCATCAATTCCATACACTGGAACTCCTGCACTTCTAACCTGCAGGCTTTCCGGGCTGCGGCGGGTAAATACGGCAGTCAGCTCCATGTCCGGATTCTGATGAACCGCGCTCTCCACTCCTCTTCCCAGATTGCCATATCCTAAAATACCAATTCTGATGCTCATTCTTCTTCTCTCCCTTACTGCATATTCGTCTTAAACTTGTGAAAAATTCCATTGAATATCCTATGGTATTTTAGCACAAAATCTTTATTTATTAAATGTTTTTTTGAAAAACAGTGATCAGGCTGCATTTCCCAGCTTTGCTGCCTTGCTGAACAGAACAAAGCCGATCAAAAATAAAACGGTAAGCATCGGCACCCCCGCATTTGCTGCTCCGGTAATCTGGGTAACTGCCCCTACTAACGTGGTTCCCAGGAAGGAGGCTCCTTTCCCGCAGATATCATAAATGCCGAAATATTCTCCTGACTTATCCGTAGGAATAATCTTTGCAAAGTAAGATCTGGATAATGCCTGGATCGCCCCCTGGAACATGCCTACCAACACAGCCAGCACCCAGAATTCCCACTGCTTATCCAGCTGGACGGCAAACAAGGATATGCCGGTATAGGCCAGAATGCATATCTTCAGCAATCTGCTGGTTTCGCAGGTCTTTGACAATCGGGAAAACACCAGGGCGCATGGAAAAGCAACCAGCTGGGTAGCCAGAAGAGCCAGCAGCAGCTGGCTGGATGCCAGCCCCAAAGCACTTCCGTAGGCCGTTGCCATCTCAATAATGGTATAGACGCCATCAATAAAAAAGAAAAAGGACAGCAGATACCAAAAAATATGCTTCTGGTTTTTTATATCACAAAGCGTCTGAAACAGCCGCTGGAAGCTGTCCCGGGCAGGACGCTTGGGCAGCTGGACATAATACTTCTGTTCATAGGTCTTCAGAAGAGGGATTGAAAACAGCAGCCACCATGCCGCGTTCAGAAAAAAGGCGATGGCAACGGCAGTTCTCATGGAAATCCCGATCTGCCGATACAGCAGGACAAAGCCAAGGGACACCACGAAGGGGATGCAGCTTCCAATATAGCCCCATGCGTATCCATGGGAGGATACCTGATCCAGGCGCTGCACAGTGGTCACATCCACCAGCATGGAATCATAAAAGATCAGGCTTGCATTGTATCCCACCTTTGCCAGAATAAAAACTGCCAGAAAGGCCATCCAGGACAAGGGAACTGCCAATGCACCGCAGCCGATCACACCAATCAGCATGCAGGCAGTAAATAACGGTTTTTTAAAGCTTTTGGTATCGGCTATGGCCCCCAGCACCGGGCCAATCAGCGCCACGATCACCGTAGAGATAGAAGCCGCATAGCCCCAGTAAGCCAGATAATCCACCTCGGACATCCCGGCGCTGGCAGCCAGATGGTTAAAGTAAATGGGAATGATCGTGGAAACCAGCAAAATAAAAGCAGAATTTCCTACATCGTAAAGTATCCAGCATCGTTCCTGTTTGGTTATTTTTAAATGTTCCATGAAATCCTCTCCATCCTTCTGCCGTTTTAAGCTCCTGATTCTCTAAAAAAGCCACCAGGTCATCTGCTTTGACCGCTCCAGTCCCAGCTTCTGCTGAAGCCTTTCAGAAACCACATTTCCTTCAAATACCTGACAAAAGGGCGTGCGCTCCTGTGAAATCTCTTTTTCTGTAATGCCGGCCTCCGTAAGCTTCTCTTCATTCAAAGCTTCATATGGATAGCGATATTGATAGCATGGATGAAATTCTGGAAAATGATACTGCTCCTGCAGCGCAGATGCAATATTTTTTTGGTGAACCGCATAAACAGCAGGAGGATAGTGCTTTAGAATCTGAAAGCACTTCTCCTCCTGCTCCATGGAAATCATATAGATCTGACTCCGGGTTTCCAGAATCATCACGCCGTCCTCTCCGTCATAGAGAATCTCCGCCGTTCCCCGGCGCAGCGGCTCCAGCATATCAATATGAGAAATGGGATCTTTCTGTAAATACTCAAGCATATCATATCACAAACAGAAGAAAAAGAAAACCAATTACAACATAGGGCTGTTTCACGAAAGATTCTGCTGTGATGCTATATATCATT
>JAUNOF010000223.1 GCA_030537215.1 Lachnospiraceae bacterium
TTTTAATGGAGAGAATGGATATAAGATCTCGGAATATTATGAAGGCGCCCGGACAGCAGACAGTGAAAATCCGGAGGATATTTCCCACTGTCTTAAGCTGCTTCGAACCTTTCACCAGGCCGGACTCCACGTAGACCACAGCTTTGATCTGAGAGAGCGGATCGGATTCTACGAGGGACTCTGCATGGCACATGGAGGAATTCCCTTTGAGGACTACGCTGCGGTACGGCAGCAGATGAATCAGCTTTTAAACCGGATTGAAGGCCTGCACCGCCCCCAGATCCTGTGCCATATTGACCCGAATGTAGATAATTTCCTGATCCTAAAAGACGGCAGTGTGCGGCTGATCGACTGGGAATACGCAGGAATGGCAGACCCAATCCTGGATATTGCCATGTGCGCCATCTATTCCTACTATGATTTCGACCGGGCAGAAGCTCTTTTAGACCTTTATCTGGAGCGCGCAGTCACAGAGGAGGAACAGTTCGTTCTGACTGCTTTTATGGCCCTTTCCGGCTTTCTGTGGAGCCTGTGGGCTGTTTACAAAAGTGCACTGGGAGAGGAATTCGGCGAATACACCATCATCATGTACCGCTATGGAAAAAAAGGATACCGGCGTTTGCTGTCAAAATTGTAATAAAAAAGTTAAGTAATCTTCTGCAAACTATGCTATACTGGTAACTGAAAAAAACAGCATGGCTGTCTGGACCATTGATCATTGATGTATTTGCCAGGCAACGATTGCTGTATCTTATCAAATTGCTACCATTTTGTTTTCTAAGGAGGATATGAGTGATGAAATACAAGATGTGGAAATCTGCTGCGGCAGCTGGCGTTATGGGACTTCTGACCCTGGCGCCAGCGGGAGTTTCCATGGCAGCAGGATGGACCCAGGCCGGCAATGCCTATACTTATGTAGAAAACGACGGCTCACTTCGCAAGGGCTGGATTCAGACCAGCGATGGCTATTATTATATGGATGAGACAACCGGAGTAATGTGTTTAGGCTGGAAGCAGATCAATGGAAACTGGTACTACTTTAAGGCAAATGGCCTGATGGCCACCGGTTGGGTGCAGGACAACGGAAAATGGTATTATACGCTTACAGACGGCAACATGCTGGGAACCATGGTAAAGGGCTGGCTGAAGGAAGGTGACAATTACTATTACCTGCGAAGCGACGGCTCCATGGCCATGGGCTGGCGCCAGATGGATAATGCATGGTACTACTTCCGCGATGATGGACGGTGCATGGTTTCCAATTGGCGGGAGATCGACGGCTACTGGTATTATTTCGCAGCTGACGGAAAGATGGCTACCGGGTGGACCGAGGTCAATGGAGATTACTACTACTTAAACAGCGACGGCCGGATGCTGACCGGGTGGCTTAGTGACGGCACAAACAAATACTACATGGATCCAGGCTCCGGCAAGATGGCCCGCACCTGGAAGGAGATCAGCGGAGCCTACTACTACTTTAATAATGCCGGCCACATGCTGACCAATTGGATCCAGGTTTCCGGAAAATATTATTATCTGGACCCATCCACCGGAAAGATGGCTGTAAACGCCACCTTAACCATCGATGGGCAGAATTACACCTTCGGGGCTGACGGCGTATGCCAAAATGCTTCCGGTGTCAATGCAGCGGTAGTCAGCAATACCACCACCGCAGGCGCCAGCAATTCCTCAAACACCAATTACGGTCCCGGCGGCAGCTCTACAGCGCCCTCCAGCACTACCTCTAATTCAAGTACCAATTACGGACCTGGCGGTTCTTCTGACACTTCTTCCGGTACAAGCAGCCCCACGGCAGGCGCCACCGGAGGACCTGGCAGCACGGGAAGCACTAATTCCGGTTCCGCCGGACCGGTAAGCTCCGGCTCTTCCAGCTCCTCTGGCTCTACCCTGACAGCTGGCCTGACCGGAGGCCCTGGCTCCAACTAAATTCCTGCAAATACAGCGCAGCAGTTTTACCTTGATAATCCATGGCTGTGAGGGATTCAATTCCTCACAGCCATATTTTTTATCCAACCAAAAAAAGAACGGCGGACAAAACTCACATTCCATGAATTCTGTCCGGCGTTCTTATGACTTTTATTTATGAATTTTAGATTTCTTCCTCATCACCAAAATCCAGCACTTCGTCCATCATCTCATCATCTTCCGGCTCTGACAAAAGGATTGGAAGATCATCCTCATCCTCTTCATCAAAGGAGATTTCATCCTCAGGCTCAATATCAGTGTTCAGCTTTACATTGCGGTAACGCTTCATACCAGTACCTGCCGGGATCAGCTTACCGATGATTACGTTCTCCTTCAGACCGATCAGGTGGTCTACCTTACCATTGATAGCAGCCTCCGTCAGAACCTTGGTGGTCTCCTGGAAGGATGCCGCAGATAAGAAGGAATCGGTTGCCAGAGAAGCCTTTGTGATACCAAGCATTACCTGCTTTCCTTCTGCCGGCTTCTTGCCTTCTGCCATCAGACGCTCATTCATCTCATTAAAGTCTAAGACATCCATGGATACGCCCGGCAGTACATCGCTGTCGCCGCTCTCCTCCACCTTAACCTTCTTCAGCATCTGACGAACGATCATCTCGATATGCTTATCGTTGATATCTACACCCTGCAGACGGTATACACGCTGTACTTCCTGGATCATGTAATCCTGTACGGCGCGGACGCCCTTGATCTTTAAGATATCATGAGGATTTACAGAACCTTCGGTCAGCTCGTCACCGGCCTCCAGATACTGACCGTCCTGAACCTTGATACGGGAACCGTAAGGAATCAGGTAGGTCTTGGAATTTCCGGTTTCATTGTCCGTTACTGTGATTTCTCTCTTCTTCTTGGTATCCTTAATCGCTACCACACCTGCAAATTCGGTAATAATGGCAAGGCCCTTGGGCTTACGCGCCTCGAAAAGCTCCTCAACACGAGGAAGACCCTGTGTGATATCGCCGCCGGCCACACCGCCGGTATGGAAGGTTCTCATGGTCAGCTGGGTACCTGGCTCACCGATGGACTGTGCTGCAATAATTCCTACAGCCTCGCCAACCTGTACCGGCTGGCCGGTTGCCATGTTGGCGCCGTAGCACTTGGCGCACACACCGATGTGAGACTTACAAGACAGAACGGTACGGATCTTAACAGACTGGCGTCCGGTCTTCTCTAACACCTTCATAACCGCTGCAGCACGCTTCGGCGTACACATATGATTTGCCTTTACCACCACCTCATTGGTGTCCGGGTCAATAATATCTTCTGCAATATAACGGCCGGTGAGACGGTCCTTTAAGGACTCGATGGTTTCCCGTCCATCCATAAATGCCTTGATCTCCATGTACGGGATCTCTTTGCCCTCACAGCAGTCTACCTCACGGATGATCAGATCCTGAGATACGTCTACCAGACGTC
>JAUNOF010000061.1 GCA_030537215.1 Lachnospiraceae bacterium
GACTTTGCCATTCGCTCTTCAATCGTCTGACTAAGGCGTTCTTCCGACTTTGCCATGCATAATGCAATTTCTTCTTTCAATAAACCCCTTATCACATTTACATCATTCTGATCCAGCATGTCCTTCTCCTTTCTCCCTTTTGTGCTTTTCAGTTTCGATGCTTTTAGTATAACTCTATATCTTCCTGTCAGCAAGTAATATTTACAAAAAATAAGAGCTTTTCAATTACCAATTAATTGGAAAAGCTCTTATTGTATGACAATTTAATTATTTATCACTTTTTTATTGACAATTACTCGTCCCAGTTGTGGTAGACCGCTTGTACATCATCATCGCTGTCCAGCAGATCCAGGATGCGGTTCATCTTCTTGATATCATCCTCATTGGATAATTCTACCCAGGTCTGAGGGATCATGGTAACGTCAGCCTCCAGCATCGGAATGCCTTCTTTTTCCAGAGCCTCGCGTACCTGGCTGAAGCTGTCCGGATCGGTATATACCTCGTAGCTGTCCTCCTCCTCAGAGAAATCCTCTGCACCAGCATCCAGCGCCATCATCATCAGATCATCCGGATCCATCTCACACTCTTCCTTGTCAATGATGATCTGGCCCTTCTTATCAAACATGTAGGACACGCTGCCTGGAGTACCTACATTGCCGCTGCCCTTGGTAAATGCACTTCTCACATTCGCTGCAGTACGATTCTTATTATCGGTCAGGGTATCTACGATGATCGCCACACCGCTTGGTCCGTAGCCCTCATAGGTCAATACTTCGTAGTTTACGGAGTTGGCATCGCCTGCAGCCTTCTTGATACCGCGGTCGATGGTGTCGTTCGGCATGTTGTTGGCCTTTGCCTTCGCAATTACATCTCTCAGCTTGCTGTTGTTCGCAGGGTCAGCACCACCCTCCTTCACTGCAACTGCAATCTCACGTCCGATGACAGTAAAGATCTTTCCCTTTGCTGCATCGTTCTTCTCCTTCTTGTGCTTAATATTCGCGAACTTAGAATGTCCTGACATAAAATAACGCTCCTTTTCCTCTTACATCTCTTCTGTTTTGCTGCTTCCTTCGTAACTGTTCAGTACCTTCACAGTTACGAGCAAAAATCCATTTAAAATCGGCTTTGCCGATGGGATTTTTGCCTTCTGGCCCAGCTTATCTTACAGTCAGCGCAGCAAGTACCCTCGCTTCGCTGGGGCAGACCCTGCGCAGACCTACTGAACAGTTACCTTCCTTCTAACTCAAGCTCTGACTCATCCTTAGAAGGGATTCCGAATCCAACTGACATCCGGATAGCTATGCAACGGATCACAGCCTGCTCAAAACCCTGGCTGCAACCATATCTTTAACATTCTATCACTGTTTTTAGGCCGTTGCAAGTACCTGACAAGGATTTTTTTAATAACCCCTTCCCTTACACCCTTACAGCTCTGCTGTCAAATTCTTAAGCCACTTCTTCTGCCGGTACCGCCAGTAGCCCAGCGCCATCTTATAAACCTCCTCCAGCATCACCAGCGCATACACCTGGCAGATGGAAAGCTTCCACACCAGGCCGCCCAAGAATGCCAGCGGGACACCGATGCACCAGACGCCGCTGGTATCCAAAAACAAGCACATCTTCGTATCTCCGCCGCTTCGAAGGACACCAACTACATTTACATAATTGAACATCTTAGCCGGCATGTAGGCCGCGAAAATCAAGATCAGCCTGCTGACATCCGCGGCCACCTCCGGCGTGATCCGATACCAGCTGATCACGATCCCCCGGCCGGCTATGATAACCAGCGCTCCGGCTACTGTCACTAAAAATTGCAGGATAAAGAAATAGGTAGCATATTTTTCGGCCCGCTTCAGCTTCCCGGCGCCCATTTCATTGCCAAGAATCACCGCTGTAGCGGCGCTTAAGCCCTGAAACAGTACAACTATAATATCCTGTATGGTGGTGGCGATGGTGATAGCTGCCACTGCGTCATCCCCCATACGTCCATAGGCCAGGGAATACATGGTAGTGCCAAGCCCCCACATAAACTCGTTTAAAATAACCGGGCTGGCTGTCTGGAAAAACCGGGAAACAAATGCCCGGGAATATCCAAACATTTCAGAAAGCCGTGCCGCCACCGGCCATTTTTTCCAGTAAACAACTGTTACCAGAACCGTCATCTCCGCAATCCTGGCGGTCAGGGTCGCAAAAGCTGCGCCTACCACTCCCAGGCCCAGCCCCGGTATTACCAAAGAAGTTCCCGCCAGCATCACTGTCCGCTCCGGAAAAATGAACAGGAAATTCAGCACAATATTGATTAAAATTGCCATGCAGCTGGTTATAACAGGAAGCTTTACCTGGTTCACTGCCCGCAGCATCGCCACAAATACATTGGTTACTGCCGTAAATGGGTAGGACAGCACCGCTACTGCCAGATAGGAAGCCCCCAGAGCAATACTGGCTTCACTTTCTGTAAAGATCCGCATCACACCGCCTGGGCTTAACAGACCGGCTGCCAGGAAGAGGAACGCGCCGCTCAGCGCGATGGTCAGCGCCAGCCCCAGCACCTTCCGGATATTCTTCACATCGTGGGTGCCCCAGTATTGTGCTGCCAGAATCCCGCTTCCGCTGACTACACCGAATACTAGAAGATTAAACACGAAAAAATATTTGTTGGCCAGACCTACCGCAGCGATGGCGGTGGCTCCCAACGTGCCGATCATCATCGTATCCACCAAATTTACAATGGTATTTAACATTCCCTGCATCGCTACCGGGCAGGCGATCCTCAGTGCCTTTCCTAAAAATATCCGGTCGTGAAGCATATCTCTTGTATCTGCTGCTATCTGCATTGCAACCTCCTGATCATCTTTCTCTAAAAAAATCGCAGGGCTATGGAAGCGCTGCCTTTTGTCCATCGATACCATGACAGTGCTGCCGTATCCTGCTGTCCGCTTTTTGGGCCGAACAGAAGGGCTGCATCGGCATGTCTGCTCTGCTTTTTGCGAACCTGCCGGCACAGCCCCTGGCTGTTAATCCTTTCAATATCGATGCTGTTATGACTCTTCTTCCGTTTCCGTTCCTGCCGGTCTGGCAAGTTTAACCGCCTGAACGGTTTGGATCATTTTATTTTCCACCTTCAGGATCCGGAATTCATATCCTTGGTATGTAAGTTCCAGCCGTTCTCCTTCCTTGGGAATACGCTTCAGCCGGGAAATTAAAAATCCATTAAAGGTATCGTATGTATCGGAATCCTCCTCATCAAAGGTGATGGAAAGGGTTTCCGCCACCTCCTCCAAAGGTGTCATGCCGTCAAAAAGGAAGCTGCCGTCTGGATTTTCTGTGACGTGTTCTTCATCTTCGTCATATTCATCCAAAATATTTCCGACAATTTCCTCTAAAATATCCTCCATAGTAACAATTCCTACATTCTGTCCATACTCGTCCACCACGATAACCATATGAATCTTCCGGGCCTGCATCTCACGGAACAGCGTATCTATGCTCCTGGTCTCCGGAATAAAATGGGCTTCCCGCAGGATCCCCGGTATCTCCACAAGAGGCTTGCTGCGATTTTCCTCATTATCCGCGTACAGCAGGGCATCCTTCATATGCAGAAGGCCAATAATATCGTCCAGATCCTTATCATACACCGGATACCGGGAGTTGCTGCCTTCCTTCAGGATAAAGTCTGCGGCTTCCCCCAGGGTCATGCGGCAGTCAATGGCCGTGATATTGGTTCGGTGAGTCATGATATCACAGGCTTCCTTGTCATTAAGCTGGAAAATATTTGTAATCATCTCCGCTTCATCCGCTTCCACCACTCCCTGCTCATGACCTTCATTGACCATGGACATAATGTCCTCCTCCGTCACATTTTCTTCACCCATATTCATATCAATACCCATTGCCTTCAGCACCAGCCAGCAGATCCCGTTAATCAGAACGATCAGCGGAAGAAACAGCCTGCTCGCAGCAGTCACCAGCGGCAGAAGGGCATAGCCCCACTGCTCCGGCTGTCTGGCAGCGCAGCGCTTGGGAATAATAATGCCGAAGCTGACCAGCATGATCAGAAGGAATAACACCACAAGGATCATCGTCACGATACGGCCAACTGCCTCCTGGCTTCCGGTCAGTGCACCGCTTTCTGTCAGGATATGATCCAGCTGCAGACGGAACTTCACCATAATATAAGATCCGGTGATCATACCGATCAGATGGGTCATAATCTGAATGGAATTTACAAACCGGGTAGGACGGTTGACAATGCGCAGCAGCCTCCCGGCTTTCGCATTTCCTTCTTCCATATCCTGTTCCAGCTTTCCTGCATTTACATTCTGTATCGCGGAGCCAAACCCGTAAAAGCAGGCCTCCAGCGCAATAAATCCAATTAAAAGCAACATACTAAGCGGCGAATAACCATCGTCCATGAAAATCCTGGCACTCCTTTTTCTCAAAACACAGCAGCTCCAGCCAGATTTAATCCTGCCAAAATCTGCCAGTCAATGGGTAAGCTTCCGGCTGCTGTTCTGTGCTTTTAGAACCTGCAGCCTTTGCCATCATATCATTTTCCCATTCATTCGTCAAGAAGAACACTGATCTGCCTGGATGTAATAGGTCGTAACTGTGAGGGTACTGAACAGCTACAATAGGTCAATAAAACAGTACGTCTATGTACCTATGCTAAGACTTACCATCAATGCCGTATTGACCTTCTCTAAAAGTCCGTCATCAATGTGGCAGATCTTCTCCTTCAGCCTCATCTTATCAATGGTCCTGAGCTGCTCCAGCAGAATAACCGAATCTTTGATCATATCACATCTTCTGGTATCCAGCTCCACATGGGTAGGCAGCTTCGCTTTATTCATCTTTGAAGTAATGGCGGCACAAATCACCGTAGGGCTGTGCCGGTTCCCTACATCATTCTGTATGATCAGCACCGGCCGGATCCCGCCCTGCTCAGAGCCTACCACCGGTCTTAAATCTGCGTAAAATACATCGCCTCGTCGGATCGTCACCTGATTCACTCTCCATATCCTGTCATATTTCTAAGGGTAGTATCGCCCGATTTTCTCCCTCTTATACATTATATGTCAAGAGCATTAAAGCGCTTCCGTCCGAAATAAGTCCGTACACGGCAACAGTTCAGATACCTTGATCTGTTACCGTACACGATCCTCCTGCTGGCCGCCAAATCCCTCGTAAATGTCATTAAAATAATCCTTTGTTCCCACAACCTGGCCGCCGGATAAGTAAACTCTGGGGACACGCTTTCCAATATCGCAGACGATCTCATAATGGAAACCGCCGCCCGCATTAGCCAGATCCTCAACCGTGATACGCTGCTCCCCATCCCGTCCGATCAGGGTCACCTCGTCATCCTCCCTCGCCTCATGGATCCTGGTCACATCCACCATAAACTGATCCATACATACTCTTCCCAGAATCGGCGCTTTCTTTCCATGAATCAGCACCCAGCCTTTTCCAGATAAATTTCTGGGATAACCATCCCCATAGCCCACCGGGATGGTTGCCACACGCATGGTTTCCGGCGCGGTAAAGGTTCCGCCGTAGCTGACCTCAGCTCCCGCCTGGATGGTCTTGATATAAGTAATAAAGCTTTTCAGCCCCATCACCGGCGTCAGTACCACCTTTGTCTGATCTACCTGGTCAGAAGGATACATACCATAGATGGAGATACCGGCTCTGGTCAAATCCAAATCAGTTCCCAGAGAATCGATAATCCCTGCGCTGTTAGAACAGTGCTTCACCGGAATCCTGACCCCTCGTTCCTCCAAAAGAGCCGCAAAATGCAGATACCGTTCCAGCTGCTGCCGTGCCTTCGTCTTATCCATCTCATCGGCCCGTGCAAAATGGGTAAACATACCTTCCAGCTGGATTCCCCGCAGCTTTGATACTGCTTGAACCATGTCGGCTGATTCTTCATCCGGACTCATTCCGATACGGCTCATGCCGGTATCAAGAGCCAGATGGATCGGCGCCTTCTTTCCCATCTGCTCTGCAAGCTCACTGTAGCGCAAAATCCGTTCCCGCTCAAACATAGCCGGGCGGATATCATGAAGGATCATATCCCGATAACGGCTCTCATGCACCACTCCCAGAACCAGGATAGGCTTGATAATGCTGTGCCGACGCAGGATCAAAGCCTCATCTACCGTTGCTACTGCATATCCCTTTACATAGCTGTCAATGGCGTGTGCTACCGGAACAGCTCCATGCCCGTAGCCATCGGTCTTTACCACACCGATCATGCCGGTTCCCTCTGGAAGATTCTTTTTCATTGCTTCCATATTGCTCTTCACTGCATCCAGATCGATCGTTGCGTATACTCTGCTGTATTGAATCATCTCTTATTGCCTCCGCTTTTCCAGGTCGTAAAAACCAATTTTCTATAACTTTCCAGCTGTATCATACCATGCTTTTGCGCCGCAGAATCGCAAATCTGTGGTGCAGAACCGAGTGTTCCCTTGTTCACTGACGGTACGCTTCTGCCTTACCTTCCGCCTGCTCCAGAACATTGGCCACACAATCCGCCAATTCTCCTGCCAGCATGCTGTATGCGCCCTTTTTCTTCCGATACCAGTCGCCTGCTGCCCCATGCAGGTAGATGCCCAGGATGGTTCCTTCCATCTCATCCATCCCCTGAGCAAGGAGAGCTGCCAGAATCCCGGTCAGCACATCCCCGGAGCCGGCCTTTGCCATGGCACTGTTGCCGCTGGTATTGATATAGATTCGCCCGTCCCGCAGTGCGGCTGCCGTTGCTGCATCCTTCAGAATACAGGTGATGCCATAGTGGGAGGCATATTCCTGCGCCGCAGGGATCAGGTTCTTTTGAAGCTCATGAATGGATTTCCCTGTCAGCCGTGCCATTTCACCCAGATGAGGGGTGATAATAATATTTTCTGTATAATACGCAGTCAGGTAGGAATTGGCCGCAATCATATTCAAAGCATCTGCATCTACGATCACAGGAGTACAGGCTGCCGTCAGGATCATTTCCACCAGATTCCGCACATATCCCTCCTGCCCCAGTCCAGGCCCCAAAACCACAGCATCTGCCCACTCACAATCCTGCTCAAACCGCTCCCGGTAATCCTCCGGTTCCTCTCCGAAAGCATCTGCATCATACGTCTCCAGAATCGCTTCCGGAAGCCGAGTCAGCAGAAAGCTTCGGTTCTCCTCTACAGTCAGAATCTTCACCAGCCCAGCTCCTGTCCGGTAAGCTGCCAGCGCGCTAAGGTAGGCGGCCCCTCCCATATTTTTCGAGCCAGCCACCACCAGTACCTTGCCAAAGCTCCCCTTATTGGCATAAGAACGGCGGACCGGCAGCCGTTTCCAGTCATCCGGCTCAAAGGCAAAGGCGCAGACTTCCTCCAGACTGCTCTGCTGCGCCAAATCAAATGCCATCTGGGGAAATCCGATGTCCGCAATCACCACCTGTCCGGCATACTCCCTTCCAGGAAACAACACTGTCCCCAGCTTTTCCCAGCCAAAGGTAACAGTAACATCTGCCCGCAGCGCAATTCCCAGAACTTGGCCATTGTCGCTGCTGATGCCGGAAGGCATATCCACTGCCACGGTTAATCTGGGTGCTGCATCCTCCAGCATCTGAAGAAATTCCCGGTACTCCCCCTCCACGCTTCTGGAAAGTCCTACGCCAAAGACAGCATCCACCAGCACATCACAGGTACCCGGAATAAATTCCCCATATTCGATCAGACCAATGCCCAGCTTTTCTGCAATGGACGCCTGAAGCTGAAACTCTCTGCTTCCCTTCCCCCGGTCGCCGATAAATACGATCACCACCGGATATCCTGCCAGATGAAGCATTCTGGCCGCCGCCACACCGTCCGCCCCATTGTTTCCGCAGCCGCAGGCACACCAGATAATATCATCCAGACTCTGCGTCCTTTTTTTCACTTCCTCCACAACTGCCATAGCCGCACGCTCCATTAGTACCAGAGATGGTATCCCGATCTCCTGAATAGCGGTACGGTCGATTGCTTTCATCTGAGCTCCTGTTACCAAAGCCCTCATTCCTGTCCCATCCTTTCCGCTCTGGAAGAACCGCGGCAGGCCGCAGTTATCCTTCCTCTGCTCTGCACGTTTTATCATGATCCCAAAGACCCATGGTCCTCTAACTAACTGTGCACATTATACTCCAATCCGCCGCAAAAAGCACGATGATATAGCTTATGAGAAGCTGCGTAAGCAGATTCTCATAAAAGGCGCGCATTTCGCGCCGTCAATCGGATTACCAGGTTCGCGCAGCGGTTCTGGCAATATGAGAAAAGCCGGCAAAAACAAAAAGCAGACCTCTTTGCTTGCCGGTTAATTCCCAACTATTTACTTTTACAGTGATTCCATACCTTGACGGTTACTTTTTCTTCTTATTCGTCAGCTCCTCATCCTGCATGCTGCAAACCCGGTAGGAAAGCCGCATCAGGCTCTCTGAAAGATGAACGTTTTCCACTACCACATCATCCGGCACCACCAGGTCTACATGGGCGAAATTCCATATCGCCTTAATGCCTGCCTTTACCAGACGGTCTGCAATCTCAGGAGCCTTTGTCTTTGGAATTGTCAGGGCTGCAATCTGAACCTCGTTTTCTACAATGAAGTTCTCCAAATCCTCCACACCGCGTATCTCAATTCCACGAATCACTAAGCCGATTAACCTGGGATTAATATCAAACATTCCCTTAATGATAAATCCACGTTTTTCGAAGTTGGCATAATTGGCGATGGCCTGTCCCAGATTACCGGCACCGATAATAATGATATTATGCTGTCGGTCGATTCCCAGAATTTTCGCAATCTCCGTATACAGGTACTTAACATTATATCCATATCCCTGCTGCCCAAATCCGCCAAAATTATTCAGATCCTGCCGAATCTGGGATGCCGTCACTTTCATGCGGATGCTCAGATCATTGGAAGAAATGCGCTCTACCCCATCTTCCAGCAGTTCTCCCAGATACCGGTAATACCGAGGCAGTCTGGAAATCACTGCTTTCGAAATTTCTTTGTGTTCCACGTATTTCACTCCTTTTTCATTCTCTAGCTTCTATTATAGGTGTCTGTTAAATCGATGTCAAACGAATTTTCACTTATTGCAAAAATTTAGGGTATATATTATACTAATACTGCCGTATTATCAGAGTATTTTCTTATGTTTTTTCTTCTTGGTATACAACATACAAAAAAATACAAATTTCACCCTGGAAAACCAGAAAATAAAGAGACGGAATTATATTTTACATACATAATACGTAACGGTCGCCGTTACATGCAAACATCAATTTAAGATTGGAGGGAATCTCATGATTTTATCATGCAGCAGCATTCACAAGGCGTTCGGCAGTGACACCATACTGGAAGACGTTTCATTTCACATAGAAGAGCACGAGAAGGCAGCCATCGTCGGCATCAACGGAGCCGGGAAATCCACCCTGTTAAAGATCATAATCGGAGAACTGCCGGCTGATAGCGGCGAGGTAGTGATATCCAAAGGAAAGACCATCGGCTACCTGGCACAGCACCAGGATCTGGAAAGCTCCCGCACCATCTACCAGGAGGTTTTGGAGATCAAGCGCCCCATCATCCAGATGGAGGAACGGATCCGCCAGCTGGAGCTTTCTATGAAGGATGCCCAGGGAGATCAGCTGGAGGCCATGCTGTCCGAGTACAGCCGCTTAAACCACCAATTTGAGTTGGAAAACGGCTATGCTTATAAAAGTGAGGTCATCGGTGTACTAAAGGGATTAGGCTTCACAGAAGATGAATTCCACAAGAAGGTGACTACCTTGTCCGGCGGCCAGAAAACCCGTGTTTCCTTAGGACGGCTCCTGCTCTCCAATCCGGACATCATTCTTCTGGACGAGCCTACCAACCATCTGGACATGGAATCCATCGCCTGGCTGGAAAACTATCTGTTAAACTATAACGGCAGCGTGATCATCGTAGCCCATGACCGGTATTTCTTAAACCGGGTAGTGAAAAAGGTGATCGAGCTGGACCGCGGTCACGCCCAGGTGTATGTGGGCAACTACGATGCCTACAGCCAGAAACGAGCCATGCTGCGCCAGGCTCAGATGAAGGCTTATCTCAATCAGCAGCAGGAAATCAAGCACCAGCAGGAAGTCATCACCAAGCTGAAGTCCTTTAACCGGGAAAAATCCATCAAGCGGGCGGAAAGCCGGGAAAAGATGCTGGCCAAGATCCAGGTTCTGGATAAGCCTACCCAGGTCAACGATGCCATGTCCATTACCCTGGAACCCCGTATTGAAAGCGGCAATGATGTGCTGACCATCCGGAATTTAGGCAAGTCTTTCGGCTCTTTAAGCCTGTTCCAGCATGTGGATATGGATATTAAGCGGGGCGAGCGGGTAGCTGTGATCGGAAATAACGGAACCGGGAAGTCCACTCTGCTAAAGATCATCATGGACATGCTGCCGGCTGACACCGGCGAGATCCGGCCAGGCTCCAAGGTCCATGTAGGCTATTACGATCAGGAACAGCAGGTGCTCCACATGGAAAAGACGGTATTTGACGAGATTCAGGATGAATATCCCGATATGGATAATACCAGAGTGCGGAATGTACTGGCTGCCTTCCTTTTTACCGGGGATAACGTGTTTAAACGGATTTCTGACTTAAGCGGCGGTGAGCGGGGCCGTGTTTCCCTGGCAAAACTGATGCTGTCAGAAGCAAATTTTCTGATTTTGGATGAGCCTACCAATCATTTGGATATCACTTCCAAGGAAATTCTGGAGGATGCCATCAATCACTATACTGGAACAGTTTTATATGTATCTCATGACCGTTATTTTATTAACAAGACCGCTACCAGGATCCTGGAGCTGACCGGGCAGACTTTCATCAATTATCTGGGAAATTATGATTATTATCTGGAAAAAAAGGATGAACTGACTAGAGTCTATACTGGGCAGGAAGCCGTTTCTGGCATGGGAACGAAAA
This sequence comes from Lachnospiraceae bacterium, assembly GCA_030537215.1. Taxonomy (GTDB): domain Bacteria; phylum Bacillota; class Clostridia; order Lachnospirales; family Lachnospiraceae; genus Caccovicinus. The sequence goes on from JAUNOF010000061.1 coordinate 10,984, forward strand.
CAGCCGGACCGCTGGCCGGGCTGACAGCCTCTTCTTCCGCCTTCCAAGGAAGCTTGGATGGTGCTGGAGCCGGAACTTTGGGAAATATCGGTGCCGGCAGCTTAGATACCGCCGGAAAGCTGGACTGGAAGGCGCAGAAGGAGGAGCAGGCCAGACTTCGAAAGCGTCAGAATGACTTAAAAAAGACGGAAGACAGCATTCATAAACTGGAAACCAGGAGCGCCGAAATCGATGAACTTCTCACCCAGGAGGAGGTCTACACCAACGTTGCACAGCTGATGGAGCTGAACCAGGAAAAAGAAGAAATCGAACAGCAGCTGGAAGAACTTTATGTGATCTGGGAGGAGCTTGCTGAGGAAGAATAAGCTGGCGGAATCAGCCGCCTTTTGGAATGCTATCAGAAAGGAACGGCGTATGGAGAAATTAAAACGGCCTTTGGCCATTATTTGTCTGATTTTCATGGGAATTTTAATTGTCGGCGCTATTGTTCTGGCGGTGATTGGATCAGAGGAAGCAACAAAGCTTTTGATGGCGGACTTGTTCTGCCTGATGGTGGTGCCGGTGGTATTTTATGGGTATCAGATGTTTTTGAATGGGGTGAAGAGGAAACGGGAGGAGGAGGAGAAAGAGTAGGTTGGCGTTCGCCCTATGAAAGAGGCGGGAGTCCGCTGCCCCACCATGCACCTCGATTCCGCTTTGCTTCATCTCGGTCGCGGGCGTTCGCCCTATGAAAAAAAGAAGCCAAGAAGAGGCTTACGTGCAAGCACGACGCCTTTTCTTGGCTTCTTTTTTTCGCATGGTTCACTGCTTAACGCAGGATAATATCATCTCTTCCTGGTCCGTTGGAGACCATGGTAATCGGAACGCCGATTTCTTTTTCTACGAATTCAATGTAGTTCCGGCAGTTTTCTGGCAGGTCTTCATATTTCTTGATTCCGCGGATATCGCACTTCCAGCCTGGCAAGGTAGTGAGGACTGGCTTTGCCTTCTCTAATTTAACGGTAGCCGGGAAATTCTTTGTCACTTCTCCATCGATCTCGTAGCCTACGCATACCGGGATCTCATCTAAGTAGCCTAATACATCCAGCACGGTGAAAGCAACCTCAGTAGCGCCCTGAATACGGCAGCCATAACGGGTTGCAACAGCATCAAACCAGCCCATACGTCTTGGACGTCCGGTGGTGGCGCCGAATTCGCCGCCGTCTCCGCCTCTGCGGCGAAGCTCATCTGCCTCGTCACCGAAGATCTCGCTGACAAATGCGCCTGCTCCTACTGCACTGGAGTAAGCCTTTACTACAGTAATAATATCCTTGATCTCATAAGGCGGAATTCCTGCTCCGATTGCGCCGTAGGCAGCTAATGTAGAGGAGGAAGTAACCATCGGATAGATACCATGGTCGGTATCCTTTAATGAGCCTAACTGTCCTTCTAACAGGATGGTCTTTCCTTCCTGAATCGCATCATGCAGATATGCCGATACGTCACATACATATGGTGCAATCATATCGCGGTACTGATGGCAGGTCTCCAAAAGCTCCTCTGGATCAAGAAGCGGCTTATGGTATAAATGCTCCAGCAGCACATTCTTCGTTTCGCAGATTCTCTCCACCTTCTCTTTAATCACATCGTCATCAAACAGCTCGCTTACCTGGATGCCGATCTTGGCATATTTATCTGAATAAAATGGCGCGATACCGGATTTGGTGGATCCAAATGACTTTCCTGCCAGACGTGCTTCCTCATAAGTATCAAATAATACGTGATACGGCATCAGGATCTGTGCCCTGTCTGAAACCAGGATATGCGGCTTCGGAACACCACGCTCCACAATAGAATTAATCTCCTTGATCAAATACGGGATATTTAACGCCACACCATTGCCGATAATGCTGGTAGTATGATCGTAAAATACACCGGATGGCAGTAAATGAAGAGCGAATTTTCCATAATTATTGATAATTGTATGACCGGCATTGCTTCCGCCCTGGAACCGGACAATGATATCAGATTCTTTCGCAAGCATATCGGTTATTTTTCCCTTGCCTTCGTCTCCCCAGTTAGCACCAACGATAGCTCGAACCATTATATTTCCTCCTTTGGGATTATCCCATAGCACTTTTCTCGCAGTGATCAGGAACATTTTCTGAAAACCGCGTTTCTCTTACTGTAACGGTTCCGTACCCTTACAGCAACTTCTCACTATACTAATTTACACCAAATTTCGTCATAAGTAAAGTAGTTGTTTATTATATTGGCGATAAATCCTATTAATTATGCTTATAATGCTGTTTGTGCTATACATTGATCTCAGCTGTCATACCAAGAATCTCTTTATTTGTCTCCAAAATCGGATGGATCACCTCATCCAGGAATTCCTCCACCTGTTTGGGAGCACGGCCCACATATTTCTTCGGGTCCATGGTCTTCTTTAACTCATCCAGGCTCAGGTTAAATGCAGGATCAGCTGCAATCAGCTCCAGAAGATTGTTGTCGCCGCCGTTTACCTTCACATTCTTTCCAGCTTCCATGGAAAGGGTGCGGATCCGCTCATGAAGCTCCTGACGGTCGCCGCCGGCCTTCACTGCATCCATCATAATATTCTCCGTTGCCATAAATGGAAGCTCTGCCATCATGTGCTTCTCGATTACCTTCGGATATACTACCAGACCGTCTACTACATTCAGGTACAGGTCCAGAATGCCATCAATAGCCAGGAAGCCTTCTGGCACAGATAACCGCTTATTGGCAGAGTCATCCAGGGTACGCTCAAACCACTGGGTAGAAGCAACCAGCATTGGATTCATCACATCTGACATTACATAATTAGACAGGGACGCAATCCGCTCACTTCTCATAGGATTTCTCTTGTACGCCATAGCGGAGGAGCCGATCTGGTTCTTCTCAAACGGCTCTTCTACTTCCTTTAAATGCTGAAGAAGGCGGATATCGTTGGAGAACTTGTGAGCACTCTGGGCAATTCCGGCTAATACAGAGAGAACACGGCTGTCCATCTTTCTGGAATAGGTTTGGCCCGATACCGGGAAGCATCCCTCAAATCCCATCTTCTCTGCGATCATCTGGTCTGCTCTGCGGCATTTCTCATGGTCGCCGTCAAACAGTTCCAGGAAGCTGGCCTGGGTTCCGGTAGTTCCCTTGGAACCTAACAGCTTCATGGTAGACAGAACATACTCCAAATCTTCCAGATCCAGCTTTAACTCCATCAGCCACAGGGTTGCCCGCTTGCCTACAGTAGTAGGCTGTGCCGGCTGGAAATGGGTGAACGCTAAAGTGGGCTGATCCTTATACTTATCTGCAAATTTTGCCAGCTCGGCCATCACATTCAAAAGCTTCTTCCTTACCAGGCGAAGGGCCTCCGTCATGATGATAATATCCGTATTGTCTCCTACGTAGCAGGAGGTGGCTCCTAAATGAATGATGCCCTTAGCCTTGGGGCACTGAACGCCGTAAGCATATACATGAGACATTACATCGTGACGCACCAGACGCTCCCTCTCCTTTGCCACCTGGTAGTTGATATCCTCTGCATGAGCCTTTAACTCCTGGATCTGCTCATCGGTAATGGGAAGGCCCAGCTCCTTTTCCGTTTCTGCCAGTGCGATCCACAGCTTTCTCCAGGTTCTGAATTTCTTGTCCGGAGAAAAAATGTACTGCATTTCCCGGCTGGCATAGCGCTCTGAAAGAGGGCTTACATATCTGTCGTTCATGGGTAACCTCCGTATCTCTCTATTATCTATTATTTTGTTGTTTGTTTCTGTTTACTTTGCATATTCGCCGCGAATATCCTCGGTGGGCGGCTCGATCGGGTAATCGCCAGAAAAGCATGCCTTGCAGATAGGCAGTGCCTCTGCCATCTCAGACAGCCGGTGCATCTCCAGATAAGCCAGGGAGTCTGCACCGATGATTTGGCGGATCTCTTCTATCGTCCTTCCATGAGCAATCAGCTGCTCTTCACATGGAATATCCGTTCCAAAATAGCAAGGATGAAGAAATGGAGGCGCACTGACCTTGACATGTACTTCCTTTGCCCCTGCCTCCCGCAGCATATTTACAATCAAGGCACTGGTGGTGCCGCGGACAATGGAATCGTCGATCATGATGACCCGCTTTCCGGCCACAGCCTCCTTAAGGACGTTCAGTTTGATTCGGACAGCCGATTCCCGGCTGCTCTGCTTCGGCTTGATAAAGGTTCTTCCCACATAGGAATTTTTTACAAAAGCCGTGCCGTAAGGGATCCCGGATTCCATGGAATATCCCAGGGCAGCTGCATTTCCGGACTCTGGCACTCCCACTACAAGATCCGCCTCCACTGGAGAATCCTTTGCCAGACATCTGCCGGCATAAATCCGGGAATGGTATACGCTGACACCATCGAACATGCTGTCCGGTCTGGCGAAATAAATATATTCAAAGACACATCTTGCCTGTTTTTTCGGATCCGGCAGGCACATGGTCTTATTCGAGCAAATGCCCTCCTTGGTAATCGTTACGATTTCTCCCGGCTCCACATCACGGACAAATTCTGCACCGATGGTGTCCAAGGCGCAGGTCTCAGAAACCAGGATATAGGCATTGTCCCGCTTTCCGATGCAGAGAGGCTTAAAGCCGAAGGGATCTCTGGCTCCAATCAGCTTACGGGGGCTCATGATCACCAGGGCATAGGCTCCTTTAATCTTTTTCATGGCATTGGCCACTGCCTCCTCAACGGACCTTGTCTTGACCCGCTCTCTTGCAATGTGATAAGCAATGACTTCAGAATCGATGGTAGTCTGGAAAATCGCTCCGGTGTACTCCAACTCATGACGCAATTCCGGCGCATTGACCAGATTGCCGTTGTGGGCTAATGCCAGGGTCCCTTTTACATAATTTAATACAAGCGGCTGGGCATTCTCCCGGGTAGAGCTGCCTGCCGTAGAGTAGCGCACATGGCCCACTCCAATATTTCCGCGAAGACTTTCCAAGGTGTCCGGGGTAAACACCTCGTTGCACAAGCCCATACCCTTGTGGGTGCTGACCTTGCCCTTCGGTCCTTGGGTATCGCTGACTGCGATACCGCAGCTTTCCTGCCCTCTGTGCTGCAGAGCGAAAAGTCCATAATAAATGGTAGAAGCCACGTCACTGCCGTCAAAATCATACATGCCCATGACGCCGCATTCTTCGTGAAGCACATCCTCATATTCAAAATCTAAGTGATTCATTGATCTCGTACCTTTCTTTCGGTCCGGTACACGTACTCAAATGGGGTAAATAAGAGCAACTGTTCTGTAACTTGTAACAATGGGGGGATGAACAGTCACCGTCTGAAAACATGTACCGGTTGGGTTGGGGGATAATGGTACTATTTTGCTGCAGCCCGGTCAAACACAAGCTGCAGCAGAATCTGCTTTCTGACTTTATTTACTTGTCAATGCCTAAACGACGGAATACTTCCTGGTAAGCATCCTCAACATTGCCTAAATCCCGGCGGAAACGATCCTTATCCAGCTTCTCGTGGGTGTCCTTATCCCACAGACGGCAGGTATCCGGAGAAACTTCATCAGCCAGAATAATCTGTCCATGGTAACGGCCAAACTCAATCTTAAAGTCGATCAGTTCAATGTTCAGAGATGCAAAATACTCCTGCATTACTTCATTTACCTGGAACGCATACTTGGTGATGGCATCGATTTCCTCCTGGGTAGCCAGGCCTAATGCAAGTGCATAGTACCCATTGATAAATGGATCGCCTAAATCATCATTCTTATAGCTGAACTCCAGAGTAGGCTGCAGGAACTTGATTCCCTCTTCCATGCCCATCTTCTTTGCGAAGCTTCCTGCAGAGAAGTTGCGGATGATTACCTCTAATGGGACAATCTCAACCTTCTTAACTGCAGTCTCCCGGTCATTTAATTCCTCAACCAGATGAGTCGGAACGCCTTTCTCCTCCAGCTTCTTAAAGATGTAGTTGGTCATGCGGTTGTTGATAGCGCCTTTTCCTACGATGGTACCCTTCTTTAACCCATTGAATGCGGTAGCATCATCCTTATAAGAAACGATTAATACATCAGGATCCTCAGTTGTATAAACCTTCTTTGCTTTTCCTTCATACAGTAATTCTTTCTTTTCCATGGTATTCCACTTATCCTTTCTTCTTTGAGATTTATAAGTTTTTGATATAAAAGAACACTATTTCAGTAGAAATTATAATACACTGGTCTGTCAATTACAATAGGTTTTTCTATTAATTTCT
>JAUNOF010000224.1 GCA_030537215.1 Lachnospiraceae bacterium
CTGATCAGGTTGTTTCGGCTGCTCTGCTTTGGCGGACAGCTCTGCCTGATCAGGCTGTTTCGGCTGCTCTGCTTTGGCAAATGACGCTGCCTTACCGATTTGTTCTGTTTTTTCTGCTGGTTCTTCCGTTTTTCCTTCGCCTTCAGTCCGGCAAAGCACTTCAATCAGATCGGCCTTTCTCAGGCCGCTGATTCCTCTTAACCCTTTCGCTTTTGCCAATTCCTTCAACTCACTTAATGGAAGGGTACTTAATTTTTCACGCATTTTTACTCCTTGTCTGATTCATGGCGCGTTGCCATAACGGCACAGAATCTGCTCTCTTTCTTCCTTTATCTATCCTTATCTGCCTTAAACTGGCCGACATTATCTTCAATTTGTAATCGTATCGGGGATTTCCTTCAGATTTAGAATGGTGATGTATTGATTATACGCCTATTTTATGAAAAAGCAAAGCGGTTTTTCATAAAATTTATTGAAAGATATCGAGGTCAAAAAGTATTTTGACCCCGATGATACCGAATTGCTCCGCACTGCGTTCTCCCGCCCCTGGTATTATATTAATACGCATATCGGAAAAAGGAATCGATTATGGCTCCATCTGCATCTTCCAGCTCCAGTCCCAGCGCTTTGGCCATGATGGGACCTTCGTCAGTCAGATACATTTCCGGTATCTGGGCTCCAGGCTGAAAGTCTGGACCGGCAGCAAGGAAAAAGGTCTCGTATCCGGAGCAGTTTGGATCGTAGCCGTGCGCTCCTTTGTGCACACCATTGCCTGGAGCTGCTTTTTCCATTGGCTTTGTACAGCCGTTCTTAAAGTAAAAGCCGTCTTCCGCCTCCAGCATAAATGCACATCTGGGATCTGCCCCCTTTTCCCATGCCTGTTTTCCGGTATACACGGCACGTACACCGGAGTCTGGCGTCTGCTTCCACTGTCGGAGCCATCCGGCCACCTCCAGCATCAGTTTTTTATCCTTCCGGTTTTTTACATAAATGTAGCAGGAGCCGTCACTGTTTTGGGCTGCCACCTTCCACTTAAGAAGCCGTTCTCCGCTGCGCTCTGCCCAGCCATTTTCTGCAATATAATAGTTGGGATACAGAACGCAGTCTACATTTTTCTGATAATGGTCGCCCAAAAGGATGATATTAGTGGTTTTCCAGTCTCCCATCCGCTGGATCAGGCCAAGCGTCTCTCCCAGGCGCATATCCTGGCGGCGCAGAGCCTCCTCTGCTTCCGGGGAATTGACACCATACTCATGACGAATGGAATCCACATCTGTCAGATGCACCAGCGTCAGGTTCGGATGATACTTCCGCAGGGTGCGAAGCAGCGCTGCCTGGACAAAATGATCCAGCATTGGCTGGCGCACCCCATCCATCAGATGGCCGTACCGGCGGTACAGATCAAGCTGGTAGCCCGGCGTTCCATTAAGAAAGGATACCAGGATCTGATTTTCCCATGGGCGGTTTGCCCAGATCTCCGGCATATTGTAGGAGATCCTGGCTCCGGCCGTCACCGGCCACAGGAGAGCGGCGGTCCGCAGACCAGCCTTTTCTGCTTCATCGTAAAGGGTGGGGCTTTTTATAAACCGCCGCTGCCAGAACCAGTCCGGATTCTCACGATCCGGCTGCAGGCGAAGATTGTTCACCACACCATGGCGGGCAGGAACCCGGCCGGTGACGATGCTGGTATGGGCCGGATAGGTCAGACTGGGGTACACTGACTTTACATGACGGCAGCTTGCCGACCGTTCCAGCAGCGCCTTAAAATGAGGAAGCGTCTCCAGCAGAGCCAGATCCTCGCTGCCTACCGCATCCCAAGAGATCACCAGCATCCGGTGAGGCTTTCTGCCTATGTATTTTTTCTTTCTTCTAATCATCCTAACTACTCCTTATGCTGCTGCGCAGACCTACTGAACCGTTACCTCTGCATGTTCTTTAATAAATGCCATATGGGCCTTGATCTGTTTCTCATAGCCATTGTCGGAAGGCTGATAAAATACCGTTCCCACCAGGCCATCCGGCAGATACTGCTGTTTTACGTAATGGTTGGGGTAATCATGGGCATACAGGTAGCCGACCCCGCGGCCCAGCTTTTCTGCGCCTTTATAATGCTTATCCTGCAGGTGAACCGGAACCGCCTCCGTCTGCCGGGTCTTCACCGCATCCATCGCTGCAAAAACAGCATTGCAGGCAGAATTGCTTTTAGGAGCTGTAGCCACATAGGAGGCGGCCTGGGACAGGATGATCTGCGCCTCCGGCATTCCGATCCGCTCCACAGCCTGGGAAGCTGCAACTGCCACACAGAGAGCCTGAGGATCCGCATTTCCCACATCCTCTGCCGCACAGATCATAATCCGTCGGGCAATAAATTTAATGTCCTCTCCCGCATACAGCATCCGCGCCAGATAATAAACTGCTGCATCCGGGTCTGACCCCCGCATGCTCTTGATAAAAGCAGAAATGGTATCGTAATGATTATCCCCGCTTTTATCGTAGCGCACAGCCCGCTTCTGGATGCACTCCTGGGCCACCTCCAGATCGATGTGGATTCTGCCGTCTGCGCTCCTCTCCGTGGTGAGGATCCCCAGCTCCACCGCATTTAGCGCTGCCCTCGCATCGCCATTTGCCACATCTGCCAGAAATTCCAGCGCCTCCTCATCGATCACGGCATCGTAGGCCCCCATTCCCCGCTCCTTATCGAAGACAGCACGTCGAATCAATTCTCTAATAGCATCCTTCTCCAGCGGCTTTAATTCAAAGATCCGGGACCGGGAAAGAAGCGCGCCGTTTACCTCAAAATAGGGATTTTCCGTAGTGGCGCCGATGAGGATCAGGGTACCGTCCTCCACAAAGGGCAAAAGATAATCCTGCTGGCTTTTATTAAAACGATGGATCTCATCCACAAAAAGAATGGTCTTTCTCCCATACATGCCAAGGACATCCTGAGCGCCTTTCACCACTTCTTCCATATCCTTTTTTCCGGCTACAGTCGCATTAATCTGCTGAAATTCTGCACTGGTGGTATTGGCAATCACCTTTGCCAGGGTGGTCTTTCCCGTTCCCGGCGGCCCGTAAAAAATGACGGAGCCAAGCTTGTCCGCCTTAATTGCCCGATATAACAGCTTATCCTTTCCTATAATGTGCTGCTGCCCTACCACCTCATCCAGGGTTCTGGGACGCAGCCGGGATGCCAGCGGTGCTTCTGTCTCCTTCGCCGTCTCCCTCATATAATCAAATAAATCCATATAATCTGCCTTCCTTGTTACGGTTTGCAGCTGTTCAACGCCTTCACAGCTGCGAACAGAAATCCATTTATAACTACATCCATTTCTACAGTTCCAGTATAGCCGTTCTTTTCTCAAGCGTCAACCGATTCCCGGATAATC
>JAUNOF010000062.1 GCA_030537215.1 Lachnospiraceae bacterium
TACTTTACGGAAGAAGGAAGGGATGCCTGTTTTATAAGAGAGCGGGGAACAGGCAAGCTTCTGGGATTTGTAATGATAAATACCTATATGCGGAAATGGGATTCTGGCCATAGTATAGCAGAATTTATGATATTGCCTAAATTCAGAAGAAATAAAATCGGGAGGAAAGCAGCTTTCGCATGTTTTGAGAGATATCCGGGAAATTGGGAGATTTCTCCGTCCTATGGAAGCGAGCAGGCATATTTATTCTGGAAAAATGTGATCGATGAATATGCAGGTAAAAATAAGCAATACGAAGATGGGATTTTTCTGTTTTCCAATTGTGATAAGAGGAGGAAAAGACTATGAACCATAAAGGAACAAAACTAATAGAAACAGAACGTTTGATTCTGAGACCTTTTCGTGAAGACGATGCAGAGCCTATGTTTCGTAACTGGGCCTCTGACCCGGAGGTGACGAAATTTCTCACCTGGCCGGCACATGAAACGGTGGAAGTTTCAAAACAGATTGTAAAAGACTGGGTAAAGGGAAACCTGGTTCTGCAAAACTATCAGTGGGCCATTGAATTAAAGAATATTCATGAGCCCATTGGCAGTATCAGTGCTGTGAAAACGGATGATCGGACTGAATCGGCAACCATTGGCTACTGCATCGGCCGGAAATGGTGGGGACAGGGTATTACAGCGGAGGCTTTGCAGGCGGTGATCGAATTTTTCTTTTCCCAGGTAAAGGCAAATTGTGTGAATGCCTGCCACGATCCCAGAAATCCAAATTCCGGAAGGGTTATGAAGAAATGCGGAATGGTCTTTGAAGGAACCTGGAGGGCAGGCGGTGTGAATAATCAGGGTGTGTGCGATGAGTCCTGGTATTCTATTTTAAAAAACGAGTATGAAATAAAATCACAGGTCAGAGGAGGAAAACATAGGATTACCTTTGATGTAAATAACCTGCAATGGACAAGGAAACCACTGGCTTTTCATGTAGAGGATGGGAGGATTGAAATAACAACAAAGCCTCACACTGACCTGTGGCAGAGAACTTACTATCATTTCAGAAATGATAATGCCCCTGTGCTGCAGATGGAAACGGATGAGAAGTTCTTCTCTTTTATTGTAAAAACGGATTTTACGAAAAGCCATCATCGGTTTGACCAATGTGGTATTGTTATGTATCTGGACGGAGAAAATTGGTTAAAGGGCTCGGTAGAATATGAAAATGAACATTTTCAGCATCTCGGTTCTGTTGTGACTAATGATGGTTATTCAGATTGGGCGACAACAGCGATTCCGGCAGATGTGAAAATTATGTGGTATCGCTTCAGCCGCAGAGAAGATGATTATTGTATCGAATGCTCATCTGACGGTGAGAACTTTAATCAGATGCGTGTGTGTCACATGCTGAAGGGTGACGGGACGATCCGGTTTGGCATTTATGCCTGCAGTCCGGAGGAATCGTCTTTTACAGCCGTGTTTTCTGATATGAAGATAACGGAATGTGCATGGAAAGCACACGATGGTCAGGCACCGGATGAAGTGTAGCACAGCTTCCAGTTCAGAGCACCAGTCAGAAATGGCTGGTGCTTTTTATATGGAAAGGGGGGTTTTCATGTAACTGGTCAGCGAAGCGTATATAGGGAACATCTACGGCAGTTGTTCTGTTTCAGCAATGCGCATTGTTTTCATCTCGCGCCATGCGAAGCAGCCGGCCAATGCTACAGCCGCAGCATCTGCGATCGGTCCGGCGTACATCACGCCGTCAATCCCCCAAAATACAGGCAGCAGTAAAATCAAGGGCAGCAGGAAAATAATCTGGCGGGTGAGAGACATAATAATTCCCAGCCTTGCTTTTCCGATGGAGGTAAAAAAGTTTGATGTAAGGGGCTGTATTCCATTTATAAACGTAAACAGCAGATAGATTCGGAAGTATTTCTCTGCAAATTCAAAGTACAATTCGCTGCCCGTTCCGAAAATACTGACGATCTGGCGCGGGAATATCTGGAAACATAAGAACGATATGATACAAATAACCGTGACAGCCGCTGCCGCTTTTTTATAAGTCTCTCGTACACGGGAATAATTTTTGGCCCCATAGTTAAATCCGAAAATAGGTTGGCAGCCCTGGGCGATTCCTAAAACAAATGCCATGAATAAAACGTTGACCTTAGAAATGACGCCTACGCAGGCAAGGGGAATATCGCTTCCGTAAATAGATGATGCACCATAGCTGCGCAGAGTATTGTTCAGTGTGATCTGCACCAAACTCATGGCAAGCTGATTAAAACAGGATGCCGCGCCAAGGGATGCAATGATCGCTGCTCTTTGAACAGAGGGGCAAAAGTGCCTGCGCTCTAATTTTGTTGTCTTGAATTTTTCTTTGAAATAGTACAAGACAAGCAGCGCAGAAATAATTTGCCCGGTTATTGTTGCATAGGCGGCGCCCGCAATTCCCATATGAAAGCCAAAGATAAAAAGCGGGTCTAAAAAACAGTTCAAAATCGCCCCCGAAGCGGTTGAAAGCATAGCATAGGTGGGGCTGCCGTCGGCACGAATCAAATGTCCGCCTCCAATGCTTATCATCGAAAACGGAAGTCCGAATGCTGTAATGCCTGTATAAGTCAGAGCATAGGGGAGAACATCTTCCGTAGCGCCAAAGAGAATCAGCAGCGGGTGCAAAAGCATAAGTACAGCAGCCAAAAGCAAGATGCCGGAAGCCAGCAGAAACGAGATGCCGTTTCCGTAAAACCGCACCGCACTGTCTTTCCGTTTATCTCCTAATTCCAAGCTAAAGTTAGAGGCACTTCCGACACCAAAAAGTAATGCAAGTGAGTTTGAAATCGTAACCAGTGGGAATGCAACATTGGTTGCGGCATTTCCCAATAATCCCACACTCTGACCAATAAATATCTGATCTACAATGTTGTATGCAGCGCTGATCAGGCCTCCGATAATTGCCGGAATTGCAAATTTTGCAATGAGTTTTCCAACCGCTCCGTTTTCAAGAGGATTTGTCTTTTCTTCCGGAAGTAATTCATTCATATACTGTCATCTCCTTTTATTTTTTAGTACCTGTGTACTAATTGACATTTTAGCACAGCGGTGCTAAAATGTCAATAAAAAACAAATGAGGGGTATTCATCTATGAAATCAGACATAAAACAAGCGATCATGGATACGGCAAGGCAGTTGTTCAATGAAAAAGGGTTTCATGACACCGGCATGCGGGATATTGCCGCTGCTTTAAATATCAGCGTGGGTAATTTAACGTATCATTACAAAAAGAAAGAGGATTTAATTGAAGCAATCTTATTGCAGGATCACCAAAAATATCAAAAGCCGAAGCCGCTTTACACCTTTGATGACTTAAACCAATTACTGCTGGACATTACGGATCAGAAAGACAGCCGTCCTTACTATTATCGGCATTATGTCCAACTGGCCCAGATCTGCCCGGCGGTCTACGAAATGCAAGTATCTGTTTTAAAGAATTTAAGGGATGCTCTAACAGAGTCATTTCATAATTTTGTAAACGCCGGATTATTGAAAGAAGAATTTGCTCAGGAATACAAAAACATAGCAGGTGTGATCATGACGCTTATGGTTTATGGATTACCTGATTTTTATCAGATGGAAGAAACGAATAGGCTGTTATTGAATTGCGTTTGGAGCATTCTCATTCCCTGCTTTACCGAGCCGGGACGAGAACAATATAATTCGCTGATGCTGATGGAAAAATCCCAACGAAAAGATCCCGTAACCCCACAACCGAAATAATAGTTGACAAAATCAACACAGTAGGAAGGAGCAATCCTTCTAATGATCATGTGAAATTTGCTGGAAGCAGCACGTTATTACTTTTGTGAAAAACGACAATTGATTTTTGCTTGAAATTTGCTATAATATAATTAACAGCGTGTGGCAGGGACTGCGTAAATCCAGTTGACTGTCACATGCTGTTTTTTGTTTTCAAAAAAACCGGTTAAAATGAAACATTTCCCAGGCAATCCATACCTGGATGAAGCGCGTGGCCAAAAAGAGGCATAAATCCAGCTCTCTTGGTCCGCGCTTGTTTCGTTTTATGCCAAGCGTTTTTTGTTAGAGGAGGTAAAATCATGAGTCAAAAATCAAACACATTTCTGGAAACAGAATCCATCGGGGCACTGATGCGCCGATATGCAGTGCCCTGTATTATTTCCCTTTTGGTGGCGGCGCTTTACAATATTGTAGATCAGATTTTTATTGCAAATGCAAGTTATCTGGGATCTTATGGAAATGCGGCAAACACGGTTGTGTTTCCCCTGACGGTGGTAGCTTTGGCTATCGCGGTTATGATTGGTGACGGATGCTGTGCCTTCGTCAGTATCTGTCTTGGTGCAAATAAGAGAGAGGATGCTCATAAGGGTATTGGCAGTGCAGTTGTTCTGTGCGTGCTGAGCAGTCTGGTTCTGACTGCCATTTATCTGATCTTTCAGGAACAGATCCTGACCATGTTCGGCGGTCATGTAAATGAAGAAACCTATTATCATGCCAAGGAATATTTCTTCTGGATTACAGTAGGCGTACCCTTCTACATGTTTGGTCAGGCTATGAATCCGATCATCCGTTCCGACGGCAGTCCCCAGTTTGCCATGCTTGCAACGCTGGCAGGCGCCGTCACAAACATTATTCTGGATCCAATTTTCATTTTCATCTTTAAATGGGGCATGATGGGTGCAGCCGTGGCAACGGTTTTGGGTCAGGTTCTGACTGCGGTATTATCTATCTGGTATTTGTGCCATATGAAGGCAGTTCAGCTTGGACGGAGCAGCTTCGGCATTCATGGACGGCTGGCCGCCAAGTATCTCCCTCTTGGTATCTGCAGCTTCCTGTCCCAGATCTCTCTGGTGGCTGCTATGGCGGCAATCCAGAACATGACTCTGCAGTATGGCGCGCTGGACCCGATCTTTGGGCAGAGCCAGTACGCGCAGATCCCCATGGCGGTGCTGGGCATTGTAATGAAGTTTTTCCAGATCGTAATCTCCATTGCTGTGGGTATGGCTGCCGGATGTATTCCGATCGTAGGATATAACGTTGGCGCAGGCAGGAAGGATCGTGCAAAGAGCTTATTCTCCCTTCTTCTGTCATGTGAGGCTGCAGTTGGAGTTGTGGCTCTTCTGATCGTAGAGCTTCTCCCGAAACAGCTGATCGGTATCTTCGGTGCAGCAAATGAAAGTGTATATTATACTGACTTTGCAGTGAAATGCTTCCGGGTCTATCTGTGCATGATGATTCTGGCTACTGTAAATAAGGCAACCTTTATCTATCTGCAGTCTTTGGGCAAGGCGCTTTTATCTACCATGCTTTCCATGGTGAGAGAGGTGGTCTTTGGTGTAGGCTTTGCCCTTCTTCTGCCAAGATTTTTCGGCCTGGACGGCGTTCTGTATTCCATGCCGGTATCCGATGTGCTGACCTTTATCATATCTGTGATCGTGATCCGGTACACCTATCGTTCCTTATCTGCAGAATCCAGCCCGGCTGTAAGTGGGAAATTGCAGGATGCTTAGAATTGGTGAGAGTATGTATGGAGCTCACAGAATGTTTACAGGCTGCTTAAAAGCAGCAGCGGCTTAGAAATAAGATTCAGCAGGTCTGTGAGGGTCTGCCCCGGCAGAGCGGGGGACCTGCAGCTAAATGCTTAAAATAAAAAGGAGAGGTAGAGATGAAGAACCGAATTATCACCATCAGCCGTGAATTCGGAAGCGGCGGACGAACCATCGGAAAAGAGGTAGCTGCGAAGCTGGGAATTCCCTGCTATGACCAGGAATTGATCGAGAAGATCGCCCAGGAAAGCGGTTTTGCCAAGGAATATGTAGCAGAGCGAGGAGAGTATTCTTCTCATGGAAACTGGTTTGCCAGTGCTTTTTCTGATCGGGATTTTAACGGGCATTCCCATCAGGATGACCTGTGGGCAGCTCAGAGAAACGTGATCCTGGAGCTGGCAGATAAAGGTCCATGTGTGATCGTAGGCCGGTGCGGGGATTATATTCTGCGGGAAAAAGCAGATTGCCTGACTGTGTTTATTCATGCGGATATGGAGCACCGGGCGAAGCGGATCGTGGAGCAGTACGGTGAAGGGAAGGATGCTCCGGAGAAGCGGCTGCAGGATAAGGATAAACGGCGCGCAGCCTACTATCAGTTCTACACAGATATGAAATGGGGAAAGGTGCAGAATTACCATATTGCACTGGACAGCGGCGTGCTGGGGATTAAAACATGTGTGGAGCTTCTGACCGGATTGTATTGAAAAATGGGTAACTGTGAGGGTACTGAACAGTTACGAAAATGGCATAGATGGAGCGTTGATAAAATGAAAGGACTGGAGTTTTCTGGTCCTTTTCGTTTTGCTGGTTTGCAGTCTGCTTTTCCATTGACTTTTTATATTGAATATGCTACCTTTAAACAAGGGAAAATTCAACGAGTTAAAGCTTTAAATTCTAAAAATGGGGGAGAAGTACCGATAAAAGGAACTGGGAAGGTACGGAACAGTTACCGATGAAATTTCAGAAAGCGAGGAACAAGTGATATGCCAGTAATGGAATTCCTGGAGAGGAACGCAAGGCTGTATCCGGATGAGGTGGCCTTGGTGGAGCTGAATCCAGAGGAGAAGGATACAAGGAGGACCACCTGGAAGGAGTATGAGCTGATCCGGCCTACCGGATTTACAGCTTACCGCAGAGAAATTACATGGAGTGTATTTGATGAGAAGGCAAACCGTTTTGCTAATCTGCTGATTAGCCGCGGGATTCAGAAGGGGGATAAGGTAGCGATTCTGATGTATAACTGTCTGGAATGGCTGCCCATTTATTTTGGAGTGCTGAAAAGCGGCGCCATTGCAGTACCCTTTAACTTCCGCTATGATGCAGAGGAGATTTTGTACTGTGCGGAGCTGGCGGAAGTGGATATGATCGTCTTTGGGCCGGAGTTTATCGGCCGTATCGAGATCAATGCGGAGCGCTTAAGCCGGGGCCGCCTGCTGATCTATGTAGGCGACAGCTGCCCAAGCTTTGCGGAGAGCTACCGGGAGCTGGTGGCGGACTGCTCCAGCCATGCGCCGGGAGTGGAGGTCACCGATGAGGATTACGGCGCCATTTATTTTTCTTCAGGAACCACCGGATTTCCCAAGGCGATCCTGCACAAGCATCAGAGCCTGACCCAGGCGGCTGAGATGGAGCAGAAGCATCATGGAACGGGAAGGGAAGATACCTTTTTATGCATTCCTCCATTATATCACACGGGTGCAAAGTTCCACTGGATGGGAAGTCTGGTGGCGGGAAGCCGGTCAGTGCTGTTAAAGGGAGCAAAGCCGGAGGTGATTCTCTCTGCTGTATCCAAGGAGCACTGTACCATCGTCTGGCTGCTGGTTCCCTGGGCCCAGGATATTCTGGATGCTCTTGACCGGGGGGATCTGAAGCTGGAAGATTATCAGCTGTCCCAGTGGCGTTTAATGCACATCGGAGCGCAGCCGGTTCCGCCGTCTCTGATCCGGCGCTGGAAGGGATATTTCCCCCATCATGATTACGATACCAACTATGGACTGTCAGAGTCCACCGGTCCTGGATGCGTCCATCTGGGAATGGAAAATATCCATAAGGTGGGAGCGATCGGCGTTCCCGGCTACCGTTGGTCCTGTAAGATCGTGGATGAGGACGGCGTGGAAGTGAAGCGGGGTGAGGTAGGCGAGCTTTGCGTGCAGGGCCCGGGCATGATGACCTGCTATTATCGGGATGAGAAGGCTACCAACGAGGTTCTGCGGGATGGCTGGCTGTTTACCGGAGATATGGCCATGCAGGATGAGGACGGTTTTTATTTCCTGGTAGACCGGAAAAAGGACGTGATTGTCAGCGGCGGTGAAAATATTTATCCGGTTCAGATCGAAGATTTCCTGCGCCGCTGTCAGAAGGTCAAGGATGCAGCAGTAATCGGCCTTCCGGACCGCCGTCTGGGCGAGAAAACGGCTGCCATCATTGAGATCAAGGACGGAATGGAATGTACGAAGGAAGAGATCGAGGAATTCTGCAGAGAGCTTCCCCGGTATAAGCGTCCAAAGGAGATTATTTTCTCAGAGATCCCGCGGAATTCTACCGGAAAGATCGAAAAGCCGAAGCTGCGCAAGATGTACGGCGCCGACAACCTGGTTGCTAAGGAAAACATGGCGTAGAAAGCAAGGAGGAAATAAATTGAAGGAACTGATGCTTGGAAACAAAGCCGTTGCCCGCGGCCTGTATGAGGCGGGCTGCTGTGTGATATCCAGCTATCCGGGTACGCCCAGCACGGAGATCACGGAAGAAGCGGCTTTGTATGAGGATATTTATTGTGAATGGGCGCCCAATGAAAAGGTAGCTCTGGAGGTGGCCCACGGCGCAAGCCTGGGCGGGAGAAGAAGCGCCTGCGCCATGAAGCATGTGGGCCTGAATGTGGCGGCGGACCCGCTGTTTACCATTTCTTATCAGGGAGTGAATGCCGGACTGGTGATCTGCGTGGCAGATGACCCTGGGATGCATTCTTCTCAGAATGAGCAGGATTCCCGCCATTATGCCCAGGCGGCCAAGGTTCCCATGCTGGAGCCGTCAGATTCGGCAGAGGCACGGCTGTTTGCCATGAAGGCCTTTGAATTGTCAGAAGCGTTTAACACACCGGTTCTTTTAAAGATGTGTACCCGTGTGTCCCACTCTCAGAGCGTGGTGGAGTCGGGAGAGCGTATTGTACCGGTTCAGGTGCCGTACGTAAAGGACCCGACCAAGGTTATGATGACAGCCAATTCCCGGAATGCTCATGTGCGGGTGGAGCAGCGCACGAAGGATCTGATGGCTTATGCAGAGGATTGTGAGCTGAATCGGGTGGAGATGGGAGATTCCTCTCTGGGCATCATCACCAGCTCTACCTCCTACCAATATGCAAAAGAGGTATTTGGTGAGCGTGCCAGTATCCTGAAGCTGGGAATAAGCTATCCCCTTCCGGAGAAGCTGATCCGTGATTTTGCAGAGAAGGTGGACCGGGTCATTGTTCTGGAGGAGCTGGATCCTATCATTGAAAATCATTGTAAGCAGCTGGGAATTCCGGTGGAGGGAAAGAGCCGTTTCCCTATCTGCGGAGAATTTTCTCAGAATCTGGTTCGTTCCTGCATGGGTGAGGAATTGCCCCAGGTAATGACCATACCAGATGCCATCCCGGGACGGCCGCCTGTTATGTGTGCCGGATGTCCCCACAGAGGGATCTTCTATATTCTCAAGAAGTTAAACTGCATGGTCTACGGAGATATCGGCTGCTACACCCTGGGCGCCGTGGCTCCGCTGAATGCAATGGACTTAAACGTCTGTATGGGCGCCTCCTGCTCCGGGCTTCATGGCTTTAACAAGGCCATGGGAGCAGAGGGGGAGAAGCGCAGCGTAGGCGTGATCGGTGATTCTACTTTTATCCATTCCGGCATTACCGGCATCACCGATATTGCGTACAATATGAGCAATTCCACCATCATTATCCTGGATAATTCCATTACCGGCATGACAGGACACCAGCAGAATCCCACCACCGGCAAAAACCTGCGGGGAGAGCCGGCAGGAAAGGTGGATCTGGAAGCGTTGTGCCGTGCACTGGGCTTTCGCCGGGTTCCGGTGGTGGATCCCTATGATCTGGCCCAGGTGGAGGCTGTGATCAAGGAAGAGCTGACGGCAGAAGAGCCATCGATCATTATCAGCCGCCGTCCATGCGTTATGATTAAGGGCACCGTACATAAGGCTCCGCTGAAGGTGGATCAGGAAAAATGCGTAGGCTGCAAGTCCTGTATGAGAATCGGCTGTCCGGCGATTTCCGTGAGAAATGGCAAGGCCGTTATTGATACAACACTGTGCATCGGCTGTCAGGTATGTACGCAGATGTGTAAGCTGGATGCGCTGATAAGCGGAGAGGAGTGATACCATGGATACAAAGAATATTATGATTGTAGGCGTAGGCGGCCAGGGTACGTTGTTAGCCAGCAAGACGCTGGGATATGTGCTGCTGCATCAGGGATATGATGTGAAGGTATCCGAGGTTCACGGTATGAGCCAGCGAGGCGGAAGCGTAGTTACTTATGTGCGCTGGGGAAGCAAAGTATATTCTCCGGTGATCGATAAAGGAGAGGCAGATCTGATCCTTTCCTTCGAGGAGCTGGAGGCAGCACGGTGGCTGGAATATTTAAAGCCAGGCGGTCAGATCATTACCAATACACAGCAGGTAGAGCCTATGCCGGTGATCATCGGCGCAGCGCAGTATCCGGAGAATTTAATTGAGAAAATGCGTGGAGCAGGAGCCAAGGTAGATGCAGTGGATTTTCTGGCACTGGCAGAACAGGCAGGCTCTGCAAAGGCGGTTAATATCGTGCTGTTGGGGCGGCTGTCCACCTATTTCCCGGAAATTCCCGATGAAAGCTGGCAGGAAGCGATCCAGGCCTGTGTGCCTGAGAAGTTCCTGGAACTGAATAAGCGGGCGTTTGAGCTTGGACGGAATTGTGAGAGAAATGGGCAGGAAATGAGCCCTGCTGAGTAAACGAGAAAAACGACGATATCTCAAAAGATCTTTTTGGGATATCGTCGTTTTAATATTGTCTGCAGCCTGCTGCTACTTTCCAAGAGCGGTTCTCTGAGATACTGTAGTTTCCTTATCGTAGCATGCAAATGCATTGTCCACCAGTGTCTTGTCTGGCTTTGGCGTAAACAGGCTTACCACAGGGACGATCACCAGGCCGGCCAGCATGGCAACAGCTCCGCAGTTGATGGGAGACTGGATGATAGCCGGGAAGGAGCTGCGGACGAAGATATTGGCCGTCATCAGGATGCAGCTGAACAGGAAGCATACCCAGCAGGACGCCTTTGTGACCCGCTTGGAATATAAGGAATACATAAACGGCGCCAGGAAAGCACCGGCCAGTGCACCCCAGGAGATACCCATCAGCTGTGCGATAAAGGTGACTGCACTCTTGTACTGGATCAGTGCCAGGATAGCGGAAATGGCAATAAATACCACGATTAAAGCTCGGATATACAGCACCTGCTTCTTATCATCCATGTCCTTGATGAAGTTATCCTTTAAAAAGTCGATGGTCAGCGTAGAACTGGAGGCAATGACCAGAGAGGACAAGGTGGACATGGAGGCAGACAGTACCAGAATCACCACCAGGGCGATCAGCATTGGCGACAGACCGGACAGCATGGCCGGAATAATGGAATCATAGCCGTCGGCAGCCACATCCACGATGTCAGAGAACAGTCTGCCGAAGCCGCCCAGGAAATAACATCCGCCTGCTACCACCAGAGCAAAAATAGTAGAGATAATGGTTCCCTTTTTAATGGATTCCTCATTTTTAATGGCATAAAACTTTTGAACCATCTGAGGCAGTCCCCAGGTACCCAGGGAGGTCAGAATCACAACAAAAAGCAGATTCAGAGGATCCGGACCGAAGAAGGAGGCGAAGATACCAGGTGTGGTGCTTACGCTCTCGTCCGTTATCTGTGCCAGACCATCTAAAGCAGCCATGAAGCCGCCCTTGCTGGATATAACGGCGGCGATGATGGTTACGATACCGAACAGCATGATGATTCCCTGAATAAAATCATTGATGGCAGTAGCCATGTATCCGCCCGCAATCACATAAACAGCCGTCAGCGCAGCCATCAGCACGATACAAACAGAATAGTCGATATTAAATGCCATTCCAAACAGACGGGAAAGCCCGTTGTAAAGGGATGCGGTGTACGGAATCAGGAAAATAAAGATGATAACCGATGCACCGATCTTTAAGGCCGGACTGCCAAAACGCTGACCGAAAAACTGAGGCATGGTGGCAGAATCCAGATGCTGGCTCATGATGCGGGTGCGCCGTCCCAGCACCACCCACGCCAGCAGTGAGCCGATGATGGCATTGCCAATACCGGCCCAGGTGGCAGCGATACCGTATTTCCAGCCAAACTGACCAGCATATCCTACAAATACTACCGCGGAGAAGTAGGACGTACCATAGGCAAAAGCAGTAAGCCAGGGCCCCACAGAGCGGCCGCCCAGGACGAAGCCGTTAACATCCGTCGCATGCTTGCGGCAGTACAGGCCAATGCCGATGAGAACTGCGAAGTAAACCAGTAGAACCAATAGTTTCATTTGTAAATCCCCCTTATTATCCTCTTGAAATTTGTTGCGCTAAAGCGTTAAATCTTTAAACTTTAAAGCTTTAAATATCTACACTATAGCATAGCAGAGGAAAGATTGCAATCTTTCTTTTGCATATTCCGAAAACTTCTTTGACGGTGAAAACGCCGGTAAGGTAAAGATACAAACAGGCTTATTATCCCCAGTTATGCATTACGGCCGTTGTTGTTCCGGGAACGGAGATTGGGGAAACGGGGACAATGGGGGAACGCTTTTTAGACAATCAGAGAATAGAGGGGAGCATTCCGGAAATGCTGGAAACAGCCATTGCTTTTGTGCGGAAAAATATGCGTACAAAGACGATTATTGATAATGGCACCGGAAAAAGGCAGGATCGGACGGATTATCCAGTAGCAGCGGTCAGAGAGGCAGTACTGAATGCGCTGGTACACCGCGATTACAGCATTCATACAGAAGGGATGCCGATACAGCTTCTTATGTTTGATGACAGGATGGAAATCAGAAATCCCGGCGGAATCTACGGAAGGATCCGGATCGACCAATTGGGAAAGATGCAGCCGGATACAAGAAATCCGGTTTTGGCAGCAGCGCTGGAAGTCCTGGGAGTTACAGAAAATCGTTATTCCGGTATACCTACGATACGCAGGGCAATGGATGCCTATGATTTACGAGAACCGGAATTTCTGGATGAACGGGGAAGCTTCATTGTAAAGTTTTATAAGGAACCAAAGAAAAAGATCAGTTTAGCGGCAGAGCAGAATGAAGATATAAAGAATTTGATTTTATTTTGCAGAACACCTCGTACCAGAAAGGAGATCTGCGATTATCTGGGATTGTCTTCTGTGACATATGCGATTCAGAGACATATTATGCCGCTGGTAGAACAGGGCTTGATACACCTGAGTATACCGGAAAAGCCCAGCAGCCAGAAGCAGCTGTATTACAGCAAAGAATAGGAACCGTTTTGATTGTCGGCAATCAATTCTAAGCTAATAAATTTTTTAAAAGGGAGAATGTCTGGCAGGAATAAGCTTCAGGATTCTGTCATACATTGTAAAAAATGTATGACGGGGGTTCCCCTGTGAAGGAATATATTGAAGAGCGGGCAGTGGCTATCGCCAATTACATCATAGACCACAATGCTACGGTGAGACAGACGGCGAAGAAATTCGGGATTTCAAAGTCCACGGTACATAAGGATGTCACAGATCGGCTGGAACATATTAATCCATCCCTTGCTGCCCAGGCCCGCATTGTATTGAATGTAAATAAATCAGAACGCCATATACGCGGGGGGATGGCAACAAAAGAGAAGTATCTGCATCGGGTTCAGATCTGCAGTAAGGATGAGGATTAAAGCAGCGGCATTCCAGATGGTTTGAAAGAACGGTCTGGAGTGCCGTTGTTTTAGAATAGATGCCTTGCTCATATTTTATCTATTAAGGCGGCTTTTTGTATCTATGTCTCAGAGGACTAAGCGGCTAAGTGACTAAGCGCTGCTTATAAGGAGCCTGCTCATTTATTTTCCAATGGAATCAAATTCGTCGCAGATTTCCTTGGAAGGCGGGGCGGTAGCCAGTGATACAATCAAGATTGCCAGGGAGGCTACGATAAATGCAGGAAGCAGCTCATAAATATTCCAGGCACCGCCTAAAGGCCGCACACCGTATTTCCATACAAATACCATCACGCCGCCGGCGATCATGCCGGCCAGTGCACCGGCGAAGTTGGTGCGCTTCCAGAACAGGGAGAACAGCATAACTGGTCCGAATGCAGCTCCAAAGCCTGCCCATGCGAAGGAAACGATGGTGAATACGGAGCTGTCAGGATTCCATGCCAGAAAGATGCTTACCAGTGCGATTCCCAGCACAGTAAGGCGGGCTGCCAGCATGGAGGATTTAGTGTTCATCCTGATTTTTAAGAAGTCCTGCAGCAGATTCTGGGACACGCCGGAAGCAGCGGTAAGGAGCTGGGAATCGGCTGTGGACATGGTGCAGGCAAGAATTCCGGCCAGAACCACCCCGGCGATGATGGAAAGCAGGAGACCATTCCTTCCCAGCAGGTCTGCCAGACGGATGACGATGGTCTCGGATTCGGAACTGCTGGTGAACAGATTGATTTTTCCTGCTACAGAGACACCGTAGCCGATGATACCGATCAGAATCGCCACAAACATGGAGATCACCACCCACACAGATGCGATCCGGCGGGAGAGGGTCAGCTTATTTTCATCACTGATTGCCATAAAGCGGAGCAGGATGTGAGGCATGCCGAAGTATCCAAGTCCCCATGCCAGTGTAGACAGAATGGTGATAAAACCATAAGGGGAAGCAGTGCCGGAGGCCATGTCGTGGATCTGCGTCATGGACAGGTATCCGCTTAAAGATTTTGCATTCTGCACCACGGCGTCCCAGCCTCCGGCAATGTTGATGCCGAAACATACGATCACCACCAGGGCAATGCTCATTACAATGCTTTGAATCAGATCGGTGGTGGATACCGCCATAAATCCGCCTAATACAGTATAGCCTACGATCACGATAGCACCGATGATCATAGCAGCATGGTAATCGACCGCAAATAAACTGCTGAATAAGGTACCTACTGCTTTAAATCCAGATGCAGTGTAGGGAATAAAGAAGATCAGGATTACAATGGCGGCAATGCAGGAAAGAATGTTTTTCTGATCCCGGTAGCGCTTGGAAAAAAAGTCCGGAATGGTGATAGCATCACAGGCGATGGAGTAGCGGCGCAGCCGCTTTGCTACGATCAGCCAGTTTAAATAAGTGCCCACAGCCAGTCCGATGGCGGTCCATCCGGCATCTGCAATGCCGGTTAAGTAGGCTACCCCTGGAAGTCCCATCAGGAGCCAACTGCTCATATCAGATGCTTCTGCACTCATTGCCGTTACCAGCGGGCCTAGTTTCCGCCCTCCCAGATAGAATTCGTCGGTGGAATCACCGCTTCCTTTTTTGCTGAAATAAAAGCCCACATAAACCATCCCCATCAGATAGATGATGATGGCGGCCAGTATTCCTACTTGTCCTGATGTCATACTAATGTCCTCCCGATGTTTCAAAAATTTGCGGCGATTTCCAGACTAATCCATTTCTGCAGCGCAGATAAGCCTGGGAATCGCCGTCTTTGGCTATAGGGGGCATTATAGCATAATCAGAAATAGACTACAATACAGAATCAAGTATAGACTAAATCCTGTACGATTTTTGTTAGAATTAAAAGAAATCCTTATTTTAAAGGAAAAATAACTAGACGATTCTTAAAAATAAATTATATACAAAAAAGATTCTTAAAAATTTTCTGCATGCTGTGATACCTATTTCACCATCTGCTATGGCAACAAGCTGCTCAAAAATCCTGGCATGATCCGGCTGCTGTACTGGCGCAGGGAGTACTCTCCGCCGCAGAGGCACCAGTCATAGAGAAGTGCGCGTTCACACAAGGCGTAGAGCTTTACCATCTCGCTGACACTTGAGTTGGTGGTGAGTTGCCCGTCGGATTGTCCCTGGGCGATAATCTTCCGCAGCAGCTTGTAGTAGATCCGGTTGTGATCTAACAGATGCTTTTCACCGCTGGTGATCAGCTGTGTGGAGAGAAGTCGGGCCAGCAGATCAATGGAGATGCTGTTTTCGATCATGCCGAACAGCTCCTCATTTAAAAACAGGAGCTTTTCCATGGCGGGAAGACCAGGATCCAGAGCTTCCATCAATTCCTCATATTTTTCATCAAACAGGCTGCTTAAGGTGCTTAAAAGCGCATCCTTTCCATCAAAATAGTGGTAGAAAGAGCCTTTGGAGGTCTGGGAAAGCTCAATGATCTCCTCCACGGTAGTGTCCTCATAGCCTTGTTCGTAGAATAATTTCCAGGCTGCGCTGACAATCTTTCCTCTGGTGTTTCTTGCATTTTTCTTTGCCATGGGTTGGTTCTCCTTGTGAAAGCGATAGATTTATGTACTGGGTTCCGGTCTGCCGCAGGGTAATTGACCAGAGATGAGCAATAAATGAATTATATCATAACAGAGAATGAAATGTAATGATTTATGCAGCTGTAAAAGCAATCAAGCAGACATCCATAATGCGAATAGATGAATGTCTGCTTGATAAGATGAAACAACTGCTGACTTGTTTTTTACAGAGAAGTGATAGGAAGCAGATCAGAAAAGCGGTTGATCGTGCAGGTGCTTTGGGGAACGCTGCCATAGCCATAGGCTGCAAAAATAAATGGGATTTCAGCCTGGACGGAAGACTGGTAGTCTCCGGCGGTGTCACCTACATACACAGCGTCGAGGATTTGATTTCGCTCCATCAGGATCCGGATATTTTCTGCTTTGCTTTTCAGATTCGTTCCATAGCATTCAATGTCGGTGAAATAAGGATTTAAATTATATTTATCCAGGAATAATTCGATGTATCCGCACTGACAGTTACTGACAATGTAAAGCTTGCTGCGCTGGGATAACTGTGCAAGGGTTTTTGTAACATCAGGATACAGCATTGGGCAATTGGTGTTTCTCAGGAATTGAATATTGGCATCGCTGCATTTTTCCATCAATTCATCCCGGATATCACGGTGAAACTGGGGGAACAGGTCGTCAGCAATTGCCCTGAGTGTTTTTCCAAATTCCTGCTTAATCATATCTGGTGTGACGCATAGCTGGCTTCTGCCATCCTCTCTCAGTGCATGATTGTAGGCTGCGGCAGAAACCTCTGTTGTGTTCCAAAGGGTTCCGTCCAGATCAAAAATAAAATGCTTTATGTTCATCAGAAAACTCTCCTTCCCTTTTCTAAATATTGCTATTATAATGATGTTGGGGGTCAAAAGGTATTTTGACCCCAAAAATCCTCTTGCAAGCAAGCTTGCATCGGATTTCCGACCTTTTGACCCTGG
>JAUNOF010000063.1 GCA_030537215.1 Lachnospiraceae bacterium
GATGATCGGGGAGATTGCCTGCATTCTGGGCTGTCCTCATACTATGACGGCAACGGCGATTATGGAATCAGAGGTATACTGCGTTTCTCATAAGGAATTGCTGCGGCAGTTTCAGACAAATCAGGCATTGGCCAATCATCTGCTGCGGTATGGGGCGCGCAAAAACCGGATGTTGATTTATCAGGTGGCGATGCTTTCCTTTGATAAATCCTCACAGCGGATTGCCAGTCTTCTGATCTGTCTGTGCGAAAACTATGGGATTGAAACGCCGGAGGGGATCTGGCTGAATCTGCGCTTTACCTGTGGGGAGATGGCTTCCATTGCAAATACCAGCAGGGTGACGGCGAATAATATTATGCTGTCCCTGATTGAGGAGGGAACACTGGAAAAACGGCAGGGAAAGTATCTGGTGAAGGATTTGATCCGGCTTCATGAGATTGAGAAGGGAGAATGAGATCAGATGCTATTACGCATCATGATGGTTCTCTGCTTTATACCTTTCGTAAAAGCAATTAATTTCCGCCCCCAAAAACAAAATACAGATACAGAAATACAGCCACAGCATCAGCAGAACCACAGCAGTTAAACTGCCGTACATGTAGGAATAATTGCTGAAATTATTAAAGTAGATGGAAAACGCAAAGGAAAATCCGATCCAGCAGACCGTAGAAAAAACAGCTCCCGGAAGCTGGTATCGGAGCGTCTGCTTTTTATCCGGAATAAAGGTGTACAATCCGGCAAAGATGGCGGTCAGGATAGCCAGAGCCAGCAGTGTGCGGAAGCTGATGATATAAACGGTGATCTTCCCAAGAAGAGGAAAGATCCTGAGGATCAGATTCTGCAGAGCGGTTCCGAACACCAAAAGCACCAGGGATATGACGCAGGCAGCCACAAACAAGATGGTGTATCCGGTGCAGATAATGCGGGACATGAAATATCCCCGGCGGCCCTGGCACTGATAGACCCGGTTAAAGCCGCGGCACATGGCAAGCATTCCCTTAGAGGCAGACCACATAGCCAGCAGCGCGGTCAGGGAGAGCATCCGACCGGGGGACCTGGTAAACAAATCATCCACGATGGAGATGACCGTAGAGGTCAGAAGCTTCGGCATGATGGCTGCCAGGATGGTCAGGAAATCTGCTTTGGAAACGGTGGGGATCATCTGGATCGCAGTCAGCAGCACCATAATGAATGGAAATGCGGACAGCAGGGTGAAAAAGGATGCCTGAGCCGCATAGACGGTGATCTCATCGTTTGTAAATTTTTCTTTCAGTCGTATGACCTGCAGCAGAAATTCAATCATAAACGCTCCGGCATCCCTTCTAAACAATGTAGATCTATTGTTTCATGTTCTAATATTATTTCCAATTTTCTTCCAAAAACTCTACCATGTCAATGGCTTTCGGCGGACATCCCTTTAAGAACTTGGAGAAGCCGCAGGTGCACTGCCCCACGCCGATGGCCCCGGTCTGGCCCTTATACCCCTGGCCGATGCAGATAGGTGGAAGGCCCTTGCGCAGAGAGCCGGAGTCATTTAACCGGTCCAGGGCATAGATCAGAGAACCGTAGCAGGCGCTGCAGGCATCCTTGGCGTCTGTATATTTTGCCAGATTCTGTACTCGTCTGGTCATCTTAAATTTGCTGGTTCCCTGGTCCTCATTTAAGTATATGAAATTGGCATGGGCGGTATCCGTGCTGCCTACGCCTAATTTTTCAGCCATACGGATATATGGAACATCGTCCACCGAATACCCCATGCAGTCACACACGTAACTGTCGCAGAGCACCGGGTCCTTGAAGCCAAGCACCCGATTCATGGTAACCGGATTGCCGCCTTCCTCAAAGTCCAGGTCGCCGCAGATATTGTCCACCAGGATAAAATTATTTGGTGCGATCACATTTAAATGAGCGATGGGTTTATGCAGGCCCATGGTATGGAATTTGCGCTTTTCTACATTGGGGATAATTCCTTTATTGTTTTTCAGCGCACAGGTTACAGTAGTCTGGCAATGGCCTTTCAGCACCGGCATATTGATCATGTAATCCACAGCAGCCGCTTTATCACATAAATTGATCTTCATACCCTTGGCCTCGTATTCGGTGTAGGTGTCACGCTGCAGGTCGATCAAAGGCACATGATATTTTCTGGAAATTTCCCGATAGCCGGAAGCAGAAAATGCAGATTGGGTATTATCTCCCACCCAGGAACCTTCCATGATGGAAATATTCTGGAAACCATGATCCTGCAGGTACTGGATCACTCCGGCCAGCAGCTCGCTGTGGGTGGTAGCGCCTCCCGACGGATGGGCGGCAACCACCAGATTAGGCTTTAAAGCAACGGATTTGCTTCGGTCACCGATATCAGAAGCAACATCCGCCTTCTCCAGCACCTGGATGGCCATTTCTTTATAATTCGTGCCATGGATAATGATAATGTCATTTTGATTCATATCAACACTCCTCGTATCATAAGTTTTCGAAATGCAGTTTTGTTTCAGTATACCATTCTTTTTCCGGTCAGGCAACACCGTATCCATTTACAGAAATCTTACATGAAATTTGCAGACTTGTGATAGCGGCTGCTGAAAAAAGCTGATAAGGTTAAGGCAAGAAATACCTGTATAGTTAGTGAATTGATTTCAGGAAAGGAGGAGCAAAATGAAAACAATACTTTGGAACCTGTCTGTAAAACAACTGGCATGGCTGCCGGGGGATCCGGCCAAAAGGGCGCTGCTCCTTTATGTGGCTGCCTGGTTTTGCATTGGAGGAGTGGGTGCAGTCCTTATCTCCCTTGTCAAAGGACTGGGCGTTTCAGACATGCTTTTGGCCATCGGCAATCTGGGCGGAGCCTGTGCTCTGGGACCCGGACTGTACGGGGGCCTTTACTGGTTTCTGAACCAAGATCATTAACGATTTTCATAAATTTTTGCCAGCTGCTGTGAACAAACATGAACAGTAACTCCCGGTAGTGGACTTCCAAGACAGTGCGTGAAATCCGTCTTGCTCCCTCAGACAAACCATGGTATAATGTATCCGCCAACGTACAGACAGATTCTCCCAAAGCCGCTGTACACGGTAAAATAAGATACGAGGAAAATGAGATGAAAAGACTGTTAAGCTATCTGTCAAACTACAAGCTGGAAAGCATCATGGGGCCGTTGTTCAAGATGCTGGAAGCCAGCTTCGAGCTGTTTGTCCCGCTGGTAGTGGCAAGTATGATCGATGTGGGGATCAAGAACCAGGATGCTGCATACATCATAAAGATGGGCGGCCTGCTGATCCTTCTGGGCGTGATCGGCCTTGCCTGTTCCCTGACTGCCCAGTATTTTGCAGCGAAGGCGGCGGTATCTACGGCAACCTGTCTGAGAAACGATTTGTTTTCTCACATTTCCCATCTGTCCTATTCGGAGATTGATACAGTGGGGACATCGACCCTGATCACCCGGATGACCAGTGATATCAATCAGGTGCAGACCGGCATCAATATGGTGCTCCGCCTGTTTCTCCGGTCGCCTTTTGTGGTGTTCGGCGCAATGATCATGGCATTTACCGTAAATTTCAAGGCCGCCCTGGTTTTTGTGGCAGTGATTCCGCTGCTTTCCATCGTGGTTTTTGGTATTTTGCTGATCAGCATGCCTCTTTATAAGAAGGTTCAGAAGCAGCTGGACCAGGTGATGCTTACCACCAGGGAAAACCTTCTGGGTGTCCGTGTCATCCGGGCCTTTAACCGGCAGAAGAGTGAAACCGCCCGGTTTGAGGAGGAGAACGGCCTTCTGGTAACGTTTCAGGTATTCGTGGGGAAGATTTCCGCCCTGCTGAACCCTGTCACTTATATTATGATCAATTTTGCAACGGTTGCCGTGATCTGGGTAGGAGCCGTACAGGTGGACGCAGGGATCATTACCCAGGGCAAGGTGGTGGCGTTGGTCAACTATATGTCTCAGATTCTGGTAGAATTGATCAAGCTGGCCAATCTGATCATCACCATCTCCAAGTCGGTGGCGTGTATGAACCGTGTAGACTCCATCTTCCGGCTGGAGCCAAGTATAAAAGAAAAGGCTGATGCAGTCCGAAGCAGAACCAGTCAGGCCCGGGAATCTGGCCATAGAGAAAAAGCAAAGGAGGGCATGGATAAGGTTGTTTTTCAAAATGTATCCTTCCTCTATGCCGGGGCAAAGGAGGAATCCTTATCCAACCTTGATTTCTGTGTGAAAAAGGGAGAAACCATCGGCATTATCGGCGGTACTGGTTCTGGTAAATCTACAGTGGTCAATCTGATCCCACGGTTTTATGATGCAGCCGCCGGAAGCGTTCTGGTGGATGGGATCGATGTCAGGGATTACTCCTTAGACAGCCTGCGGGAGAAGATCGGAGTGGTTCCTCAGCGGGCGGTTCTGTTCAAAGGAAGCCTTCGTGACAATATGCGCTGGGGCAAGAAGGATGCTACCGATGAGGAGATCTACCGTGCCCTGGATATCGCCCAGGCCAGAGAGTTTGTGGACAGCAAGGGAAAGGGGCTGGAGCTTTCCATCGATCAGGGCGGACGGAATCTGTCCGGCGGCCAGAAGCAGCGCCTTACCATCGCAAGGGCATTGGTAAGAAATCCGGAGATCCTGATTTTAGACGACAGTGCATCTGCACTGGATTTTGCCACTGACGCAAGGCTTAGAAAGGCGATTCAGGAAAGCACCGGCGATATGACCGTATTCCTGGTATCCCAGCGTGCAGCCACCATTAAACATGCAGACCAGATCCTGGTTCTGGATGATGGAAAGCTGGCAGGCAAAGGTACCCATAAGGAGCTGTTAAACAGCTGCCAGCTGTATCGGGAAATTTGTCTGTCACAGTTTTCGAAGGAGGAGGTAGAGCGGGATGGCCAGTAAGAAAAAATTAGATAAGGCCGTTTCCACAGCGACCTTAAAGCGGATTTTAACTTATATCAAAAAATATCGGATTGCAGTAGCCGCTTCTATTTTGATGGCTACAGTAACCGTGGCGCTGACTTTGTATGTTCCAGTGCTGATCGGCCAGGCGGTGGACATGATCATCGGTCCTGGACAGGTGGATTATGCAGCACTGACAAAGGTGCTGACTAAGATCGGCGTGGCCGTGCTGATCACAGCGGCAGCCCAGTGGCTGATGAACCATATCAACAACGTGATTACCTACCGGGTGGTGAAGGATATCCGGACCAGAGCATTTAATCATCTGGAGGTGCTGCCATTAAGCTATCTGGATGTCCATCCTACAGGAGATCTGGTCAGCCGCATCATTGCCGATATCGACCAGTTTTCGGAAGGCCTTCTGCTGGGCTTTACCCAGCTGTTTACCGGTGTAATGACCATTGTTGGGACCCTTCTTTTCATGCTTTCCATCAATCCGCTGATCACGCTGGTGGTGGTGTGCATTACCCCGGTTTCCTTCCTGGTTGCCAGCTTTATTGCAAAGCGTACCTTTACCATGTTCCAGAAGCAGTCAGAGGCAAGGGGCCAGCTGACCTCCCTGATCGATGAAAATCTGGGGAATCTAAAGGTGGTTCAGGCCTTCGGTCACCAGGCAGAGTCCCAGCAGCAGTTTGAGGAGATCAATCAGCGTCTGGCAGGCTACAGCCTGCGGGCAACCTTTTTCTCCTCCATCACCAATCCGGCTACCCGGTTTGTCAATGGTCTGGTTTACGCAGGGGTAGGTACAGCAGGGGCTTACGGTGTGATTCGGGGATTCCTGACGGTTGGTCAGCTTTCCAGCTTTTTAAATTACGCAAATCAATATACTAAGCCGTTTAACGAGATCTCCGGCGTGGTGACGGAGCTTCAGAATGCACTGGCCTCTGCTTCTCGTGTATTTGATCTGATGGACCAGCCGGCTATCTCACAGGATGCACCGGATGCGGAGGTACTTCATGATGTGTCCGGCCAGGTAACCTTAGACCATGTGAACTTCTCCTATGTGCCGGAAGTAAAGCTGATTGAGGATTTCAGCCTGAAGGTAAAGCCAGGCCAGAGGATCGCCCTGGTGGGTCCTACCGGATGCGGCAAGACTACCGTGATCAATCTGCTGATGCGGTTTTATGATGTAAACAGCGGATCCATCTCCGTAGATGGACATGATATCCGGAATGTGACCAGAAAGAGCCTGCGGACCAGCTACGGCATGGTGCTTCAGGAAACCTGGTTAAAATCTGGAACCATCCGGGAAAATATCGCCTACGGCCATCCAGAGGCTTCCATGGAGGAAGTGATCGCGGCGGCCAAGGAGGCCCATGCCCACAGCTTTATCAAGAGGATGCCAAATGGATATGACACCGTGATCTCCGAGGACGGCGGGAATCTGTCCCAGGGACAAAAACAGCTTCTGTGCATTGCCAGAGTGATGCTGTGCCTGCCTCCGATGCTGATTTTAGACGAGGCTACCTCTTCCATCGATACCAGAACTGAGATACGGATTCAGCGGGCATTCTCCAAGATGATGGAGGGACGGACCAGCT
This sequence comes from Lachnospiraceae bacterium, assembly GCA_030537215.1. GTDB lineage: Bacteria > Bacillota > Clostridia > Lachnospirales > Lachnospiraceae > Caccovicinus. The sequence continues at coordinate 6,485 of JAUNOF010000063.1, forward strand.
TTATTGTGGCACACCGGCTGTCCACCATTAAGGAAGCAGATGTGATTCTGGTGATGAAAGATGGCCATATCATCGAGCAGGGAACTCATGAAGGGTTGTTGGCGCAGGGCGGATTTTACTCAGAGCTTTATAACAGCCAGTTTGCAGTGAGCTGAATCGGCTGCAGGGAAGAGATTTGATCTGCAGCGATAAGAGGTATTACAACGGAATCATGGATTATGAGAATTTCCAGCTTATTTTCGGGATAATAGGAAAACAAGCTGGAAATTTTTTCTTTATGACAAAATTTTTGCCTGGTTAAAAAATATAGTTGAAATTTAACAGGAACTACATTACAATAAAAATAATTTCTGTATTTTATGTGAAAAAAATATCAAACTGCAAAAAGGATCTATCAGGAGGGTTTAAGATGACACAGAAGCAAAAGGGATATGTAGGATTAGGAGTTATGGCAGTGCTGTCTGCAGGCGTAATCGTCTGCTCGGAGCCTTTGTATCAGGCGATCCATTCAGCAGTTGTTGGAAATATCAGCTATACACCTGGCACTTATGTGGGCAGTGCCGAAGGATTCGGCGGTGATGTAGTAGCAACGGTAACTGTATCCGATTCTGCCATTCTTTCCGTGGAGCTGAAGGGCGCAGGAGAAACACCGGAGGTCGGCGGGGCGGCGCTGGAACAGCTGGCACCTGCGTTTATACAGTCCCAGACGGCTATGGTGGATGCTGTATCCGGAAGCACCATTACCAGCACGGCTGCTATGAAGGCAGTGGAGCAGGCGTTGGAGCAGGCTTCTGGGAAAATTCCAGTGATGGATGATGCAGATCCGGAGACAGAAGCAGCAGCGGAAGCCTCTGAGACCACTGGCGGGGCAGAAGCAGCGGCGGAAGAGCTTGAAGATGAGGTTTATGAAGGCGGTCTGCGGACGGGCATGGCTGTGGTACATTCCATGGAAAAGTCCAAGGATGCAGGAGAGTCAGAGGGAACGGCTGAGGTAGATGCAGTTGTGGCGGCTGTAGTGATTGATAATGAAGGCCGCATCTTATCCTGCAAGCTGGATATGGCTCAGAGCGTGATGAATTTTACCTCGGAAGGCAAGGTAGTCTGGAAGGAAGAGTTCCAGACGAAAAAAGAGCTGGGCGATAGCTACGGCATGAAGGCAGCTTCGGGAATTGGCAAGGAGTGGTATGAGCAGGCAGAGGCCTTTGAGAATTATGTGATCGGAAAGACGGCAAAGGAAGTGGCTGGAATTGCAGTAGGAGAGAATGGAAAGACCACGGATGCAGATCTTTCCGTTGGTATGACGGTTGCCATCGGGGATTATCAGAAAGCGGTGGTGGAGGCTGTAAGGAATGCAGTTGAGATCGGAACCCAGGAGGGAGATCAGCTGGGACTTGGAATTGTGACGAATATGGAGAAGTCCAAGGATGCGTCTGCCGACGGGGACGGGCAGTGTCAGGCATATTCCATCTTTGCAGCAGTAACTACAGATGCAGAGGGAGTGATTACCGGAAGCATTATCGACGCATCTCAGGGAACTGTGACCTTTGACGGGTCTGGCGTGATCACCTCAGATCTTGAGGCGGATGTTAAGACGAAAAAGGAGCTGGGTGACAGCTACGGCATGAAGAAAGCCTCTCAGATCGGTAAAGAGTGGTACGAGCAGGCAGATGCATTCTCCGAATATATTGCAGGAAAGACTGTAGATGAAGTGACTGGAATTGCAGTAGGAGAGGATGGAAAGGCCACTGATGCAGACCTTACTGCCAGTGTGACCGTTGGTATCAGCGACTTCCAGACGGCTGTGGCGAAGGCTGCCGCTGATGCAGGACAGTCAGGATCAATCAGCGCTTACACCTACGAAGGCGGACTGCGGACTGGTATGGCTGTCATTCATTCCATGGAAAAGTCCAAGGATGCAGGAGAGTCGGATGGAACAGCTGAGGTGGACGCAGTTGTGGCGGCCGTTATTATTGATCAAGAGGGCCGGATCTTATCCTGTAAGCTGGATATGGCTCAGAGCGTGATGAACTTTACCTCGGAAGGCAAGGTAGTCTGGAAGGAAGAGTTCCAGACGAAAAAAGAGCTGGGCGATAGCTACGGCATGAAGGCAGCTTCGGGAATTGGCAAGGAGTGGTATGAGCAGGCAGAGGCCTTTGAGAATTATGTGATCGGAAAGACGGCAAAGGAAGTGGCTGGAATTGCAGTAGGAGAGAATGGAAAGACCACGGATGCAGATCTTTCCGTTGGTATGACGGTTGCCATCGGGGATTATCAGAAAGCGGTGGTGGAGGCTGTAAGGAATGCAGTTGAGATCGGAACCCAGGAGGGAGATCAGCTGGGACTTGGAATTGTGACGAATATGGAGAAGTCCAAGGATGCGTCTGCCGACGGGGACGGGCAGTGTCAGGCATATTCCATCTTTGCAGCAGTAACTACAGATGCAGAGGGAGTGATTACCGGAAGCATTATCGACGCATCTCAGGGAACTGTGACCTTTGACGGGTCTGGCGTGATCACCTCAGATCTTGAGGCGGATGTTAAGACGAAAAAGGAGCTGGGTGACAGCTACGGCATGAAGAAAGCCTCTCAGATCGGTAAAGAGTGGTACGAGCAGGCAGATGCATTCTCCGAATATATTGCAGGAAAGACTGTAGATGAAGTGACTGGAATTGCAGTAGGAGAGGATGGAAAGGCCACTGATGCAGACCTTACTGCCAGTGTGACCGTTGGTATCAGCGACTTCCAGACGGCTGTGGCGAAGGCTGTGGCAGATGCAGAGTAGCCGTATGACGGGAATTATTAGGATCAGCCGTGTTCCAGCAGGAACATGGCTGATCCAACTGATTTTAACCGGAATCCTTCTCACCGGCTGCAGTCAGGAACAGACGCATTATATGCAGACGGAAGAATCAATTACCGCTTCGGAGACAACTGGGGGATATGACCAGTCTCTTACCCGGTATCAGGCATCCTTTCTGGGGGTATTTGACACGGTAACTACTATGGTGGGATATTCTCTGGATAAGGATACCTTTACTGCTTATGCCCAGGAGCTGAAAACTGAGTTGGAGGAATATCACCAGCTTTATGATATCTACAATGACTACCCGGGGATCAATAATATCAAAACCATAAACGACAATGCAGGGATCCGGCCGGTGGAGGTGGATGTGCGGATCATCGATCTGCTGGAGGAAGCTGTGGAGATGTACCAGGAGACTGGCGGACGGGTGAATGCTGCCATGGGAAGCGTACTTTCGCTCTGGCATCATTACCGGATGGAGGGAATCGATGATCCGGAACATGCTGCCCTTCCGCCTATGGCAGAACTTGAGAGGTTAGCAGAGCATACAGATATTACCAAGCTGAAGATCGACAGAAAGGCATCCACCGTGTATTTGGAGGATCCGGAAATGAGTCTTGACGTAGGCGCTGTGGCAAAGGGCTATGCCACCGAAATGGTCTGCAGGAAGCTGGAGGAGGATGGTTTGCTTCATGCGCTGGTCAGTGTGGGCGGAAATACCAGAGCGATTGGCAGCAAGCCTGATGGAAGCTTGTGGCAGGTAGGAATCCAGAACCCGGATCTGGACAGTGAAGAGAAAAATCTTCATATTATGGAGCTCCAGGATTTGTCTCTGGTGCAGAGCGGAACCTATCAGCGGTATTATACGGTAGACGGCGTACAGTATCACCATATTATTCATCCAGAGCTCCTTATGCCATGGAAGGAGTATGTGTCCGTGGTGATTCTCTGCCCCGATTCCGGCCTGGCAGATGCATTGTCCACTGCTGTCTTTAATATGGAGCAGGAGGAAGGGCTGGAATTTATCGAAGATCTGGATGGTGTGGAGGCCATGTGGATCTTGCCGGATGGAACGGAAAGGTACAGCTCTGGATTTCTGGATCATATGGAAGAATAGTTATTGGAATTTCTTCCCTACCATATAAATTGGGATAAATAGTCCGCCAAGTGTAAGAAGCAGCATCACAGAAAGTTCCAGAATGCTCCAGAGTTCCGGAAGCAAGGTCATCATCGCATAATGAAATACCGGATAAGCGATCATTACCGCTGCTGCCCAGATCCGCCCGACATTCAAAATGTGAGGCCAGTTTCGATTATTAAAGGAAAGTCCAGGAACATTCATTCGGAAAAAGCCATCGCTGTAGGCGCAGATGCGATGTTCATCATAGTATGCTGGTAACTTCACTTTGGCAAAGAAACAGAAATATCCTCCAAAAATCATACTCAGCAGTGTGCTGGTAAGCAGGCGTTCCGTTAGAGAACCGTTGAACTTATTCAAAAGCAGTCCCATGCATGCAGCCAGCAGGGATGCAGTATAAATCAGCGGCCATCGACTTTTAAGCTGGTAGACCCTGAGCTGCGTTTCATCTGAATATGAGATTGCCGTCTTTACGATCTGCTCCATTTGTGCAGGATCTATAGGGCGGCTTTTTTCAATCCGCTGCCCCATCAGAAGCTCCGTTACTGTAACGCCCAGTGCATCAGCTAATGGGATCAAAAGGGCCGTATCTGGAATGCTGGCAGCAGTTTCCCATTTACTGACAGCTTTATCCGATATGAAAAGCAGCTTTGCAAGTTCTTTTTGCGTAAGTCCCTTTTCTTTTCGCAGTTCTGCTATAAACGCCCCCATTTTTTGCTTGTTAATTTCAAACATGATTATTCCCTCCGTGGCTGTTTGTCCTTTATTGTACTGTGTAAAGTGGGATTTGACAATCGAGGGCTGGTAGAATTGCGTTTTTCAGCCATTTTATAAGTCGAATAACGGTAGAATGGACTGGTTTTGAAGCATTTCTTGCGTTGTGAATCGGATTACCAGGTTCCGTAGCGGTTTTGGTAATTATGGAAACCACAGAAAATCAGTATTGACAATTCCGGTAAATCCAGTTAGAATAAATTTTAGTTTTGAAAAGGCTGTGAAGATGTAAGTAGGCATTTACTTTCCGTCAGAGAGGGAGAGTCACTGGCTGTAAGCTTTCCCAGGTTCCTGTAAATGTTCGAAATTCCCATCAGAGCTGCATCGCTGAAAGCAGATTGGATTGATCAGCAAGTAGGCTGTGACGGATTGTGCACGTTACGTACAGATGAGTGCCTGCAGAAAGGCTGGAGAGAAGCTGTGTTTAGACGGAACGATGTTCTGGTTGGAAACACAGGTTTTTGAGGCGGCAGGAACTAGGGTGGTACCGCGAGATAATGACCTCGTCCCTTCTTTTACCGGAAGGGGCGGGGTTTTTTGTTCTTACATAGGAAACTCATTCTGAATCTCCTATGTAACAAAAAGTGCTTCACCCAATCATGAAATTAAGCACACATGTAACCATAGAACGAAAAGGAGAGAAGATATGAAAGACCAATTAGAGAGAATCAAAGCAGAAGCGCTGGCTAAGATTGAGGCTTCTGATGCGCTGGAAAAGTTAAATGATATCCGCGTTGCTTATTTGGGCAAGAAGGGTGAGCTGACCAGCGTATTAAAGAGCATGAAGGAGGTAGCTCCAGAGGACCGTCCAAAGGTAGGCCAGATGGTAAATGATGCCCGAGCGCTGATTGAAGAGAAGCTGGAGGCTACCAAGAAGGAGCTGGCCAGAAAAGCAAGAGAAGAGCAGATGAAGAAGGAAGTGATCGATGTCACTCTTCCGGCCAAGAAGAGCAATGTAGGACACAGTCATCCAAACACCATTGCCCTGGAAGAGGTTGAGCGAATCTTCGTAGGTATGGGCTATGAGGTAGTAGAGGGCCCTGAGGTAGAGTATGACTTGTACAACTTTGAGAAGCTGAATATCCCAGCCAATCATCCGGCAAAGGATGAGCAGGATACCTTCTATATCAACAAGGACATTGTGCTCCGCACCCAGACTTCCCCGGTTCAGGCCCGTGTGATGGAAAAGGGCAAGCTGCCGATCCGTATGATCGCGCCTGGCCGTGTATTCCGTTCTGACGAGGTGGACGCTACCCATTCCCCATCCTTCCATCAGATCGAGGGACTGGTAGTGGACAAGAATATCACGTTTGCCGACTTAAAAGGAACTCTGGCTGAGTTCGCCAAGGAGCTGTTCGGCGAAGATACCAAGGTAAAATTCCGTCCCCATCATTTCCCATTCACTGAACCAAGCGCCGAGGTGGATGTGACCTGCTTCAAGTGCGGCGGCAAGGGCTGCCGGTTCTGCAAGGGCTCCGGCTGGATCGAGATCTTAGGCTGCGGTATGGTTCATCCCCACGTATTCGAGATGTGCGGCATCGATCCGGAGGAATACACTGGCTTTGCCTTCGGCGTAGGCCTGGAGCGAATCGCACTGTTAAAATACGAAATCGACGACATGAGACTGCTCTACGAAAACGACGAAAGATTTTTAAAGCAGTTTTGATCCCCAATGAGATGTGCACCTGGAAGGCGACGTTCTCTGCGGGAGGAAAGCTCGCTTTCGTCCCGCAGAGTGCGGCGAATTCCAGGTATACGGCGAATGCCGTCAAGTGAGAAAGGCGAAGCCTTTCGAACTTGGAGCACATCGGAGTCGGGGGAGGAAGAAAAAAAGAATGATAAAAGCCAGAACAGATAGAAGGAGAAAATCATGAATACATCATTAGCATGGATTAAAGCATATGTACCGGATCTGGACGTGACTGCACAGGAATACATGGATGCCATGACTCTGTCCGGAACCAAGGTAGAGGGCTATGAATGCCTGGACAAGAACCTGGAAAAGATTGTAGTAGGCGAGATCTTAAAGATTGAGCGTCACCCAGATGCCGATAAGCTGATTATCTGCCAGGTAAACATCGGAACCGAGACCATCCAGATTGTAACCGGAGCGCCGAATGTAAAGGAAGGCGACAAGGTTCCGGTGGTATTAGACGGAGGAAAGGTAGCCGGAGGACATGACGGCGGTCCTCTTCCGGAGGATGGAATCAAGATCAAGAAAGGTAAATTAAGAGGAATTGAGTCAAACGGTATGATGTGCTCCATCGAGGAGCTGGGCTCCTCCCGGGAGATGTACCCGGATGCGCCGGAAATGGGAATCTACATTCTGCCGGAGGACAGCGTGCCGGGAGCGGATGCGGTGGAGCTTCTGGGTCTTCATGATGTAGTACATGAGTATGAGATCACCTCAAACCGTGTAGACTGCTACAGCGTGGTAGGAATTGCAAGAGAGGCCGCTGCCACCTTCCGTCTGCCCTTCCATCCGCCGGTTGTAGCAAAGACCGGAAATGATGAGGATATTAATGACTTCTTAAAGGTACGGGTAGAAGACGCGGATCTTTGCCCCCGGTACTGTGCCCGCATGGTAAAGAATATTAAGCTGGCTCCTTCACCAGAATGGATGAAGCGCCGCCTGGCCGCCTGCGGCATCCGTCCCATCAACAATATCGTTGATATCACCAACTATGTGATGGAGGAGTACGGACAGCCTATGCACGCCTTCGATTATGATCTGCTGGCAGGCCATGAGATCGTGGTAAAGCGTGCCAAGGACGGCGATGAGTTCCAGACATTGGACGGACAGATCCGGAAGCTGGACAAGGACGTTTTGATGATCAATGACGGGGACAAGGAAGTGGGAATTGCCGGAATCATGGGCGGTGAGAACAGCAAGATCACCGATGATGTTAAGACCATGGTATTTGAGGCAGCCTGCTTTGACGGCACCAATATCCGCTTGTCTGCCAAGCGGGTAGGGCTTCGTACCGATGCTTCCGGAAAATTTGAAAAGGGCCTGGATCCCAACAATGCAGAGGAAGCCATCAACCGCGCCTGCCAGCTGATTGAGGAGCTGGGCGCCGGCGAGGTGGTTGGCGGCATCATCGATATCTATCCGGTGAAGAAGGAAGAAAAGCGGATCCCATTCAGCGCCAAAAAGGTGAACAAGCTGTTGGGAACCGATATCGACGAGGCAACCATGAAGGGTTACTTCAAGATGCTGGATTTAGGCTTTGATGAAGAAACTCAGGAGGTGATCGCACCTACCTGGAGACAGGATCTGGAGCGTCCGGCTGATATCGCAGAGGAGGTTGCAAGATTCTTCGGCTATGATAAGATCCCAACCACCCTGCCGTCCGGCGAGGCAACCACCGGCAAGCTGTCCTTTAAGCTGCGGGTGGAGGAGATTGCAAGAGAGATCGCAGAATTCTCCGGCTTCTCCCAGGGAATGACTTACTCCTTCGAGAGCCCGAAGGTATTTGACAAGCTGCTGCTGCCAGAGGATTCGGTGCTGCGCCAGGCGATCACCATTATGAATCCTCTGGGCGAGGACTTCAGCATTATGCGTACTTCTCCATTAAACGGCATGCTGACCTCCCTCTCCACCAATTATAACCGCCGGAATAAGAATGTAAAGCTTTATGAACTGGCCAATATCTATATGCCGAAAGCTCTGCCGCTGACCGAGCTGCCGGATGAGCGGATGCAGTTTACATTAGGCATGTACGGCGAGGGCGATTTCTTTACCATGAAGGGCGTGGTAGAGGAATTCTTCGATAAGATCGGAATGAATCAGAAGGTACATTATAATCCAGACTGTGATCATCCCTTCCTCCATCCAGGAAGAAAGGCAGACATCATCTATAATAATGTAGTGGTAGGCTACATGGGCGAGCTGCACCCAGACTGCGCCGACAATTATAAGATTGGTGAGAAGGTATATGTAGCTGTGCTGGATATGCCGAATGTAACTCCATTTGCAAGCTTCGACCGGAAGTATACCGGAATCGCAAAGCATCCGGCTGTGACCAGAGATATCAGCATGGTAGTTCCAAAGAGCATCATGGTAGGCCAGATCGAGGATGTAATCGCACAGAGAGGCGGCAAGATCCTGGAGAGCTATCAGCTGTTTGATATCTACGAGGGCAGCCAGATCGTGGCAGGCTTTAAGTCGGTGGCATATTCCATCGTATTCCGTGCAAAGGACCGGACGCTGACGGACGAAGATGTAAATGCAGCTATGAAGAAGATCTTAAATGGCCTGAAGAATCTGGGAATCGAGCTGCGTGCATAGGGCCATGGAACAGGCGCCATGCTGCGGTAAGATTTTAAGCAAGCATCAAAGCGGATACAAGAATCTGATCTGAATAAAAACAGAAAAATAAGCCATCCTTACCATAGGAAACAAAATCACTCGGAATCAGCGAGGATTTTGAATCAGAACAATATTCTGGATTATGGCAAGGAGGCTTATTTTTATGAATGAGAAATATGAGATTGCTGCAGTTTACGGAAGAGAGATTCTGGATTCCAGAGGAAATCCCACTGTGGAGGCAGAGGTTCACCTGGAAGGCGGCGCCTGGGCAAGAGCGGCGGCGCCCTCCGGTGCATCTACCGGCCAGCATGAAGCTGTCGAGCTGCGGGACGGCGGAAACCGGTACCATGGAAAAGGCGTGCAGAAGGCAGTCAATGCAGTAAATACGGTGCTGGCAGAGGTGATGATGTTTGAGGATGTGAGAGATCAGAGAAATATCGATCATCTGCTGCGGGAAGCGGATGGGACGGATAATAAGGGAAAGCTGGGGGCCAATGCCATCTTAAGTGTATCCCTGGCCTGTGCGCGGGCTGCTGCCGCCGCCTATCAGCTTCCGTTATTCCAGTATATCGGCGGCATTTACGGCAATAAGCTGCCCATGCCTATGATGAATATTTTAAACGGCGGCGCTCATTCCGATAATTCTGTGGATATCCAGGAATTTATGATCCTTCCTATGGGCGCCTCCTCCTTTCGGGAAGGAACCAGATGGTGCGCTGAGGTGTACCAGGTGCTGAAAAAGCTGTTAAAGGAGCGGGGCCTTTCTACTGCAGTAGGTGACGAGGGTGGATTTGCACCAGATGTGAGAAGCGGTGAGGAGGCGATTGAGCTGATCCTGGATGCTGTCCGGCTGTCCGGCTTTAAGGAGCGAACCGACTTTATGATTTCACTGGATGCGGCGGCCAGCGAGTGGAAAAATACGGAGCTTGGTCCTGGATTTTACACCCTCCCAAAGCAGCGCCAGACCTATAACCGGGATCAGATGATGGAATACTGGATCAAGCTGGTGGACACCTATCCCATCTATTCCATTGAAGATCCTATGGATGAGGAGGACTGGGAAGGCTGGAGAACTCTGACTGGAAAGATCGGCGGCCGGGTCCGGCTGGTTGGAGACGATCTGTTTGTCACGAACTGCAGCAGGCTCCAGAAAGGCATTACGGACCACAGTGCCAACGCAATCCTGATCAAGCCAAATCAGATTGGAACCTTAACAGAAACCATGGAAGCGATCCAGCTTGCAAGGCTGAACGGCTACACCACCATCATGTCCCACCGGTCCGGCGAGACGGAGGACAGCACCATTGCAGATCTGGCTGTAGGAATGGGGACGGAGCTGATCAAGACCGGAGCGCCGTGCCGGGGAGAGCGGACAGCGAAATATAACCAGCTTCTGCGGATTGAGGAGAAAATCGAAGGGATTTAGGACGGCGAAAAAACGCATAAGAATTCCGCTAGGGCTGTTTCACGAAGAAATACAAAAATAGAATAAAGCTTTTTAAAAAG
>JAUNOF010000064.1 GCA_030537215.1 Lachnospiraceae bacterium
TAATCGAGGCGTGGCTCAGTTTGGTAGAGCGCTGCGTTCGGGACGCAGAGGTCGCGTGTTCGAATCACGTCGCCTCGATTCTATTATAAAACATACGGCCTGTTGGTCAAGCGGTCAAGACGACGCCCTCTCACGGCGTAAACCCGGGTTCGATTCCCGGATTGGTCATAGGCTGTTGCGAAAGCAGCAGCCTTGTTTTTTCCATGATTTTATAATTGCTTCCGTAGCGCAGTCGGTAGCGCAACTGATTCGTAATCAGTAGGTCAGGGGTTCAAGTCCCCTCGGGAGCTGATGCAGATCCTTATTTTATTAAGGATCTGTTTTTTGTTTCTAATGAAATTTTTTTCATATTCATATTCATAATGCATCTCGCAAATTTTATATTTTTTCATTTTTACTCCAATCCGTCAGCAACTACGTTAATGAAAGGAACGCCTGTCAGAAGCGGTCATTTGTCCTTTTTGGCAAATTTGCATAATCTGTATCACAAAAGTAAAGGAAGTGTAAAGATTGTGTTGGTTAATTTTTATTAAAATGAAAAATTTGCACAAAGGGCTGTTATTTTTTGACAGTTAATGGTATAATATATCTAGTGTTATACCTGCGCCGACCGATAGGACGGACATGGAATAATTCAAACATTTAATAATTAATAGGGGGCATTATTATGGCAAAAGAGATGATTGCAATGCTTCTTGCCGGTGGTCAGGGCTCACGTCTGTACGCACTGACTCAGAAACTGGCAAAACCTGCAGTTCCTTTTGGCGGAAAATATCGTATTATCGATTTCCCGTTATCAAACTGCGTAAACTCTGGCATCGATACGGTTGGTATCCTGACCCAGTATCAGCCGCTGGTTCTGAATGAGTACATAGGCAATGGACAGCCTTGGGACTTGGACCGTCTGTACGGCGGCGTTCACGTACTTCCGCCTTATCAGCAGGCATCCGGTTCCGACTGGTACAAGGGTACGGCTAATGCGATCTACCAGAACATTTCCTTTATTGAGCGTTACAATCCACAGTATGTGATCATTCTGTCCGGTGACCAGATCTGCAAGCAGGATTACAGCGATTTCTTACGTTTCCATAAGGAGAAGGGCGCTGAGTTCAGCGTAGCCGTTATGGAAGTGCCGTGGGATGAGGCATCCCGTTTTGGTCTGATGGTAGCCGATGAGAATGATAAGATCACCGAGTTCCAGGAGAAGCCGAAGAATCCGAAGTCTAACCTGGCATCTATGGGTATCTACATTTTCAACTGGGACATCTTAAGAAAGTATCTGATCGAGGATGAGGAAGACCCCAACTCTGAGAATGACTTTGGCAATAACATTATTCCAAACCTTCTTCGTGATGGCCGCAACATGTATGCATATCACTTTGACGGCTACTGGAAGGATGTAGGAACCATCTCCTCCTTATGGGAAGCAAATATGGAGGTTCTGGATCCGGAGCACAGTGGTATTAACTTATTTGATGACAACTGGAAGATTTTCAGCCGCAACAGCGGTATGACCGGACACCGGATCAGCGCAGATGCTGTTGTTGAGAATTCTATGATTACCGATGGCTGCCGCATTTCCGGCGAAGTGAAGCACTCCATTCTGTACGCCGGCGTACAGGTAGAGGCGGGCGCTGTTGTGGAGGATGCGGTTGTTATGGGCGGCACCGTGATCAAGGCAGGTGCAGTTGTTAAGCATTGTATCGTAGCTGAGAACGCAGTGATCGGCGAGAATGCCGTAGTCGGCGCTATGCCTACCGAAACCGAGAAGGGCGTAGCGACGGTAGGTCCTGGCGTTTATATCGGTGAGGGCGCGAAGATCGGCCCGAATGCTATGGTTTATAATAATGTAAAAGGTGGTGAGGTACAATGATTAACTCTAACGTAAATGCACTGGGTATTATTTTCCCAAACAGCTATGATAACTGGGTACCGGAGCTGGTTACAGAGCGTTCCATGGCTTCCATTCCTTTTGCAGGCCGTTATCGTATGGTGGATTTCATCCTTTCCAGCATGGTAAACTGCGGAATTGACAATATTTCGTTACCGGTTCGTAAGAATTATCATTCTCTGATGGATCATTTAGGATCTGGCCGTGAGTGGGATCTGACCCGTAAGAACGGCGGATTGAATATCGTTCCTCCGTTTGCAGAGAAGGGCGTTAAGGTTTATGACGGCCGTGTTGAGGCTCTGGCAAGTATTTTAACCTTCTTAAAGTCCCAGAAGGAAAAGTATGTGGTAATGGCAGATGCCAATATTGCAGTGAACTTTGATTTCAAGGCTCTGATTAATGCTCATGTTGCCAGCGGCGCTGACGTAACCGTTGTATATGCGGAGCAGGAAATCCCTGGTGCTATGATGGCAGCTCCTACTGAGAGCAAGGAGATGTACTACACCCTGGATCTGGACGGAAGCAAGGTAACTAGAATCCGCATCAATACCAAGGATGAGGGCATCCGCAATGTAGGCATGAACATCTCTATCATTGACAGAGAGCTTCTGATCGATCTGATCAGCGTTGCCTACGTTCATGGGTATATCTACTTCGAGCGCGACGTTCTGGCTCATCAGTTAGACAAGCTGAATGTTCAGGCATACAAGTTTGAAGGCTACTTCGCACGGATCTGCGATATGAAGAGCTATTTTAATGAGAATATGAAGCTGCTGGAGGACGCAAATCTGGATGGCCTGTTTGCAGCGAATCCGGTTTACACCAAGATCCGTGATGACAACCCTACCAGATATATTGCCGGCGCTAAGGCTAAGAACATCATGGCAGCAGACGGCTGTGTGATTGAGGGCGATGTAGAGAACAGCATTCTGTTCCGCGGCGTTAAGGTAGGCAAGGGTGCTAAGGTTAAGAACTGCGTTCTGATGCAGGATACCGTGATTGAGGACAACGCTGTAGTTGAGTATGTGATCACAGATAAGAAGGTTACCATCACGGCCGGCAAGGAAGTGAAGGGTACCGACAGCTATCAGGTATTTGTAGCAAAGAATAAGACTGTATAAGGCTGTTTCAGGCAGGATCCTGCCGGATCACCTGAATTCCTGACGTAAGGATACAAAAGAAGCTTCTCCCATGGGAAGCTTCTTTTGTATGACAGAGGAAAGTGGCAGGCGGAGAATCCTGAAAGACAGGATTCCATTTTAAAGCGTCAGGAAGGAATAGGAGGGAGTACATTCTATGAGAAAAGCGAAAACAGCATCGCTGGCAGTACTTCTGGCGCTTTGCCTGACAGCCTGCGGCGCTGCCGGCAGGGCGGTGAGCCAGTCTGATGAGGTTCTGGCAAGGGATGAAACAATGGCTGGCGAAGGGGCGAATGAAGGAAAAGACAGTCCTGACAGATCGAAACAGGCAGTTTCCAGGCAGGTAAAACTTAAGATCGGGCTTCTTGCGGAGATGGGACAGGAAGAGGACAGCTTCTTTAACCGATCGGCCTGGAGCGGCTTGGAGAAGGCGGAGCAGGAGATGGGAATCCAGGTTAAGCGGCTGGATTCCCGGACCGTGGCGGAGTATGGAGCAAATCTGGAGGAATTTTCCAGGGAACGGTATGATCTGGTTATTTTATCCGGCCGAGATATAACAGAAGCTTTTGCAGAAGCAGCTGAGAAGCATCCGAAGCTGCAGCTTGCAGTGCTGGACTGGGGGGCGGAAACGGCGGCGATATCCGGGAGTGATCACATGACTGTAGTACGGTTTGATCCGGTTCAGGCAGCTTATCTGGCTGGAATTGCAGCCGGCATGATGACAAAGACAGACCAGGTGGGCTGGATCGTGGGCACCGGAAATGAAAAAACTGCTGCGGCAGGCTACGGGTACCTGGCAGGCGTTCTGGATGCCAATCCGGATGCGATGATCCTTCAGATGAATATACATTCCTTTTCTGACCAAGAGCAGGGAAGAGCGGCGGCGTGCCAGATGGCGGAGGCCGGAGCCGATGTGTTGTTTCACGAAGCCGGAAACTCTGGGCTTGGTGTAATCCAGGGCTGCCAGGAACGCCAAATTGTGGCGATTGGAATGGATTATGATCAAAGCGCGTCTGCGCCGGAGTTTGTGGCGGCTTCTGTGGTAAAGCAGCTGGAGCAGGCTGTGCTTGATGTGTCCAGGTCCTGCGCAGAGGGAAAGCTGGAGAGTGGTATTCTCACCTATGATCTGAAAAATGAAGGCTGCGATTTTCTTCCTGCAGGTGATATCCTTCCAGAGGAGGTGCTGACGGCGCTTCAGACGGTGAAGGTGGAGCTGATGGAAGGGAAGATTATGGTTCCGGATACCAAGGAGGCGTTTGAGGCAGCCTACGGTGATGTGTATCTTCTGGATTGACAGGCAGGAGGGAAGCCTTATGATGGATTATGATAAGAAATTGATCGCAGCAGCATTGGAGGCGAGACAGGCCTCCTACAGCCCGTATTCCCATTTTCAGGTAGGAGCGGCGCTGCTTACTAGTGATGGAAGGATCGTGACGGGATGCAATATTGAAAATGCCGGGTATTCGCCTACCAATTGTGCGGAGCGGACAGCCTTTTTCAAGGCGGTCAGTGAAGGAATTTATGATTTTTCAGCTATTGCCATTGTGGGCGGGGCCAAGGAGGCTGCCAAGCTGGAGCTGTGTGCCCCCTGCGGGGTGTGCCGCCAGGTAATGATGGAATTCTGTGATCCTAAGACCTTCCGGATTCTTTTGGCAAGGTCGGAGGAGGATTACCGGGAATTTACCTTGGAGCAGCTTCTTCCTATGGGCTTTGGGCCGGGGAATCTTGGGAAGGAGAGCACACATCCGTAACAGCAGCCTGACATGGAGCATCCCATATTTGTTTCAAAAAGCAGCAGATTTGCGGCGGAAGGCCGGAAAATCTGCTGCTTGTTTCATTTCTTTGTTATTGGCTGTAACAGTTCAATACTTTTTTGGATCCTTACTGGTAGCCGGGCCCGCGGTTATTCTCTGAGATCGGTGTCTGTGGTACGTAGCCTGGCCCAAGATAAGGATTCACAATAGGCTCCTGAGGAGCAGCGGAGGATGACTCTGTTTCGCTTTCCAGAGGATCCAGTATGGTGGAGATGCTGGTATGGATGTTGCAGTCTCCTGGGATACCGAAAACCGAATCATCGGTTTCGCCGGTTTCATTTTGCGGAAGGGCAATGCAGACCTCTGTGCGCTTGGCCGGACAGAATTCCGTAGGCTTTAAGCCGGTTGCGGAGCAGACCGTAACGACCACATGCTTGTCACAAACCTCTGTGGGTACGGTTCCCTTGGCAAAATATTCGGTATAGGTGGCATTGCCCCGGGGATCGTGATCACAAACACCGTTGACTGCCAGCTTGCCTGACTTGCGGCAGATAACAGCGGTTTCAATGCTGTCCGGAACGGCAAATCCAGGATCGGCCAGTCCTTCGTGCACCCGCGTCATGATCTTTCTCCAGATATCCTTGTGGAAGGAAGTGCTGCTTAGCTTCTGGTTATTATCACAGCCGCCCCAGACCCCGGCGGTATAGTAGGGCGTAAAACCTACAAACCAGATATCATTGTTGGCAGTGGTGGTACCGCTTTTTCCGGAGCAGGACATATTGGAAAGGGCTGCCCTGGTGCTGGTGGAGTTCACACTAACCCCGGACCGGGCAAACTTCCGATTGCTCTGCATGGAGGCGGACATAGCATCTGTTAAGAGGAAGGCGGTAGAATCCTTCAGCGCCCGGTGGGTTTCCGGCTGCGCCTCGATCAGCACCTTTCCATCATGATCTAAAATCCGGGTAAAAAACTGCGGCTTGGTGTAGATCCCTCCGTTTGCGATGGTGGCGAAGGCTGAGGTCAGATCCAGGTTAGTTACGCCGTCAGTCAGTCCGCCTAGGGCAGTTGCTGCATTTAAGTCCGTACTGGTCAGGGTGGTGATTCCCATATTTTTGGCATAATCCACGCCAAGCTGGGGGGTCACAGTATCCATCAGGCAGCGGACAGCCACAATATTCATCGAATAGATAATGCCGTCCCGGATGCTGGAGTAGCCCAGGTACCCCTGGCTCCACCAGTTGCGGAAGGTCTTGCGGTTTACCGTATAAGGAGCATCGTAGTAGACCGTCCCTAAGGTGGCACCGCAGGCATCCAGCGCTGGAGCGAAGGCGGAAATCACCTTAAAGGTAGAGCCTGGCTGGCGTGGGGTATTGGTGGCGCGGTTTAAGGTCAGGCTGGCTGTCTTTTCTCCCCGCCCGCCGCAGATAGCCTTTACTTGTCCGGTGGCCTGATCCATCAGTACGAAGGATAGCTGAGGCTGAAGAATATACTGGGCATGCTCAGCCAGCACGGTATCTGATTCTGACAGGATGTAAGCCTTATACTGTTCCACATCGGCTCTTGCCGCTTCCTCGGAAGGATATAAGCCGTTAAAACTATCCTGAAGAACCGATTCGTGGAAGGATTCGATATTCCGCTCTGAGAAATGTTCGGTAGTCCCGTCTGCATGGGTGACAGAGAGCCGGTACTCCACGGAGTACTTGGCAGTGTCGTAATTGTCCGGATCATTGACCTCTTCATCAACGATGGCCTGGAGATCCGGATCCTGTGTGGTGTAGATAGACAGCCCGCCGCCGTAAAGCAGGTTGTGAGCCTGGGTCTCGGTGTAGCCAAGCTGGCTCACCAATGCCTCCATCACCTGTTCTACCAGCTCATCTGTAAAATAGCTGTAGGGAGATGAAGTCTCTCTGGTCAGCAGATCCACATTTTGGATGCGTTCGTAAACATCATCTGCCAGGGCCTCCTCCTGCTCGTCTTTTTCAATGTAGCCCTGTTCATACATATACTGCAGGATGATCTTCCTTTTTTCCTCATTCTTTTCCCGGCCGGAAATAGGATTTAATTTGGCCGGATTCTGGGTAATGCCGGCGATAACGGCGCATTCTGATAAAGTCAGGTCAGATACTTCTTTATTAAAGTAACGCTTTGCCGCCACCTTTACTCCCAGGGTGTTGTTGCCTAAATTGATGGTATTTAAGTAGTCGGTAATGATCCGCTTTTTCGCTTCCGTCACATCTCCGGTCATCTCCGTCAAGGTCTGTTCCAGCTTGACTGCCAGATACTGCTCCTGGAACTTACGCTCCAGCTGTGCGCCGAAGCTGGTCTCGCGGCCGCCGTTAAAAACATTATTCTTAATCAGCTGCTGAGTCAGGGTAGAGCCGCCGCCTGCATAATCATCTGTCAGAACGCCTACCGCCGCTCTGGCAATGGAGCGGATATCGATTCCATTATGACTCCAGAACCGGGCATCCTCGATGGAAACGAAGGCGTCGATCAGGTCCTGGGGAAGTTCCTCATAGGTGGCAGCCTCCCGGTTGGAGCCGGACATTACCAGCGTGTCTGTTAAGTTGCCCTGGCTGTCATATACCTTGGTGGCAAATCCGCTGGGGCCAAAGCTTAAGGGGTCTACATCAGGGGCATTGTCAATGATTCCTTTGATCATGCCCACGCCGACGCCGACTCCTGTCAGAACCAGAAAAAGCAGTACAACGAAAAATAGCTTAAACAGGTTCAGGAACAGTCTGCTGGTATACTTTCGTCCGCGGGAGCGGGAATTTTGTATTTTCTGCCTGGTAGCAGACAATCCATAATGATATGAATCCATGAAAGTCCTCCTTTTGGGGCAGATGCCCTTATAAGCGTAGTATACCAAATATTTGAAATCAATTCAATTAATAATGGAATTTGTAAGGATCTTCAAAAAAAGCGCAAGAATATTTACGAAAATTTTAACAGATGCGAAAGCCAGATGGAACGTTGCGCTTGCATTTGCCATCTCCTTCTGATAAACTTGATCGTAACTGTTCCATAACTGCCAGACATAAGGTACGGGACTGCTCATCCAATTCCTTCAAGCTGCTGGTTATGGAAGCAATGGAAGGAAGAGAAAAAGGAAGAGAGGGGTATCAAGATGCCAGAACCATATCGGATTTGCTACCAGGGCGGACAAGGAGAGATCGTGGAAAAAAAATCCCGTTTCATTGCCAATGTCCGTCCGGTAAAGACAGAAGAAGAGGCCATAGCCTTCATTGAAGAAACCAGGAAACGATACTGGGATGCCCGTCACAACTGCTATGCCTACGTCTGCGGAGAACGAAACCAGCAGATGAAATGCAGCGACGACGGCGAGCCCAGTCAGACTGCAGGAAGGCCCATGCTTGATGTGCTGCTGGGAGAAGGGCTCCACGATGTGTGCGTTGTAGTCACCCGATATTTCGGAGGAACCCTTTTAGGCACCGGCGGCCTGGTGCGGGCCTACTCCCAGGCAGTAAAGGAAGGTCTTGCAGCCAGCCATATCCTGGAAAAACTTCCTGGCCGAAAGCTTACCGTCACTTCCGACTACACTGCCATTGGAAAGCTCCAGTACCTGTCTGCCCAGGCTGGTCTCACAATTCTGGACACCCAATACACCGACCAGGTCGTCACCACCCTCCTGGTCCCAGAATCCCAGGTGCCATCCATCACAACCCAGATCACCGAATCCACCAACGGCACCGCCAAAATCCAATGCTCCGACCCATTTTACTATGGACTGGACGGAAAAGAACTGATACTTTTCTAACCGCTCTTTATATATATTCTGCCAATACACCAGCAGCAATCGGGCAGGCCGGGCTCCTTTGTGAACGCCTTTTCAGCCCGCCGGTACTTAGGCGCGGTTTCTTACGCGCCTTATGTACCGCTGCGCGCTGAATAGAGCGAGAGCGAGCTGAACAAAGGAGCCCGGCCTGCCCGGTTGCTGCGGACCCTCCACCAATAAACAATTATAAAAATCCCCTTGAAATCAAGCGTCCAGGGTGCTATATTATGATATTGTGATTATAAAGAGCCTAACATTTTGAAAGAACCATAGAAAGAAGAGTACAACCCTATGAAGATGAAGAGAGAAGATGTGAGAAATATTGCGATCATCGCTCATGTTGACCACGGTAAGACCACTTTGGTAGACGAGCTGTTAAAGCAGAGCGGCGTGTTCCGCGCCAATCAGGAGGTAGCGGAGCGGGTGATGGATTCTAATGATATTGAGCGAGAGCGGGGAATCACCATTCTGGCGAAAAACACGGCTGTATTTTATAAGGGAACAAAGATCAACATCATCGACACCCCAGGCCATGCTGATTTCGGCGGCGAGGTTGAGCGTGTTTTAAAGATGGTAAATGGTGTTATTCTGGTGGTAGATGCCTTCGAGGGCGCTATGCCTCAGACTCGTTTCGTGCTGCAGAAGGCGCTGGAGATGGATCTTCCGGTTATCTGCTGCATTAATAAGATTGACCGTCCCGAGGCGCGGCCGGTTGAGGTGGTAGATGAGGTTCTGGAGCTGTTTATGGATCTGGATGCTTCTGACGAGCAGCTGGAATGCCCCTTCGTTTACGCGTCTGCCAAGGCGGGCTTTGCCAAGAAGGAATTAGATGATCCGGAGGAAAACATGGTTCCTCTCTTTGAGACCATTGTAAATTATATCCCGGCGCCAGAAGGTGACCCGGAGGCGCCTACCCAGGTGCTGATCAGTACCATTGACTATAACGAATATGTAGGCCGGATCGGCATCGGCAAGGTTGACAACGGCGCCCTCCGCATTAACCAGGAGTGTGTGCTGGTGAACCATCATGACCCGGATAAATTCCGCAAGATCAAGATCGGAAAGCTGTATGAGTTCGACGGCTTAAAGCGGGTGGAGGTTCAGGAGGCAAAGATCGGAGCCATTGTTGCGATCTCCGGCATCACAGACCTTCACATCGGCGATACCATCTGTTCCACGGAAAGTCCGGAACCGATTCCATTCCAGAAGATCTCAGAGCCTACTATCTCCATGTATTTCATGGTAAATGACAGCCCGCTGGCTGGACAGGAGGGCAAGTACATCACCTCCCGCCATATCCGCGACCGCCTGTTCCGGGAGCTGAACACAGATGTGAGCCTTCGGGTGGAGGAGACGGATTCTGCCGACTGCTTTAAGGTTTCTGGACGCGGCGAGCTTCATCTGTCGGTTCTGATTGAAAATATGCGCCGCGAGGGCTTTGAGTTTGCAGTCAGCAAGGCGGAGGTTATTTACAAGTACAATGAGCGCAATCAGAAGCAGGAGCCAATGGAGATTGCCTATGT
Organism: Lachnospiraceae bacterium; assembly: GCA_030537215.1. Lineage (GTDB taxonomy): Bacteria > Bacillota > Clostridia > Lachnospirales > Lachnospiraceae > Caccovicinus. The sequence goes on from JAUNOF010000064.1 coordinate 10,107, forward strand.
AGATGTTCCGGAGGAGTTTACAGGAGCGATCATCCAGAAGCTGACCTCCCGCAAGGGAGAACTGATGGGCATGACTCCCATTTCCAGAGGTTACACCAGACTGGAGTTTAATATCCCCTCCAGAGGCCTGATCGGCTATCGCGGCGAGTTTATGACAGATACCAAGGGCAATGGTATTCTGAATACCATCTTTGACGGCTATGGCCCTTATAAGGGAGATTTAACCTATCGTCCCACAGGCTCCCTGATTGCATATGAGTCTGGTGAGTCTATTACCTACGGCCTGTTTAATGCCCAGGAGCGCGGAATCCTCTTTATCGGACCGGGAGTTAAGGTGTATGGCGGAATGGTTATCGGACAGAATCCAAAGGCTGAGGATATTGAGGTCAATGTGTGCAAGACCAAGAAGCTGACCAATACCCGTTCTTCCAGTGCAGATGAAGCGCTGCGTCTGGTTCCTCCAAAGGTGATGAGCCTGGAGCAGTGCCTGGAGTTTATTGATACCGATGAGCTTTTGGAAATCACGCCTTCTTCCCTGCGGATTCGGAAGAAAATCCTGGACCCAACTTTGAGAAAGCGCGCTTCGTTCAAGAATAAATAAATCATTTTGGAAAATGAACCCTTTCATGCGATAATTGGAAAATCCCGTCGAGAAGTTGTGATGGGATTTTTCTTGTTTCCGGCATATTCCTGGTTCTTTTTTCATAAATATGTTATGTGCAGCAGTCCGGGTTGATGATTTCCAACCGATCACTGACGGGCTGCAACGAATTGAATGGAAAGAGGAGAGAAATACTATGTCAGAAAAAATGATTGAAAACAACAAGGTAAGCGTGATCGGCAAGATCGTTTCTGGATTTACCTTCAGCCATGCTGTGTTCGGGGAAGGCTTTTACATGGTGGATCTGGAGGTCAACCGTCTCAGCGAGCAGGCGGATATTATCCCGCTTATGGTGTCAGAACGGCTGATCAAGGTGGATGAGGACTATCGGGGCTGTACTGTGGAGGCAGCCGGCCAGTTCCGTTCCTATAACCGTCATGAAGGTACGAAAAACAAGCTGGTGCTTTCAATCTTTGTCCGTGAAATTCATTTTATTGAGGAATTTACCGACTATACGAAGACAAATCAGATTTTTCTGGATGGCTATATCTGTAAGCCTCCGGTCTACCGGAAAACTCCCCTGGGCCGGGAGATCGCGGATCTTCTGCTGGCAGTAAACCGGCCTTATGGAAAATCCGATTACATACCTTGTATTGCCTGGGGAAGAAATGCCAGGTTTGCTTCTGGCTTTGAGGTTGGCTCCCGCGTGAAGGTATGGGGCCGTGTGCAGAGCCGCGAGTATACAAAAAAGCTGAGTGAGACGGAGTGCGAAAAGCGGGTCGCCTACGAGGTATCAGTCAGCAAGCTGGAATGTGAGGATACCTGATTTTGTAAATAAAAAATGCATAAATGTTAAGGAAAATGTAAGAAATGTTTGCAAAGTTTAAAAAAGTATGATATTATGAGCTTCGTTGTACATGAATTACTATTCACATACTTTTATTGAGGCTTTTGTGTTGCAGGCAAGCCGTTGGCAAAGCTGTAACCTCTTAAGCTTCCATCTATGAGGTGCATTCAGATGAAAAAAGGAGCAGTTCAGGTGATCTGCGGTTCCGGCAAGGGCAAGACCAATGCCGCAATCGGCAGAGCGATCAGCGCTTTGGCGGAGCACGAAAGTGTGATCATGATCCAGTTTATGAAAGGGAATCAGGCGGCAGAAAGCAAGGATGTGCTGGCGCGCCTTGAGCCGGAGCTGAAGGTATTCCGCTTCGAGAAGTCCGCCGGTTTTTTTGAGACGCTCTCCCAGGAGCAGAAGGCGGAGGAGATGATGAATATCCGTAATGGTTTGAATTTCGCCAGAAAGGTGATGGCCACAGGGGAATGTGACCTTTTGATTCTGGATGAGATCCTGGGGATTGTTGATTGCGGGATCATTACGGCAGAGGACCTGATCCATACCCTGGAAGCCAGGGAAAGTGAAATGTCTGTGGTTCTGACGGGAAAGGTATTTCCAAAGGAGCTTGAACGTTATGTGGATCATATTTCCATGATTCAAGATCTTAAAGTTGACAAGAGCAAAGAAGAATGATAGTATAGAAACTGTTAGAAGTCATACAACTGCTGCATCATGCAGAAGAAAAGTAGAGGTCGCGCTGATCAAGAGTAGATAGCTGGATGTGCCGGACACAAAAGAAGGCTATAGAAAGGGAGATGCGCCGAAGGAAGAAAAGCCGGATTTTCTTACCTGGGCATATGGTGAAGAATCATATGACTGTCATCCGACAGGATGGGGAGCTACTTAAAGAGAGGAATCATTCGAACTTTAAGGGGGCTGGCCATATGTCAGTCCCATTTTTCATGTTTCAGAGGAAACCCCATGCCTGCTGACGCAGGCATCGCATGCATGAAAGTCGATTGCTCCGTGCTTTGCAGTCTACGCGCTGCTTCGGTCGGTGCTATACGTGTGCCACTGGCACACAGCACCCCGCAATCGCCGCCAGTATTCGTAATCCGGGCTATCGCCCTACTTACTCATACCGGCTTGCCCGTCCGATATCCGTGAATTCGCTCATGCAAGCATGGCTTATTCACGGCTGCCGTCCGGGACTTTCATAGTAAGTTATAATTACATCAGAAAATAGCAGGAGGAAAGAACATGTCAGTATTTGAAGGAGCTGGAGTAGCGCTGATTACTCCTATGAAGGCAAATGGAGAAGTAAATTATGAGAAGCTGGAGGAGATCATTGAGGAGCAGATTGCAGGAGGCACCGATGCGATTATTGCATGCGGAACCACCGGTGAGGCATCTACCCTCACCCATGAGGAGCATTTGGATGTGATCCGTTTTACCTGTAAGGTGACTGCTGGAAGGATCCCGGTAGTAGCTGGAACTGGTTCTAACTGTACCCAGACGGCCATCTATCTGTCTCAGGAGGCAGAGAAGGCAGGAGCCGATGCAGTCTTAGTGGTGTCCCCATATTATAACAAGGCAACGCAGAACGGCCTGATTGCCCATTTTACCGCAGTTGCAAATTCCATCACCATTCCGGTGATCTTATATAATATCCCTGGAAGGACTGGAGTTACCATCCAGCCTCAGACCATTGTTGCTCTGTGCAAACATGTTGAGAATATTGTAGGCGTGAAGGAAGCCAGCGGAAACTTCTCCAGCATTGCAACACTGATGAGCCTGGCTGATGGATGCGTGGATGTATATTCCGGCAATGATGATCAGATCGTACCGCTGCTTGCATTAGGCGGCAAGGGCGTCATCTCCGTTCTCTCCAATGTGGCGCCGAGACAGACACATGAGATCTGTGCCTCCTATTTTGCAGGCGATGTGAAAAAGAGTATGGAGATGCAGATCAAGGCAATTCCACTGATCACGGAGCTGTTTCGTGAGGTAAATCCGATTCCGGTAAAGGCTGCCATGAATCTGATGGGCAAGGAGGTGGGCCCGCTGCGGATGCCTCTGACGGAGATGGAGCCTCAGAACCAGACTCTCCTTAAGAAGGCGATGGAGGAGTACGGACTGCTGTAGTCAGGGAATTATAGTTCAGCCATATTACCAGAACCGCTGCGCGAACCTGGTAATCGGATTGACGGCGCAAAAGACGCGCCTTTTATGGAAAGATGCTGACGCATCTTCCCATAAGCCATATTACCAGAACCGCTGCGCGAACCTGGTAATCGGATTGACGGCGCAGAAAGAGCGCCTTTTATCGAAAGATGCTGACGCATCTTCCGATAAGCCATATTACTGTTACAGAAAAAACGTATGGATACGGAGGATTAAGGATAGATGATTAAGATGATTATGCACGGCTGCAACGGCGCGATGGGCCAGGTGATTGCCGGAATTGTGGAGCAGGATCCGGAGATCGTGATCGCAGCAGGTGTAGATATCAATACGGCACAGAGAAATGATTTCCCGGTGTACGCTTCTCTGGCAGAGGTGAGGGAGGAGGCAGATGTGATCGTAGATTTTGCCTCTGCAAAGGCGGTGGACAGCCTGTTAGACTATTGCAGGACGCAGTCTATGCCGGTGGTTCTGTGCACTACGGGACTGAGCAGGGAGCAGATTGATAAGGTGCAGGAGGCCTCGAGGGATGTGGCAGTGCTTCGTTCTGCCAACATGTCTCTGGGCGTAAATACCTTATTTAAGCTGGTGGCAGAGGCTGCCAAGGTTCTGGCAGCAGCGGGCTTTGATATGGAGATCGTGGAAAAGCATCATAACCAGAAGATGGACGCGCCTAGCGGAACGGCCCTTGCCCTTGCTGATGCACTGAATGAAGCTATGGATCATTCCTATCATTATGTTTATGACAGAAGCCAGCGGAGAGAAAAACGGGATGCTAAGGAGATCGGTATCAGCGCCGTGCGGGGCGGCTCCATCGTAGGTGAGCATGATGTGATCTTTGCTGGAAAGGATGAAGTTGTAACCTTCAGCCATACCGCTTACTCCAAGGCAGTATTTGCCAAGGGTGCTGTGGAGGCGGCCAAGTATCTGGCCGGAAAGGGCGCTGGGCTTTATACTATGGCGGATGTGATCGGATAAACTCTGACGAATTGATTGCAAAATAAATTTGGAAATTAATTCCTTTATAATTTTGCCGCTCCGGCACATACTAGATGTAGAAAAAGCATGATAGTATTGAAAGGAGACGGAAATTATGAAGAAAATCAAATATGGGATCTTATGTCTGGCAGCAGCATTTATGGTCTGCATGGTGGCATGCGGCAGGCGGGATACTAACAGTCAAACGCAGCAGAATCAGACCAACACAGGCGGTGCTGCCGGAGCGGAATCCACCGGAGCAGGAACTTCCGGTGCCATGGATGGGGCTGGCGCTGCCAATACGACTACCAGGGCGGAGTTTAATAACGAAACAGAAACCGAAGGCGAGGGCGGCGGAGCAGGAAGCACCGGCAGTACGGAAGGCGAAACAGGCGTAATCGATGGGCTGATTCGGGACGCCGAAGATGGAGTAGATGATATTCTAGACGGCGGACAGGATGGGACAGATGACATGGGCCGGGGACCGGGCTATGAATCCAGTGGAGCGAATCGATAATAGAATAAAATAGAACTTATTAGAGGACAAAGAACAATGAAATTTGGGCTTTGTCCTCTTGTCTTTGTCAGGCTTTTTTGGCGGCAAGGGCTTCATAAATTTTGTCGCAGTCATAGTCTGGTGCAAAGGCTTTTGCAGTCAGGCATATACTCGTAATGGAATCCAGATCTTCCTCTAATTCATCTGCAATTGTCTCCGGTGCTTTTCCCTTCAGGAGCTTTTTGCATACCATTTGAATCAACTGTTTTTTCTTTCCTTCCAGCAAGCCGCCGTTGAAGCCATCATGAAACCCATTATTAAATCCATTATTAAATCCATCTTTTGCTTGTTTTTCCAGTTCATCAGCAAACAATTCTCGTAATGCGTCGCACATTGTTTCATCTCCCTTCTTAAAATGGTTCTGGTTGGCGCGTACGATCAGATCCATCACAGCGGCATAAAGAGGATTCTTATCCTTACCTTGATATGCATGAATCAGCGGTTTCATATCTTCTTCCGTGTGAAGATCTTGACGCAGCCGGCTCAGCCAGATGTTTTCTTTTTTTGATAATTTTTGGTTGATCAGGATCTGCATGGGAAAAAGCAGCCCTGTTACGTAGTAAATGCCAGGAAAAGCTTTTTTAACCTCGGCATGATACTGCTGCTGCAAATGCTTAATCATTTCACGAGGATAATGGTTGCTGACCAGTGTCATGGTAAGTTCATCTGGGGGGATTTCCATTACCTTTTCAGTATCTGATTGATAGAGGCAAAGGTATCCCATTACCTTATAGAAATCATTGACACTTAGATAGTCGGTGGGGCTTTTGTATTCCACAATGTTGTACTGCCGAAAGATCTGCCCAAGATTTTTCTGTACCTTTCGGCCGGCATCTACTTTGATGATCAGCGTGTCGATTTGCAGCGGCTTCTGCGTTAAATTAAATTCCCTGAGAAATTGCAGGAATTCAATCTCTTCCTGAAGTTCGATTTGGATTGCAGCATGAAAGGCAGAATGCCATTGCAGCTTTTTCTCTTCTGTATGACTCATTTCATAATCTCCTTTCTATTATAATTCATGAAAGTTCAGATGACAATTGGCAAAAAAGTAAAATTGCTGGAAAAATGGAAAATATTTACATATATAATATATCATAAGTTCGCAATCCTGTCCAGAAGAAATATTGTAAAATATTGCAAATCCATACTCGATTCAGTATAATGAATGTTAGAAAAATAGGGAATCGATACGGCACTGTCAGAGCAGAGGGAAGGAAAGTCTGAAGCGGGAGAGGAGAGAAGCAGGGATGATCAGCCAGAGAATAAGCCTGTCAGGGGAATGGCATCGAAATCAATTTAACCGGAGAGCCAGGAAAGCGAAACGCAGGTGGTTTGCAGCTGCTATCCGGCGGGAGGAGCGGAGCAGACAGCTGTCCTTTCGTCCTGCAGTGGTCATACTGCTTTGCAGGCTTTTGTGGCTCTTATGCGGCAGTGCGGCTGTGTGGATGAGCTGGCATTTGCTGTATCACACCATTGAGATCAAGGAAGGCCAGACGGAGCAGATTTACGGGGAATTGGGAGAAGCGCACCCTTTCGAATTAGAGGAATTTTGGAATGGAGATGGATGGGAACGGGAATGGCTTGGAGTCCAGATCCGGGTCCGAGATGGAAAGGTTACAATTTTTCGGGAGAAGCAGAGGCTTGTGGAGGAGCAGAAGTGATTGACCAGAATGGAACTGTAAGACAATTAACATTCATTAGAGAAATTAATAGAAAAAC
>JAUNOF010000225.1 GCA_030537215.1 Lachnospiraceae bacterium
GATAACAGAAGAGAACATACGAACAATGCTTGACGCATATTAAATGATAAAAACGGAGGTGATCTTATAATGAACAAACCACTGATTGGTCTTACCCCTTCTCATAATACAGATAATGATGATATTTCCATGCGCGTTACCTACATCCGCGCACTGGAGGCCGCCGGCGCCATTCCACTGATCCTTCCTTTGGAAATCGCCAAGGAAGATCTGGTTCAATTAACCAAATTATGCCATGGCTTTCTCTTTACCGGCGGCCCTGATCCTCATCCCTTCTTATGGGGAGAAGAAATCCACAGAAACTGCGGCTCCATCTCTGTAAAGCGGGACCAGATGGAGCTTTCTCTCCTGTCCATGGCTATGGAGCAGAAGAAGCCGGTGCTGGGCATCTGCCGCGGCGCACAGATGATAAATGTGGGGCTGGGCGGTGATATCTATCAGGATATCCACAGCCAGCACCATTCCGAATTTCCAATCGCACATAAGCAGCCGCTGTATTACACCAGCCCCTGCCACCACGTAATGGTAAAGCCGAACACCATATTAGCCGATCTGGCTGCCGCCCCCAGGATTGAGGTAAACAGCAGCCATCATCAAGCGGTGCGGAAGCTGGCGCCTGGCCTGACTGCAGGCGGAATCGCTCCCGACGGAATCATTGAAGAGATCGAAATGCCCGGATATCCATTTCTGGTTGGCGTCCAATGGCATCCCGAATACCTATGGGAGACAGATCCCCCTTCCCGGAACCTGTTTCTTCGCTTTGTAGCTGCCTGCATATAACTGCCTGCATATGGCAGTCTGCAAATAGGTGCCGGAATCGTTACAGATGCTTTCCATTCCGTCCAAATCGCTTTCTTTTAAAAAACGGGACCCGTGTAGCTGCCGCTTCAGCCTTTCCCTGGCTGTCGCGCTGGCAGCTGCGGATAATCTCATCGATCTGACGATACCGCTCCTCCTCCCGCTCATCCCGGATCCGCATCAGATCCTCCAGCTCTTCTGCAATTTTCCGATTCACTAACCCGCTGATATCCTGACTCAGCTTCTCATTATTCACAGCCAGAGCATTTTCAATAATATGATTCATGATTAATTGGAACTGCTCCATTTTTTCATCCTGTGTCATGGCTGCCAGCTCCGCATGACTGGCTGTTTCAAGCTGCGCTGATGATGCTGGTGATACCGAAGGCGCAGGCGGTGCTGATGCAAGAAGCGCCATTTCAGAAGAACCAGCTTCTTCCTTACCCTCGATCCAGTTTCCTGCTTTGATTTCTCCCTCCATTTCAGTCTCTTTTTCCTCTTGCTTACTTTCTATCCTGCGTGTATCTCTTGCTTCCTTCTTTTTCACTATTCTTTTTTCATTTTTTCTTTCGCCCTCTCTTTTATCTTCTATTTCACCTTCTCTTTCACTTTCTCGTTCTCCTTCATTGCTCACTCGTCTTCTGGCATCTATAAGCCTTAACATCTCCCGAGCCATTTCTTCTGTAATTACATTGTGCAGCAGCCCATTATCCTCCAATTCTGTTTCCTCTAATTCATGCTCAATGGACGAATCTTCGGCATAGCCATTGTCCATTACATTGCTTATTGCATTGTTCTTTCCATTCTGACCTTTTTCTGTCATCACCTGATCTGCAGCGCCTTTCTCACCAACGCCAGTTACCATCCCATTCCTTCTCTCCCAGGCAGAAGGCTTTTTTCTATCTCTTCCACGATTTTTCATATCAGCTTGCCCATCCTTTTCCACGATTTCCTGGATCTTCTTTTCTGCTTCCTCTCGTCTATCTTCTGGTATCTCATGCTCTGAAGCCTGATTTTCTGCTGGTTGAAGTAATTGAATTGACTGAATCGGTTGATTCTGTTGATTGGATTGTTCTATTTGATCTGCTTCATCTGATGTGCTTTCATGATATGTCTGACTGGACAAATTACCGGAATCCATATTCCTTACCTGGCTTGTCCCTTCCTTCTGACTGGTCGAACTGATCTCATCCGTTTGATTCACCTGGCCGATTTGACCTTCCCCGTCTTCCGGTTCCAAACGATTATAATCTGTTAAATGTGTGTCGGAAACTGCCCCGTTTCCAATATTATTTTCTGTTTTCTCACTATCTTTTGTGCTGGTTTTCTCCAGGGGATTATCCATAGAAAATGAATGCAGAAATCCAAGATACTGATTTTCCTGCAGCATTCTTGACATATCCTGTTCCAGCACATTAGCAGTTTCCAGCACGCCCTGATTCTGATCCATAACCTGGTGCAATGCGCTTTTGATCGCCTTTAATTGATACCCTTTATCCTTCAGCTTCTTTACCTGGCAAAATAAACGGATATGGAATTCCGTATAATATCTATGGCCCATCTCATTCCTCGGAATCGAAAGTCCCAGCTCCTCTTCCCAATACCGCAGGACATGGGTTTCTACATCGACCTTTTTCGAGGCATCCGATATCAGATAACGTATCTCATCCATTCGTCTCTCTCCTTGTCCTTGTATTTCATGACCTTAGTAACATGTATATGTGGGGTTGAGAAAGATTATGAATGAAATGAGGGATGAAAAAAGCCATAAGGCGGAGAATTTTTTGATTCTTGGGCCTTGTGGCTTTTGTTGGATTTTTATAATTTTTGTTCTATACTGGGCCGTTTGTAATTAAAACACCATCTGTCACTGGTCCCCGAGATTCAAATCCACCTTCAAAGGGCCATACGGTACAGGCTCCTCTTAAACGATAATAGCATCCTGTAGGAAAGCCTAACACAGAAAATGATTCTGTTACATCAACTAAATCTTCTCCGCCCTCCTCATACTCATAAACAAATCGATATAAATCTACCTGAAACCAGTCTTCTTGATTCTCATCCCATCGGTCTAAATAAAGATTCAGCCGAATTTTCTTAACCGGCTTATGGGCAAAAACATTCCCATAAATTCCTATTTCGCCATAGCCCTTATTTGTGATACTTATCGTACAACTGGATAGAAACTCTCCCCTTGCTTGATTGCCGTAACCAACTGACTGATTAACACCTTCGGGCAATAAAATAGAGGTATCTTCAATATTCATTCTACTTGCAACCTGCGCCCAGTTGATATCCTCATTTGCAAAAGCCGTAGCAGCCATAAATAAGCATCCCATAATAGTTAACAAAAATGTTTTTATTGCTTTCTTCATTTTTCCCTCGCAATTTCTTATATGCTATTAATTCAAATTTAAATTTTCTATAATATTTAGAAATTCATTTTCTTCCATAATTCCTTCAAAAGTGTAATATGCATTATCAATTTCTAAATAAGCATAATACTCAAAATTACCTCTTGACAATTTATTTCTT
>JAUNOF010000226.1 GCA_030537215.1 Lachnospiraceae bacterium
CATTTTTCTTATGTACCTGCGCCTGCTCTGGTCATTTGAAAATTTAGAGAGATTGTGCCCCTCAGCACAATCTCTCTTTGTCTTTCGTATGAACACATTATAGCGAATCATCCTCCAAATATCAAGTATTTTCGACAGAATACCAAAAATTTCTGTATCTTATCACCACAGTGAAAACAGATATATGGAATTCGCTCTACTCTGAACCGCTGGCCAGCTCCTGTTTTGAAGAACTCTCTAACTCATCCTCCGGATCCTTCTCCAAACCATTCCCAAAATCCTTCTCCAAATATTTCTTCACATACCTTCCCGTATAAGAATTAGGGCAGGCTGCTACCTCCTCCGGCGTTCCTTTGGCAATCACGGTGCCGCCCCGGTCTCCGCCCTCCGGCCCCATGTCGATAATGTAGTCAGCCGTCTTGATCACATCCAGGTTATGCTCGATGACCACCACGGTATTGCCGCCTTCTGACAGCCGGTGAAGGATCTCGATCAGCTTGTGCACATCGGCAAAGTGAAGTCCGGTGGTAGGCTCATCCAGGATATAAATGGTCTTTCCGGTGCTGCGCTTGCTCAGCTCTGCTGCCAGCTTGATCCGCTGGGCCTCGCCGCCAGACAGCTCTGTGGAGGGCTGTCCCAGCTTCACATAAGAAAGTCCCACATCGTACAGGGTCTGGATCTTCCGCGCAATGGTGGGCACATGTTCAAAGAACTTCAATGCCTCCTCTACCGTCATATCCAGTACGTCGTAAATGCTCTTACCTTTATATTTTACCTCTAATGTCTCCCGATTATACCGCTTGCCGCCGCAGACCTCGCAGGGCACGTACACATCTGGCAGAAAATGCATCTCGATCTTGATAATGCCGTCGCCGCTGCAGGCCTCGCACCGGCCGCCTTTTACGTTAAAGCTGAAGCGGCCCTTGGAATAGCCTCTGGTCTTGGCATCGGTAGTAGAGGCAAACAGATCGCGGATCAGGTCAAACACGCCGGTATAGGTTGCCGGATTGGACCTTGGCGTCCGTCCGATGGGCGACTGATCGATCGCGATGATCTTATCTAATTGATCCACACCATCCATACTGCTGAACTTTCCTGGGATCGTTCTGGCACGATTCAGCTTTTTTGCCAGGGCCTTATATAAAATTTCATTGACCAGGGAGCTCTTCCCGGAGCCGGAAACACCGGTCACGCAGGTCATGATGCCCAGAGGGATCTCTACATTCACCTTTTTTAAATTATTTTCCGCTGCACCCTTCACCTTCAGCCATCCGGCAGGCTGCCTTCGTTCCCTGGGAACCGGGATCTTCACGCGGCCGCTTAAATAGGCTCCTGTGATGGACTCCTTGCAGTTCATAATATCCTCTGCCGTTCCAATGGCGATCACCTGGCCGCCGTGCTCTCCGGCTCCCGGTCCGATATCCACGATACAGTCGGCTGCACGCATGGTGTCCTCATCATGCTCTACCACCAGCACGCTGTTGCCCAGATCCCGCAGATGGAGAAGGGTCTTCAGAAGCTTATCATTATCCCTCTGGTGAAGTCCGATGCTTGGCTCATCCAAAATATAAGCCACGCCCACCAGACCGGAGCCGATCTGGGTGGCCAGACGGATTCGCTGTGCCTCGCCGCCGGACAGCGTTCCGGTGGCCCGGGACAGCGACAGGTATTCCAGTCCCACATCGATCAGAAAGGTGACTCTGGCACGGATCTCCTTTAAGATGGGGCCGCCGATGGCCACCTGCATGGGAGTCAGCTGGAGCCCATCGATGAATTCCCGGAATTTTACGATGGACATGTCGGTTGCCTCATAGATATTTTTATCGCCCAGAGTAACAGCCAGGGATTCCTTCTTCAGCCGCTGCCCCCGGCACACCGGACATGGAGTGATCCGCATATAGGTCTCGTACTCTGCCTTGGAGGATTCGGAAAAGGTCTCCCGGTAACGACGGTTTACATTCTCGATCAGACCTTCAAAGGCCACATCGTAAATGCCCTCGCCCCGCTGTCCCTTATAATAGACCTTGACCTCCTTTCCGTTGGTTCCATAAAGGAGAATGTCGTGAATCTCCTTTGGATAATCCTGAAATGGGGTGTCCAGGCTGAAATGGTACTCCTTCGTCAGTGCATCCAGGATGGCTCTGGTAAAGCTTCCCTTATCGGTACAGGACTGCCAGCCCATCACCACGATGGCCCCCTGGGCGATGCTTAAGGATTTATCCGGGATCATCAGATCCTCATCGAATTCCATCTTATAGCCTAAGCCGAAGCACTCCGGGCAGGCGCCAAATGGGTTATTAAAGGAGAAGCTTCTGGGTTCCACCTCCTCCACGCTGATGCCGCAGTCCGGACAGGAAAAGCTTTGGGAAAACCGCAGCATCTCCCCATCTGTCACAGCCACCAGCAGAAGTCCATTGGCCAGGGCCAGCACCGTCTCGATGGAATCCGTCAGGCGTTTTTCAATGCCGGGGCGGACAATCAGACGGTCAACTACGATCTCAATGTTATGCTTAATGTTCTTTTCCAGCTTGATCTCTTCAGAAAGCTCATATAAATTTCCATCGATCCGCACCCGGACATAGCCGCTCTTTCTGGCCTGCTCCAAAATCTTTACATGCTCTCCCTTCCGCCCCCGCACCACAGGAGCCAGAAGCTGAATCTTTGTCCGCTCCGGCAGCGCCAGGAGCTGGTCCACCATCTGATCTACCGTCTGCTTGCGGATCTCCTTGCCGCATTTTGGACAATGAGGAATACCTGCCCTTGCGTACAGCAGACGCATATAGTCATAGATCTCTGTTACGGTTCCTACCGTAGAACGAGGATTCCGGTTGGTTGATTTCTGGTCAATGGAGATAGCCGGAGACAGTCCCTCAATGCTTTCCACATCCGGCTTCTCCATCTGTCCCAGGAACTGGCGGGCATAGGAGGACAGCGACTCCATATAGCGTCTCTGCCCCTCTGCATATATGGTATCAAAAGCCAGAGAAGACTTGCCGGAGCCGGAAAGTCCCGTCAGCACCACCAGCTCGTTCCGCGGAATGTTCACGGAAACATTCTTCAGGTTATGCTCATTCGCGCCGCGAATCTTAATGTATTGTTTCGCCATTTTTCACCTCATATCAAAAGGATCTTGTTATCCTTTGGCGGCTTCACCGCCAGCGTGATCAAAAATATCAAGTTAAAAGCGTGCCTGATTACTCAGACACGCTTTAGTATAGCATACCGCATTTTTATATTCAAGTCATTTTCGAACAAATGTTTCCCTTG
>JAUNOF010000065.1:0-11018 GCA_030537215.1 Lachnospiraceae bacterium
TCAGAAGGAGAGTCGCCGGGCAGGAGGAAACAGAAGAAGCCCGGAAAGCAGAAGAAGAGCGTGCGGCAGCCCGTCGGCAGGCAGAAGAAGCTCGGAGAGCAGAAGAAGAGCGTGCGGCAGCCCAGGCGATTGGTCAGGAAAACGGGTATCAGACGGCGTTTTATCGGGAACCTCAAGCAGCTTACAGCCGGAAGGGAAAGCCAGGCGGCAGAGGAATTAAAATTGCCGGAGCCGCAGTTGCAGCTGTAATTTTGGCCGGGGCTGTATTTTATGTCGTTAAGGCGCAGCGCTATCGTCATACATATTATCCCAATACGGTGATTAACGGCCTGGAAGCAGAGGGCATGACGGCAGAACAGATGAAGGAACAAATCGCTTCTGCTCTAAACGGCTATGAGATCCGGCTGATCCAGCGATATGATGGAGAGCTGGTGATCACTGGGGAGGAGATTGGACTTCATACGGTATTTGACGGCTCTCTGGAAGCTTTGATGGAGAAGCAGAACCCATATCTGTGGGGATTTTCTTATTTTAAGCACCAGGATTCCAGTGTGGCGGCAACGATTGCCTACGATGAGGAGAAATTTAAGACCTGTCTGGATCAGCTTGCGATTTTTGACCCTTCGTATGTGAAGCCGTATCAGGAAGCTTATCTGTCAGAATATATTTCCGGGCAGGGATATGAGATCGTTCCGGAGGAGCCGGGTACGGCAGTAAATCGGGAGATATTTTCAAATGCACTGACAGAAGCAGTACTGGCATTGAAGCCAGAGCTTTCCCTGGAGGAGACGGGGTGCTATGAGAGAGCGCCGGCAGCGGAACCGGATGAGGCGTTGGTGCAGCTGCGGGATCAGATGAACCGGTATGCAAAGATGACGGTGACCTACACCTTTGGCAGCAAGCAGGAGATCTTAGACGGTGATGAGATCCATCAGTGGATATCATTTGATGAAAATCACCTGGTATCGGTGGATGAAGCCATGGTCAGCGAGTATGTGTCCGGCCTGGCAAAGAAGTACAATACAGCGTATTCCAAGCGGAAGTTTAAGACCAGCTATGGCCCTGAGGTAGAGGTAACTGGTTTTTATGGCTGGCAGATCAACCAGAAGGCGGAAACAGAAGCCCTGGCGGCCATTATTGCCTCTGGGGAAAGCCAGGCCAGAGAACCGGAGTATACTCAGAAGGGCGCAAGCTATGAAGGAAATGATTACGGCAATACATATGCAGAGGTCAATCTGACTGCGCAGCATATGTTCTTGTATAAAGACGGAGAAAAGATTCTGGAGTCCGACTTTGTGTCGGGAAATGTATCAAGAGGGTATACCACTCCGCCGGGGATTTTCAGCATCACTTATAAGCAGAGGGATGCGGTTCTGAAGGGAGAGGGATATGCCAGCCCGGTAAAGTTCTGGATGCCTTTTAACCGGGGAATCGGCTTTCATGACGCAAGTTGGAGAAATACATTTGGAGGAAGTATTTATAAGACAAATGGTTCTCACGGCTGTGTCAACATGCCATACAGTGCGGCGAAAACACTGTTTGAGAATGTCTATGCGGGAATGCCGGTGATCTGCTATAATCTGGATGGAACCGGCAGCACAAAGAGTACGGCGGCCTCCGGTTCCGGCGGTACGGCAGCAAAGCCTGCTCAGACTCAGCCTGCGGTCCAGCCGTCAGAAACACCTTCTGCGGTTCAGCCATCAGAAACGCCTTCTGCAGTCCAGCCGCCAGAAACGGTACCAGCTGAAGTGCCTGACGGAACGGCTCCTGCTGTACAGCCAGATGAAAACGCTCCGGCAGCAGGGCCATCTCAGACTGACCAGACAGCAGCAGGGCCAGGAAGCAGCACACCGGCAGCCGATCCGGCAGGACCGGGAGCCCAGCCATCCTCCGACCAGGGAATGGAGTATGGTCCAGGCGGGCAGAGTCAGGGAACGCAGATACCGTCTGCCGATACGCCATCCCAGGCACCAGCAGTGCCGTCGCCGCTCCCGGCAGAAACCCCGGCGGCAGCGCCAGGCGGCGGTATTCAGGCGCCCACGGCAGATTACAGTGCCGGTCCAGGAGCTGTTGTGGCGCCTGGCAGTACAGCAGGACCAGGAGGAATATAGACGAATATTCTCCTTATTTTATAATTTAGATATAGATTTGTAAGAAAAACGTCACAAATAAAGGAAAGTCCTTTGCTATAATATGATGAAGATGATACCAGGGGCAAAAGGAACAGTGAGATGGTGACAAGAGAAGAAATGAAAAAGCAGGAGGTTCTCCTATGAGCGTCGATAAGAACAGCAGAGCGGCCAGACAGATGAGAAGCAGTGGAAAGCGTCCGGTGCGCAGAAGGCGGAGATCTTCGCCCTGGAAGGGGATTATCATTGCAGTATTGCTGATTGTTGCGGCGGCGGTAGCCGGTGCAGTATATTATGTGAATCATCTGTGGAATCTGACTGCAGATCTGGATGTCAATATGGATGATATTACCAGCAACCCCAATCTGGATATCCAGACAGAGCAGGTACAGAAGGGCTTCTGGAAGGTTGCTGTATTTGGTGTGGATTCTACAGACGGCAACCTTGGAAAGGGTGCCAACTCCGATGTGATCATTATCTGCAGCATTAACCGGGAAACCGGTGAGATCAAGATGGCCAGCGTCTACCGGGATACTTATCTGAAGGTGGGAGATAAAAATCCATACCGGAAGATCAACGAGGCTTATGCCAGAGGCGGCCCGGAGCAGGCGATGAAGGCACTGAATGAAAACCTGGATATTGCTGTGGATGATTTTGTGGCAGTAAACTGGAAGGCAGTAGCAGATGCCATCAATAACCTGGGCGGTGTGGATATTGAGGTTACAGAAGCAGAGTTTAAGCAGATCAACGGCTACATTACCTCTGTTGTGGAGAATACCGGAGTGTATTCTCAGCACTTAAAGAAGGCCGGCTACCAGCATTTAGATGGCGTTCAGGCAGTGGCCTACTGCCGCCTGCGGAAGATGGATACTGATTTCCAGAGAACACAGAGACAGCGGGCGGTGATCTCTCAATGCCTGGAAAAGGCAAAAAAATCCGATATCCGCGTGATCAATACGGTAATCGGTGTCTGCCTGCCTCAGGTTGCCCACAGCTTTAAGCTGGACGACCTGTTGGATATGGGAAAGAATATCAATCGGTATTATCTTGGAGATACTACCGGATTTCCTTTCGATTTGAAAACTCAGAATATTGGAAAGCTGGATTGCGTGGTTCCTGTAACCTTAAGCTCCAATGTGGTTAAGCTTCATCAGTTCCTGTTTGGAACCGAGAATTATCAGCCTTCCAGCCATGTAACCAAGATCAGTGAGGATATTGCATATAATAGTGCAAAGCAGGCGGATTCTGGTGAGGAGATCCATCAGGAGGATATCGAGCGGATGAGCTCAGCCGCCCGGGAAACCAGCAGCACAAAAGCGTCTGAGCAGGAGACAAAGGACGAGGAGCGTTCTGAGAGCACCAAGTCTTCCAGTGAGGCGGAGACGGATGAGAGCCGGCGTGATACCGCTCAGACCACAGAAGCAGAGGATGAAGAGCAGGACGAGAGGGAAGAATCAAGTTCTGAAACCCGGGAGTCCAGGGAGGAAGACCAGCAGGGCTCGGATCCGGTAAGACGGCCCGCTGAGACAGCCGAAAATTCGGAGGAAACTGGAAAACCATCTACTGGGGAGTCCAGCGGTTCTGCAATCATGGTACCGGCAGCACCTACTTCCGGGAAGCCTGACGGCAGCGCAGGAAACAGCAGCACGGTAACGCCGGGCGGCACAGGAAACGGGAGTGCAGGAAACAGCAGCACCGTAACACCAGGCAGCAGCAATAGTGAGGAGCGCAGTACAGGCTCCGGAAATTCGGTCTACACCCAGAAGCCGATTCCTGCAGAAGAGGAAACTACCGGGATCGAAGGCGGGCCAGGTTTTTTTGAGCAGTAAACCGGTTACACCTGATTTTCTTCAGAAAAAAGAACAACATGCAAAAGCGTCAGTACACAGATTTTTTTTAAAATCTGGTCTGACGCTTTTTTAAGATGCTTCTGCGGGCTGATTATTGACAAACAAAGGTGGAACTGCTATATTTTTTTATATCCTGGCCTTTTGCCGAAGTGTCAGGCTTTTAAGAGAGAGAGGAAATGAATATGAGTAAATACAGCAAAGAAGACATTTTGCGTCTGGCAGAAGAGGAAGACGTAGAGTTTATTCGTCTGCAGTTTACAGATATTTTCGGTATGCTGAAGAATGTGGCGATCACCTCCAGCCAGCTGGAAAAAGCATTGGACAATCGTTGTATGTTTGACGGATCTTCCATTGAGGGCTTTGTAAGAGATGATGAATCCGATATGTATCTGTACCCGGACCTGGATACCTTTGAGATTTTCCCATGGAGACCTCAGCAGGGAAAGGTGGCCCGCCTGATCTGTGATGTGCATCGTCCCAACGGCAGCCCATTTGAGGGAGATCCCCGGTATGTACTGAAAAAGGCGTTAAATCATGCAAAAAAGCTGGGCTATGATTTCTATGTGGGGCCGGAGTGCGAATTTTTTCTGTTTCATCTGAATGATGAGGGGCTGCCTACCACAGTGACCCATGAGAAGGCAGGATACTTTGATGTGGGACCGCTGGATTTTGCTGAGAATGTAAGACGGGATATCGTGCTGAACCTGGAGGATATGGGATTTGAGATCGAGGCATCCCATCACGAGATCGCACCGGCCCAGCATGAGATCGATTTCCATTATAATGAAGGCCTGATCACGGCAGATAATATTATGACCTTTAAGATGGCGGTAAAGACCATTGCAAAGCGCCATGGCCTGCACGCAACCTTTATGCCGAAGCCGAAGGAGGGCGTGAATGGTTCTGGAATGCATATCAATTTTTCTCTGTTTGATGAGAATGGGAAAAATGTGTTTGAAGATTCAAAGGATTCCAAGGGATTAGGACTGAGCAAGACAGCATACCGTTTTATGGCAGGGGTACTGGATCATATCGAAGGGATGGCTCTTCTGACCAACCCTCTGGTGAATTCTTATAAGCGTCTGGTTCCCGGTTATGACGCTCCCATCTATACGGCATGGACTCCTTCCGCCAGCAAAAGCTGTGTGATGCGGATCCCAACTGCCCGCGGAAACAATACCAGAGTGGAGCTTCGGAGCCCGGATTCCGCTATGAATCCATATTTGACCCTGGCCGTAATTCTGGAGGCTGGTCTGGACGGACTTGAGCATGCACATGAGCTTCCCGCTCCGGTGACCGCTAATTTATACCGGATGTCGGAGGCAGAGAGAAACGCAAAGGGAATCCGTCAGATCCCGGAAACTCTGGGGGAGGCGATTGACGCCTTTGAAGCGGATCCTTTTATCCGCCGGGTGCTGGGAGAGCATATTTACACAAAGTATCTGGAAGCAAAGAAGGAAGAATGGCGGGAATTCCGCGCTCAGATCACCGATTGGGAAGTTAGTCAGTACCTTTACAAGTATTGATTCAGAGATATCCTGAATAAGATTACTTGGGGGTGATTGAGTGACCAATATTATAGTAGCATTTTCGAAATTAGATGATGCAAAAAGTATTAAAAATATTTTGATGCGAAGCGGATTTCAGGTTATTTCAGTCTGTACCACCGGCTCCCAGGTATTGAGCACCTGCGGGGACTGGGACAATGGAATTCTGGTCAGCGGTTACCGGTTTGCAGATATGATGTATGAAGAACTGCGGGAATGCCTGCCGTCCACCATGGAAATGCTGCTGGTTGCATCGCCCAATCACTGGATCAGCCCTGCGCCCAAGGGCGTGGTGTGTCTGCCGATGCCTCTTAAGGTGCATGACCTGGTCAATACCTTGCAGATGATGGTGCAGGCGCAGGTGCGCAGGAGGAAGCGGCTGAAGGCACAGCCGAGAGCGCGGAGTGAGGAAGAACGGATCCTGATTGAAAGGGCGAAGGTACTTTTGATGGAGCGGAACAGCATGACGGAGTCGGAAGCACACCGTTACATACAGAAATGCAGCATGGACAGCGGCACCAATATGGTGGAAACTGCCCAGATGGTGATGAGCCTGATTAATATTTAGGAGATAAGAGGATGAAGTTTACCAAAATGCATGGCATCAGCAATGACTATGTCTATGTCAATTGTTTTGAGGAGAAGGTGGAGGATCCTTCCTGGGCGGCCCAGTACGTCAGCCCCAGGCGAGTGGGGGTTGGCTCAGACGGCTTGATCCTGATCGCGCCTTCCCAGACTGCGGACTGCCGCATGATCATGTACAATGCAGATGGTTCCGAGGGGGCCATGTGCGGCAATGGGATCCGCTGTGTGGGAAAGTATGCCTATGATCACGGCATTGCCCGGAAAAATCCCATGACCATTGAAACCGGGTCCGGCATCAAGACTTTGACCTTCCGGCTGGAGAACGGAAAGGTGGCGGAGGCCACGGTGGATATGGGGATCCCGGCGCATACCTCTGCCGTTCCGGAGCCAATCTGCGTGGATGGGAAGGACTATAAGTTTGTGGGAATCTCTGTGGGAAATCCTCATGCCGTTTATTTTATGGATGAGATCGATTCTCTGGATCTGGAAAAGATAGGACCGGCCTTTGAGAATCATAAGCGGTTTCCTGACCGGACCAACAGCGAATTTGTTCAGGTCCTGGACCGGAAGCATTTAAAAATGCGGGTCTGGGAGCGGGGAAGCGGAGAGACCTGGGCCTGCGGCACCGGAGCTACTGCCAGTGCAGTTGCAGCCATGCTGATGGGATATGCAGATGATACGGTAACGGTGACGCTGTTGGGCGGAGATCTGACCATTCATTGGGACCGGGAAAGCGGACATGTGTTTATGACCGGTCCGGCGGCTGAAGTATTTCAGGGGGAGATTGCGATACCAGAAAGGCCATAAGGCAAATTTTACAACACAGGAGGACATTATGATCAAGATCAATGAAAACTATCTGAAGCTGCCGGGCAGCTACTTATTTTCCACTATCGCGAAGAAGGTGAAGGCTTACCAGGAGGAGCATCCGGATGCGGATATTATCCGTCTGGGCATCGGTGATGTGACCCTTCCCATCGCCCCCTCCATCGTGAAGGCTCTCCATGAAGCAGTGGATGAGATGGGACAGGCTTCCACCTTCCATGGCTACGCGCCGGATCTTGGCTACGATTTCCTGCGGGAGACAATTGCAAAAGCGGATTATCAGGAGAGAGGCTGCCAGATCGAGGCCGATGAGATCTTTGTATCCGATGGAGCCAAAAGCGACTGCGGCAATATTCAGGAGCTGTTTGCAGAGAACGCCCGGATCGCCGTGTGTGACCCGGTTTATCCCGTATATGTGGATTCTAATGTGATGGCAGGACGCACCGGCCAGTACGACAGTGTTTCCGGTACCTGGTCTGATGTGATCTATTTGCCATGCACCATGGAAAACGGATTTGTCCCGGCTCTTCCTGATCAGGTCCCGGACATGATCTACCTGTGCAACCCATGCAATCCTACCGGTACCACTCTCACCAAAGAGCAGTTAAAGGTGTGGGTGGATTACGCCAATGCAAACGGAGCTGTGATCCTCTACGATGCAGCTTATGAGGCCTATATTACAGAGGAGGAGATTCCTCACACGATCTATGAGGTGGAGGGAGCCAGAACCTGTGCCATTGAGTTCCGTTCCTACTCCAAAAATGCAGGTTTTACCGGTGTCCGCTTAGGATTTACTGTGGTTCCAAAGGATTTAAAGAGCAAAGAGGCATCCCTCCATGATATGTGGGCACGCCGCCACGGAACCAAGTATAACGGCGCTCCTTACATCCAGCAGAAGGCAGGACTGGCTGTATACAGCGAGGAAGGACGCAGAGAAGTTAAGGAGCAGGTGGCATATTATATGCGTAATGCCAGAACCATTTATGACGGTTTAAAGGAGGCCGGATATGATGTGGTAGGCGGTGTGAACTCCCCGTATGTATGGCTGCACACGGGAGAGCAGACCTCCTGGGAATTCTTTGACACATTGCTGGACAAGGCTCATGTGGTTGGAACCCCTGGAAGCGGATTTGGTCCCAGCGGTGAGCATTACTTCCGTCTGACTGGCTTTGGAACCTATGAGAATACGGTGAAAGCAGTAGAAAGAATTAAAAACTTAAAAAAATAAGGTTGACAATCCGGAGAAAAACAGTTATAGTACAGGTTAGCAGAATATATTATTGATGAGCAAAAGCGTTCGAATCGAAAAGGTTCGTGCGCTTTTCTTTTTAAATCAGGAGGAATCAAGATGATGGACGATATCGACCGCAAGATTTTAAAATTATTACAGAGCAATGCCAGAATGTCATTAAAGACGATCGCAGAAAAGACGTTTCTCTCATCGCCGGCCGTTTCGGCCCGGATCGAGAAGCTGGAAAAGGATGGGATCATATCTGGCTACCATGCGCTGGTAGATCCCATGAAGCTGGGTTATCATATCATTGCCTTTATCAATCTGGATGTGGTGCCGGAGGATAAGGCGAAATTTTATGCGTATGCAGAGGATGTTCCTAATGTGCTGGAGTGCAACTGTGTGACGGGAGAATATTCCATGCTGCTGAAGGTGGCCTTCCAGAGCACCATGGAGCTGGATATCTTCATCGGGCAGCTTCAGAAATTCGGCAAGACCAGCACCCAGATCGTATTTTCTACCCATGTAGGGCCCCGTGGAGTTGATGTGGAGGAATAAGGTTATTTTTTAGCACATTCAGAAGGTTTTGCTGCATATCTTTGTATAAAGAGTAAATCATGGAAGTGCAGCAATGGATGGAATACCTACAATTATTATAGATCCAGGTCACGGCGGCCAGGAACCAGGCGCCATATTCGAGGGAAGAAAAGAAAAGGACGACAATCTTCGGCTGGCTCTGGCAGTTGGGGATATCCTGGAGAATGCAGGAATTCGTGTTCTCTACACCAGAACCTCTGACGTTACCCAAAGTCCAATTGAGAAGGCGGAGATCGCCAATCGCTCAGATGCGGATTTCTTTCTTTCTCTTCATCGAAATGCTATGCCGGTGCCGGGTTCCGGTTCTGGAGCGTTGACGCTGATCTACGAAAAGGGCTCCGAAGGGGAGAAGATGGCAGAAAATATCCAGAAGAATCTGGTTGGCGCCGGATTTGCTGATCTTGGAATCCAGGAACGGCCGGGGCTGGCAGTTTTAAGCAGAACCAGAATGCCGGCTGTCCTGGTAGAAACCGGGTTTATTGATAATCCGGAGGATAACCGCCTGTTTGACCAGAATTTCCAGCAGATTGCCCAGGCGATTGCAGATGGAGTTATCACTACCTTCCAGCAGATGGAAAAGCCGGTGTATTACCAGATTCAAACAGGTGCTTATCGGAATCGGGGATTAGCAGAGCAGATGGAGCAGCAGCTTCGCAGCCAGGGCTTTCCGGTGTTCCTGGTGTATGAGGACGGCTGGTTCAAGGTTCGAGTAGGCGCCTTTCTCAACCTGGATAATGCGGTCCATATGGAGCAGGTGCTCCGGCAGTATGGATATCCGACGGTCATGATTCGGGCGTAGAGGGATGCCAAGTGCGCCCGCCATAGCTTTCATAAGTGGTGGAGCGTCCGCCAGCGGGGCGCATGAAGGTTTACTGAGTAAAGGAATATACAATCAATCATATAAGCCATGAAAAGCAAAATGACAGCTTTTCATGGTTTTTTTGTAGAAAAATGATAAAAATGTAAAAAGCTTAACAGTAAGATTGATAGAAATGCTGTATGATGAAGCCACAGAACACAGGAAAGGATACGGGGTACCACGGATTGTTTCCTGTGCATAATCAAATAATTGGGTCATGAAGTACTGTGAAATGCGCCCAGAATGGAGGAAATGATGAGTCAAGCAGAAGAAAGGCTGAAGGTTGAAGGAATCAGAATTCCAGAGGCGCCGATTCCAGTTGCCGCCTACGTTCCGGGCCTGGTCATTGATAATCTGGTATACACATCCGGGCAGCTTCCCATGGCAGACGGAGAGTTGGCATATAAGGGACGTCTTGGAGAAAACGCAGATGTGGAGACTGGTTATGCGGCAGCCAGACAGTGTGCGGTAAATTGCCTGGGAGTAGTGAAAAGCCTGATTGGAGATCTGGACCGGGTTGTCCGCGTGGTGAAGGTGACCGGATTTGTGAACAGCACTGCGGATTTTGAGAGTCACCCTAAGGTAATCAACGGAGCTTCTCAGCTTCTTCAGACTGCTTTTGGAGAAGCCGGTGTTCATGCCCGTTCCGCAGTCGGCGTAGGATCTCTGCCGCTAGGAGCGATGTGCGAGGTAGAAATGGTTGTAGAATTTAAGGATTGATCAACCGAACCAAGAATGATAAAGGAAGAAACAAAAAGATCTGTACAAAGAATGGAAAGAACGAAAAAAGGAGAACATGATTATGTCTAACATTGATTGGAAAGCAATTCGTGAAAAGGAATTCCCAGTATTAAAAACAATGACCTTCCTGGATGCGGCCTGTGTCAGCTTTGCTCCCCGCAGAGCCATTGAAGCGGTAAAGGAATTTGCGGAGATGACAGGACGTCAGGATGAGGAGAACAGCTCGGCACATCATATTGCAATGGATTCTCTGCGCCACAAGGCATATAAGGAGGCGGAAAAGCTGTTTCATGCAGATCCGGAAGAGATTGCGTTGGTAGAAAGCACCTCCCACGGACTGAATATTGCAGCCTGCGGAATTGAACTGAAGGATGGCGACAGCATTATTACCACCAATCTGGAGTTTATTCAGGTAGCCTTACCCTGGTGTCTGATGCGTAAAGAGAAAAAAATTGACATTCGTGTATGTAAGACAGAGGACAATCGCTTCCGTGCAGAGGATTTTGCCAAGCTTGCAGATGAGACCACGAAAATTCTGGTGATGTCTACCGTGGAATGGTGCAATGGCTGGGCCAGCGATTTGAAGGAAATCGGCGACTGGTGCCAGAAAAATAACATTATGTTTGTGGTAGATGCAGTGCAGCAGATGGGTGT
>JAUNOF010000065.1:11028-16450 GCA_030537215.1 Lachnospiraceae bacterium
GAATGCCATATTGACCTTATGGTGGCTGGCGGTCACAAATGGGGAAACAGCCCGTACGGTACCGGCATCCTCTATGTAAATAAAGATTCGTTAGATAAGATCAAGCAGAGCTACGGAGGCTATCTGAATACCACGGTTCCGGAAGGCGGCTGGGGAGCATACTGGGAGAAGGTTGACGCTCAGGCTGTTTTCGACTGGACCTTCCCGAACACAGCCCGCAAGTATGAGATCGGCGGCACCTCCAATTATCCGGGAGCCATTGCATTAGGCGAGTCTCTGGGACTGGTCAATGAAATCGGAATTGAAAATATCCAGGAGCATGTATGGGAGCTGGGCGAGTACTGTATGGATCAGATTGAGTCCATCGGCGGAACGTTTATCACCCACAGAGACCCGGAGCGCCGCGCGGGAATTATCATCGCACGTTTATATAAGGATCCGGAATTTGACCGCATGATTATGCGCGAACTGCATGCAAAGAAGATTTTCGTGGCGCAGCGCTTTACCGACAGCGTAGGCGGTTTCCGGATTTCCTGTCAGTGGTATAACCTGAAAGAGGATATTGACGCTATGATTCAGGGAATGAAGGATATTATCGCACTGGTTGGCCGTGAACCGGACTATGGAAAATAAGGATAATAAGATGAAATTTGTATGTTACACGTTTGAGGAACTTGATAAGCAGACTTTGTATGAGATCCTTGCACATCGTCAGGATGTGTTTGTCCTGGGACGGCATGATATTTACCGGGATCTGGATGGATTTGATCAGAAATCTCTTCATCTTCTGGCCCTGGATGAGGATGGAAGGATTCAGGGATACGTCCGTCTGCTGCCAGCCAGCCTCCATTATGACGGCTGCGAGGAAAATGCCTTTGGCCGTCTCAGTGTGAAGGAATCTGTCCGCGGACAAGGTCTGGGAAGAGAGTTGGTTTGCAGAGGAATCGATATTTTGCTTCAGAACAATGAGTGTCAGTCTGTTCGTATTTCCGCCATGGCTTATCTGGAGAACTTTTACCAGAACATAGGGTTTCAGCGTACCTCGGAGGTATTTGATATTTCCGGCGTACCCCATGTGACCATGCGATACACCAGAACAAGGAATGACAGCAAAAAGTCGGATGGTATAAATGGATAAAATTAATGTTCCTGCGTCCGCCAGAATCTTGACGAAAGGAGTGAGCATCTGCAGTGGACGCAGGAATGGTTTCGTTACGTAAAGGAGGATAAACCATGGAACAGAGTAAGAAAAAGCAGGATATCTTTACCCGATTTCTAAATGGTGTAGAACGAGTTGGAAATAAAATGTGTGACCCCGTTACATTGTTTGTCTGCATCTGCCTGATAATTGTCGTCTGCTCTGCGATTTTTAATGGTGCAAGTGTTGTAAACCCGGCGACGGGAGAGGATGTGACCATTACAAGTTTGCTGACCTTTGAAAACATTGTGTGGATGCTTTCAAGCTTCACCTCCAACATTGCCGGATTTCCAACCTTGATCCTTGGACTTGTGGTGGTTCTGGGCGTGGGATTGTTTGAGTCAACCGGGCTTGCATCTGCGCTGATGCGGGTGTCTGTACTGAGAGCGCCGGAGAAGCTGATCGTGCCGCTGCTGCTGTTAATCAGCGTAAATTCCAATATTGCCGGAGATGCCGGATTTCTGATTATGCCTATGATCGGGGCGCTGGTATTTATGTCGTTAGGGAAAAACCCGGTTGCCGGTATGGCCCTGTGCTATGCAGGTGTGGCGGGCGGCTTTTCTGCGAACTTTATGGTAGGATCTACCGATGCCCTTTTGATCGGGTATACCGGTCCTGCGGCTCAGATTATTGATCCGAACTATCAGGGTAATATTATGTGCAACTGGTATTTTATGGCAGTTTCCACCGTTTTCCTGACGATTGTCGGAACTCTGGTAAATAAACTCTTTGTAGAGGGACGTGTTGGTGTTTATCATGGAGAGATGGTACAAAACAGCGCCGACGTATCGGACAAAGAGAAAAAGGGACTGCGCGCCGCCGGACTTGCAGTTCTTGTGCTGATTGTGATTCTAGTTGCTATGTGTATTCCTGCCAATTCTCCTATGAGAGATGAAACCGGCGCTCTCCTTGGCTACGGCGGAGGACTGATTCAGGGAATTGTTCCCATTATTATGCTGGTATTTTTCGTTCCTTCCGCGGTTTACGGCTTTGCAATCGGATTGTATAAAAATGATAAGGACCTGGTAAAGGGGCTGGTGGCGGCAGTCAGCAGCATGTCCGGGTACGTCACCTTCTGTATTGTGGCGGCTCAGATGATTGCTTATTTTAACAAAAGCTGCATCGGCACCTATATTGCAATCAGCGGCGCCGGGTTCCTGGGCAACATTGGCCTGACTGGAATCCCGTTAATGATCCTGTTTATCCTGCTTTGTTCCTTAATCAATATTTTAATTGCGTCTGCCAGCGCAAAGTGGGCCTTTTTAGCACCGGTGTTTGTCCCCATGTTTATGCTCCTTGGCTATGATCCTGCCTTTACTCAGGTTCTGTACCGGATCGGCGATTCCATTACCAATCCGATTACTCCAATGTTTGCTTATTTTGCAATGCTGGTTGGACTGGCTGAAAAATACGAAGAACGCCAGGGAGTAAGGAAGCCTGATGTCCTGTCTGCTTCCTTACTCCCTGGCGTTCTTCGTATTCTGGACTGCACTTATCATTATCTGGATTACCCTGGAAATTCCTCTGGGGCCGGGAGCTTCTGTTTTTGTGAGGTGATTTTGTGACAACACGATTTGACAATTTGATTCTTTATGACGGCTTGGGAGGAAGAGAGGACGGGGCATCTCTGGTAATCGAAGATGACCGGATTATTGCGGCAGGCAGAGAGGCAAAAAATCTGCCTGCCTCCAATCTCATAGACGGTACCGGCCTTACCTGCACTCCAGGCTGGTTTCAATGTCATTCCCATATCGCACTGGACGGACTTCCGAATATGCAGGCGCAGATCGCACGGGATCATACGGAATCGGCGGTTATGGCCAGCGCTGTGAGAAACAGCCTGCGCTGTTTAAAAAGCGGTCTTACATCCGTGCGCGACATGGGAACGGCCTTTGACGTTTCCATCAAGCTGCGCGATGCCATTGAGAAAGGTGTGCTTCTTGGCCCCCATCTTTATGCGGCAGGAAAAGTAATCTGTATGACCGGCGGTCATGGAGCTGATTTCGGAGTGGAAGCAGACGGCGCTGACGAGGCCAGAAAAGCGGCACGGATGCAGATTAAAAAGGGCGCGGATCTGATAAAGATTATGGCCACCGGAGGCGGCCAGTCCAAGGGAATGAAGGCAGGCGTGCCACAGCTGAATTTTTTGGAAATCCAGGCAATTACGGAGGAAGCTCATCATGCTGGAATTCCCACAGCGGCGCATGCTCAGGGAAAGGAAGGGGTTATGAACTGTCTGCGGGCAGGAGTGGACTGCATCGAGCATGGCGTGACCTTAGATGAGGAACAGATCGAGCAGATGCTTGTGCAGGGGACGTATTTTTGTCCGACTCTGATGGCCCTCTGGTATGTCATCGAAAAGGGCGCTGCCGCCGGAATTCCGCAGTATGTAGTGGACAAGTGTAAGATTCAGGCAGAAACGCATTTTGCAGGCTTTACCAAAGCTTATCAGGCAGGGGTGAAGATTCTGGCGGGAACAGACGCCGGTACACCCTTTAATTTCCAGGATGATATTGCCAGCGAATTTCAGATTATGAACCATCTTGGAATGAGCGTGAAAGATATCATTATTTCAGCAACCTCTGCACCGGCGAAGGCCTTCCAGGCAGATAAGAAAACCGGAAGCATTGAAGCTGGGAAGTGGGCGGATTTGACTTTCATAGAAGGAGATCCGCAGCAGGACTTGGATGCCTTCCGGCGGGTAAAGATGGTTTACAAAATGGGGAAGAAGGTATATGAGCGAGCAGACGGAGCTGACATATTTCAGGTGCTGATTTAGAACTTCCGGAAATGATGGGAGGCTTTGACCGGGAGGAAGCTTTCAGATAATAATACAAGGCTTCAGACAGTGACAGGAATGGAGGAAATGACAT
This sequence comes from Lachnospiraceae bacterium, assembly GCA_030537215.1. GTDB lineage: Bacteria > Bacillota > Clostridia > Lachnospirales > Lachnospiraceae > Caccovicinus. The sequence continues at coordinate 15,100 of JAUNOF010000065.1, forward strand.
GGTAAAAATATATGAACATGGGTGGCTGATTGATGGATTGTCGGATTGCGCTGTCTGCGATGGACTGCTAGCTTATGAGGACAGCACCATCCTTTATGCCGGAAAGTATGAAAAGGAGATTGTGGACCAATTTCAGGAAGCGGAAATCTATGATGTCTCCGGAAAAACCATCATGCCGGGACTGATTGATTCTCATGTTCATCTGACTCTGTATGGAAAGGGCTCCAGTATTCATGATTTCCTGGTAGATTCCGCCACCTATACAGCGATTAAGGCTTCCCGGATGGCAATGAAGGATTTGCAGGCCGGTTTTACCACCATACGTTCTCTGGGGGATAAAGCCAGCGCCGATTTTGCGGTAAAGCGGGCGATCAATGAGGGGCTGATCGACGGACCAAGGGTTTTAAGCTCCGGAAAATGTATTTCCATAACCGGCGGTCATGGAGATTTTGTCCCCGGCGATGTGCGGCTGGATACCATTGGAGAAACCTGTGACGGGGTTGAGGAAGTGCGACGGGCAGCCAGAGAACGGCTGAAAAATAACGCGGACTGCGTTAAGCTGATGGCCACCGGAGGCGGCAATTCACCTGGCCCGGGCACCGCTTCCCAGATGACTGTGGAGGAGATGCGGGCGGCGGTGGAGGTGGCGGCCACAAGAAATGTACTGACTGCCGCCCACTGCATCGGGGCGGAAGGAATAAAAAATGCCATGTTGGCAGGCGTTCGGACCATTGAACATGCCAGCTTCCTGGACGATGAGGGCATCGAGCTGGCTCTGAAGGGCGGACATTATCTCTGTTCCACCCTCTGCGCCTTCCGGACCATGGAACAGCCCCCGGAGGCTGGCATTCCAGATTATGTTGTGGATAAGATTCGCTACTTTGCAACAGCCCACTATACGGGACTGAAAAAAGCATATAAGGCCGGTGTGAAATTCATCCTTGGCACAGACGCGGGTACTCCGTATAATTTCCATGGCAGCAACGGCGAGGAGATTTGGAGACTGGTAAGAGACGGCGGATTTACTCCTATGGACGCCATCAAGGCTGGAACCAGTGTGGCGGCTGAGGCGCTGCGCCAGGAGGATATCGGGGTTTTGAAAACAGGGAAAAATGCTGATATTCTGATTGTAGAGGGCAATGTGCTGGAGAATGTAAGGATCTTATGCGACCCGTCCAATATTTTAGTTATCCACAATGGAAAGCCGGTTTCGAAAAATTAAATATCATAAAACCGCAGGAGGCCGCCGCTTCAAAGGCGGCTCGCTGCGGTTTTATGAATTATGAATTCCTGAACCGGGAATTTATTCTTCTATGAAGTATTTCGGCGGATTCAGGCTGTACTGCAGCAG
>JAUNOF010000227.1:0-1574 GCA_030537215.1 Lachnospiraceae bacterium
GAAAAAATGTAGTTTATAATAAAAAGCTTACATGGAAAGAAAGGAGGGCCAGCCGTGCGGGAAGCAGTGAGTGTGATGGGGATGGTGATCAAGTCTACGTCTTCGGGGGAGGCGGACCGGCGGCTGGTGCTTTTGACTCGGGAGAGAGGAAAGATCACGGCGTTTGCCAGAGGGGCGAAGCGGCCGGGAAGTGTTTTGATGGCGGCCAGCAGGACCTTTGCCTTTGGGACGTTCCGGCTGTTTGAGGGAAGAGATGCCTACAGCCTGCAGGGGGCGGAGATCCAGAATTATTTCCAGGAGATCGCCCTGGATATGGAGGCAGCCTGCTACGGATCGTATTTTCTGGAGCTGGCGGATTATTACAGCAGGGAGAATCTGGATGGGACGGAGCTTTTGAAGCTGATCTATCAGTCCCTGCGAGCTTTGCTGAAGCCGGCCATTCCCAACGTACTGGTGCGGCGGATCTTTGAGCTGAAGTCCATGGTGATCAATGGAGAGTATTCGGAGCATCCCAGGCGGCAGGTCAGTGATTCGGCCAATTATGCCTGGGAGTATGTGATAAGCATGCCGGTGGAGAGCCTGTACCGGTTTACCCTGAAGGAGGATGTGCTGAGGGAATTTTCCAGGTGCGTGGAAGACAATGTAGAGCGATACATAGACAGAAGATTTCATTCCCTGGATATTTTGGAAAGTATGACTGCGAAAAAATAGGTATTGAAAAACCAGACAAAAGCAGGTATGATAGGATAGATACAGTTCCGCATATCTGTTTTTCGTTACATGGGAAAGTCCTCTGGAGCCTCTTGTGTAACAAAGCCCGCAGTTTCCGGCTGCTTTTTGGCCGGGCTGTGAACAGTAACCGGATGGAATCTGCGTGTCTGTATGAATTGGAGGATATTATGAAGAAATGGAAGGCTGTTTTAGCGGCAGTGACGGCAGGCCTGATGGTTTATGGCTGTAAGGGAATATCTTCAGAAACGAATTCCTTTGAACCGACGGTCAGCAGCATTTATGTGACAAAGAACGGTACGATCTCCAGCGCAACCGTAGAGTCCTATGACAAGGATTATTATAAGCAGGAGGCGCTTCAGGAATATGTGATGAGCGAGGTGGCCGGCTATAACCAAAGCCTTGGCGCGGCGGCGGTAGCTCACAATATAGACGGAGCCGATCCGGTTCCGGTGGCTGTGACCTCATGTACGATGGAGAATGGAAAAGCTGTGGTGATTTATCAGTATCTGGACAGCAGCGTATTCCAGAACTTTGCCCAGGAGTACCATGATGAAGCCAATCAGACCAAAGCCTTTGGAACAGATACCGTGTCAGGAGGACGGGCGCAGGGATGGCTTGCGGACGGCGCCTTTGTGAAGGTGGGTAAGGGAACGGAAGTTTCTGACGCCCCGCAGGGGGAGCTGGATAAGCTGTCAGATGAGCGCATGATCATGGTGGAAGCCGATCACACGGTTACGATCCAGACCGAGGGGAAGGTTCTTTACATGACTCAGGGAGTGACCCTGACCGGAAGCAATACGGTGCAGGTGCCGGAAGGACTGCACTATGTGATTTTTAAGTAA
>JAUNOF010000227.1:1674-3222 GCA_030537215.1 Lachnospiraceae bacterium
CATTGAGAAGCTGTTAATCTGCCGGTTTTACCGGCTGTAATAAATGCTTTAAGAAAAGCCTGTGAGAGTGCCAAACCACTGCAGGCCAACAAGGAAAAGAAACGAGGTAGGAAATATGGAAAAGACGATGGAAAAAATCGTAGCACTTGCAAAGAACAGAGGCTTCGTATATCCAGGCTCCGAGATCTACGGCGGTCTGGCAAATACCTGGGATTATGGTAACCTGGGCGTGGAGCTGAAGAACAATGTAAAGAAGGCATGGTGGCAGAAGTTTGTTCAGGAGAGCCCATATAATGTAGGGGTGGACTGCGCCATCCTGATGAACTCCCAGACCTGGGTTGCATCCGGTCATTTAGGCGGCTTCTCCGATCCTCTGATGGACTGTAAGGCCTGCAAGGAGCGTTTTCGTGCAGACAAGCTGATTGAGGACTACATGGCTGAGAATGGCATCGTGCCGGAGAGCGGCATCGACGGCTGGTCCCAGGAAGAGATGAAGGGCTATATTGATGAGCACAAGATCTGCTGCCCAAGCTGCGGCAAGCATGATTTTACCGATATCCGTCAGTTTAATCTGATGTTCAAGACCTTCCAGGGCGTTACCGAGGATGCGAAGAATACTGTGTATCTTCGCCCGGAGACTGCTCAGGGTATTTTTGTAAACTTTAAGAATGTACAGAGAACCTCCAGAAAGAAGGTTCCCTTTGGTATCGGCCAGATCGGCAAGTCCTTCCGAAATGAGATCACACCAGGCAACTTTACCTTCCGTACCCGTGAATTCGAGCAGATGGAGCTGGAATTTTTCTGCAAGCCAGGCACTGACTTAGAGTGGTTTGCTTACTGGAAGGAATTCTGCATCAACTGGTTAAAGACTCTGGGGATTAAGGATGATGAAATGCGTGCCCGGGATCATTCCCCGGAGGAGCTGTGCTTCTACAGCAAGGCAACCACGGATATCGAGTTCCTGTTCCCATTCGGCTGGGGTGAGCTGTGGGGAATTGCAGACCGTACCGATTACGATCTGACCCAGCATCAGAATACCTCCAATCAGGATCTGACCTACTTTGATGATGAGGCCAAGGAGCGCTACATTCCATATGTAATCGAGCCGTCTTTAGGCGCGGACCGTGTGACTTTGGCATTCCTGTGTGCTGCCTACGATGAGGAGGAGATCGGCGAGGGTGATGTAAGAACGGTTCTCCATTTCCATCCGGCCATCGCGCCGGTTAAGATCGGCGTGCTTCCCCTGTCCAAGAAGTTAAATGCAGGGGCAGAGAAGGTATATGCAGAGCTTTGCAAGTACTACAACTGCGAGTTTGATGACAGAGGCGCCATCGGCAAGCGCTACAGAAGACAGGACGAGATCGGTACTCCATTCTGCGTGACCTATGATTTTGATTCTCAGGAGGATCAGGCAGTAACGGTTCGTGACCGTGATACCATGGAGCAGGTTAGAATTCCGATCGCAGAGCTGAAGAGTTACTTTGAGGATAAGTTCCGGTTTTAGTGTGGGGCATACCAGAAAGCAAGGAAACCATCAGAAGTGACAGA
>JAUNOF010000228.1 GCA_030537215.1 Lachnospiraceae bacterium
AACCACCAGATCCGCCGGAACTGGAACCGCCAGACCCGCTGGAGCTGCTGCCCGTATTCACTGCTGTGCTGGTTTCCACCGACTTCATGCCTCTTCCAGCCTCATACAAAACACTGCCGTCGCTATTTAAGCAGCGTCCCTGATCATCAACCTGATAACCGTTTGGTGCAGTTTCTCCGGCGTACATTCTGCCCTGCTCCGGTCCCTCTTTTTCTTCAAAGTAATACTGATAGCCATCAATCCAATGCCAGCCGATGCACATTGCCCCGTAAGTTCCATCGTGAACCGTATTCAGGAAATACCATCTTCCATTTGCATCCTGATACCAGCCGGTACGCATCAGACCTTCGATTCCATCAGCCGCCGTATTCAGATAAAAATATTTGCCTTCGATCTTCTGCCAGCCAGTCAGCATGGTTCCGTCTTCAGGGCTTAAATAATACCATCCGGATCCGGTCTGAATCCACCCGGTATTGGTTTTTCCATAAGCATCATAATGCTTCCATTTTCCATTTTCGTTCTTCCAGGTACCCTGGGTCAGAATCCTTCCGGCTTCTGCCGCGCAGGTCGTACCCGCCTGAGAAACAACACAGGCTGCCGTCATAACTGATACGGCTGCCTTACGAATTAACTTCCGCTTAATCATCATATCCTCCTGCAATTACCTAAATTCCTATGGGCCTTTTCTAGTGTGCTGTCTGCATTATATGCAGGCAGCACACTAATGTACTGGCCCTATGACTCAATCAAATCTAATATCTGCTGAATCTCCTTTTTGCCGAATGCCGGCTTTCCCCCGTTGATCACCATGCAGGGAACACTCATAACCTGATACCGTTCCTTCCGCTCCGGGAAATGATTCAAATCATACACCTGGGCGCGAACCCATGGATTGACTGAAGCAATCCGCTGTGCAGCTGTCACCAGCTCCGGGCACATGGTACAGGATAACGATACCATAATCTCCATCTCCACCGGCTTTTGAATCCGCTGAATCCGCCGGATCACCGCATCATCCAAAGCCTGCCCCGGTCCTGATGCATTATATAGTCCCAGAACAAAGGAGGTAAACTCATGTCCGCCTGGCACTCCATGGAATCCCAGTCCCGTATCTGTTCCGTCCTGCAGGCAGATTCTCACAAACGGCAGCTCCGAATCCCCATCCGGATGATCCAGATACTCAATGGAAAGTTTATCCGTCAAATCCGCCATGGCTTCCATATAAGCCTTTAATTCTGCTGATACCGGCCTGGAATCCAAGGCCAGCTTCAAAAGCAGAGGCCGCTCCATTCTGGCAAATACCGTATGAAGCTGCTTTAAAATATCTGGTGAAAACAACCCTTGTTTTGTTTCACCGCTGCTGCCGGATTCCTTCTTTTCCGTCTCCTGCACAGGAGGCTGCGGCCGGATTCCTGTCTTTTTCTGCATGGAAGCCGCGTACCGCTCCAATTCTGTTGCAGCCAGCGCTCCATCGCCTACTGCCGTCACCACCTGGCGCAGGCTCTTAATGCATACATCTCCGGCAGCATACACGCCTTCTGCACTGGTTTTCTGCTGACAGTCTGTCACTACATAGCCCTGCTCATTTAAGTCCACAAGACCGCTGACCAGCTGGGTAGCCGGTTCGTATCCGGCAAAAACAAACACACCGAATGTATCTCCTTCTGATGCATGGTACTGGATTACTTCCCCGTTCTTCCGGTTCCGGTAACGCAGCAGCTGAAGAACGGAATCTCCTTCCACCGCCTCCACCTGCACATTCGTCACAACAGTGATCTTTTCATGGCTTCTGGCAGCATCTGCCGTGGCTTTTGCGCAGCTAAAATCTTCTCCCCGGATCAGGATCGTCACATGCTTCGCATATTTGGTAAGGAATACGCTTTCTTCTGCCGCCGCAAAGCCTCCGCCTACAACAAATACCTCTTTTCCAGTAAAAAATTCTCCGTCACAGGTGGCGCAGTACGCCACTCCATGTCCCCGGAACTGCTCTTCCCCTTCAAAGCCCACCATTCTGGGATGTGCCCCGGTTGCCAGCAGGATGCCGAAGCAGGAAAGCACGCCTCTTCCGGTATGAACCTTCTTCACATCTCCCTCCAGCTCCAGGCTGGATACGGCAGACAGCAGGAACTCAGCCCCAAAGCTCTCCGCCTGCTTCCTCATGGTTTCCGTCAGCTCCCTGCCGCTGGTGCGGCTTACCCCCGGATAATTCACCACCTCGGAAGTAATGGTAATCTGGCCGCCGAACTGTTCCTTCTCTACCACAATCACCCGGTACCGGGCCCTGGCAAGGTAGAGGGCGGCGGTCAGCCCTGCCGGGCCGCCTCCAATCACCACCACATCATAAAAATTCTTCTGATCCATTACAGCATCCCTACTAAGTCTAAGCTTGGCTTTAAGGTTTCTGCTCCTGGCTGCCACTTTGCCGGGCACACTTCATCTCCGTGCTCATACACAAACTGGCTGGCCTGAACCCTGCGGAACAGCTCGTCTGCATTCCGTCCTACATTTCCTGCAGTCACTTCATAGGCAACGATCTTTCCTTCCGGATTCACGATGAAACTTCCCCGCTCCGCCATGCCGTCTTCCTCAATCAGAACTTCAAACTCTCTTGCCAGCTTATGGTTCGGGTCTGCCAGCATAGGATACTGAATCTTTTGAATCCGCTCAGAAGCGTCATGCCATGCCTTGTGCACGAAATGGCTGTCGCAGGATACGGAATAAATCTCACAGCCTGCAGCCTTGAATTCTTCGTATTTATTTGCCAAATCTTCTAACTCGGTTGGACAAATAAAAGTAAAATCTGCCGGATAGAAAAAGAACACGCTCCATGCTCCAAGGATATCTGCCTTGGTCACAGTTCTAAATGCGTTGTCTTGAAAAGCCTGCACCGAAAAATCACCGACTTCTTTGTTGATTAATGACATTATGCGATCCTCCTTCTTTCTTATTTTTGGTAGTTTTTTTGATTAGTTATGACTAACTCAAAGGATTATATCAGAAAAGAAAATCAAATTCAACAGACATCCTCTTATTGGGAATTGTTATCATTAAGCAGCGGTTTTGCCTGCTGGATCAACTGCTTGCGCATCCCTGCCGGGCCTCCAATGGTCCATGCCCCGCTCATCTTCTGCAGCTTTACCATTCGCCGGTAAACCCCGTCCTCCTTCATCAGTTCCTGAGGCGTTCCGGCTTCTGCCACGATCCCGTCCT
>JAUNOF010000229.1 GCA_030537215.1 Lachnospiraceae bacterium
GGCTTTTTAAAAAGCTTTATTCTATTTTTGTATTTCTTCGTGAAACAGCCCTAATTACAACAGCCTGGCAATATCCGGAAATACCTCCACGCTGCGCTTTAAGATCCCCTGCATATATGCAATCAAAATCCCATAATTCGTCATGGGGATTCCCTGATCCTCTGCACAGCTTAAACGATATTTCATTTCACGTTCATTTAACATACATCCGCCGCAGTGGACGATCAGCTTGTAGCAGCTTAAATCATCCGGAAATTCGGTTCCAGAGGTAAACTCATATACCAGATCCTTTCCGGTATACTCCTTCATCCATCTGGGCAGCTTTACACTTCCAATATCATCACACTGGCGATGGTGGGTACAACCCTCACTGATCAGCACCTTATCCCCGTCCTGAAGGCGGTCCAGTGCGGTTACTCCTTTTACCACTGATTCCAGATTTCCCTTATAACGGGCAAAAAGAATGGAAAAGGAGGTCAGCGGAATGGTTTCCGGCGTATCTGCCGACACCTTGGCAAATGCCTGACTGTCTGTGATCACCAGCCGCGGCTTTTGTCCCAGCCGTTCCAGTGTGCGCTTCAGTTCAGTCTCCTTCACCACCACAGATACTGCATCTGATTCCAGGATATCGCGGATGGTTTGCTGCTGGGGCAGAATCAGCCGTCCCTTGGGAGCGGCCTTATCAATCGGAACCACCAGCACCACAAAGTCCGACGGAGCGATCAGATCGCCTACGATCCGCAGCCTGGTATCCTCCGTCTTCACCAATCCGGCGATCCGCTCCTTCAATTCCTGAATCCCGGTTTTATTAGAAGCGCTGACCCAGAGAACCTGCTCCGCCAGGATTCCAGCCTGACCCAGCATCTCCTCCCTGTCCTTCCGGGCCTGCATGCTGTGTCCGTTTCTGCTTTGTTCTGTTTTTCCGCAAAGCAGATCTTCCTTATTCAGCACAATCAGATAAGGGATCTTCTTCCTTTGAATCCGCTGGATCAGAGCAAAATCCTCTCTGGAGGGTCCTTCTGTGCCGTCAATTACCAGAATCGCTGCATCGGTTTTATTCAGCACCTGATAGCTTTTTCTCACACGAAGCTGTCCCAGCTCTCCGGTATCATCGATCCCAGGAGTATCCATCATGACTACTGGTCCCATAGGAAGCAGCTCCATTGATTTGTAGACCGGGTCGGTGGTGGTTCCCTTGATTTCGGAAACCACCGCCAGATTCTGCCCGGTAACTGCATTCATTACGCTGGATTTTCCTGCATTGCGTTTTCCAAAAAATCCAATATGTACCCGCTCGGAGGCAGGCGTCTGATTCAAGCCCATATGGCAACTCCTCCTTATCAGAAGCGGAAATCCCGGTTGCCCTTTTCGATCTCCACTAACCGCTCCTTCACGATTTCTCGTACCTTTTCCTTAGGGATGCTGCCGATCTCCTTCTGGATCAGCTCCAGACCGATCCGCTTCGTATCCTCAGACGCGTAATCCATCAGATATTCCTTCAAGGTCATCAGCGCATTGGGCAGGCAGCAGTTGTGGATCTGCCCGGCTTTGCACAGGGACATGAACCGGTCTCCGGTCCGCCCCTCCCGGTAACAGGCGGTGCAGAAGCTTGGGATGTAGCCCATGCCCATCAGCCAGTTTACCACCTCATCCAGAGAACGCTTGTCGCTGACCTCAAACTGCTCAGAGGATTCTTCTTCTGGTTCCGGCTCCACATATCCGCCTACACTGGTTCTGGAACCGCCGGAGATCTGAGAAACGCCTAAGTGAAGCACTCTCTCCCGGCACTTCTGGCTCTCTCTGGTGGAGATGATCATGCCGGTATAAGGAACGGCAACCCGGATACAGGCAACGATCTTTGCAAAGGTATCATCATCGATGCCATTGTCAAATACCCCAGGATCAATGTCATCGGCACGGCGGATCCGAGGTACGCTGATGGTGTGAGGTCCGACTCCGTACACCGCCTCCAGATGCTCTGCATGCATTAACAGACCGGCAAACTCATATCGGTACAGCTCCAGGCCAAACAATACGCCGCAGCCTACGTCATCAATACCGCCTTCCATGGCCCGGTCCATGGCCTCGGTGTGGTAATTATAGTCATGCTTCGGCCCGGTTGGGTGAAGCTTTAAATAGCTCTCCTTATGATAGGTTTCCTGGAACAGGATGTAAGTGCCGATTCCAGCCTCCTTCAGCTTCCGGTAATTTTCTACAGTAGTTGCCGCAATGTTCACATTGACACGGCGGATGGCTCCGTTTTTATGCTTGATGCTGTAGATGGTCTTAATACTCTCCAGCACGTATTCGATAGGGTTGTTGACCGGATCTTCTCCTGTCTCCAGGGCAAGGCGCTTGTGGCCCATATCCTGCAGGGCAATCACCTCCTGGCGGATCTCCTCCTGGGTCAGCTTCTTTCTTGGAATGTGCTTATTCTTTGCATGGTATGGACAGTAAACACATCCGTTGACACAGTAATTGGACAGATATAAGGGAGCAAACATTACGATACGGTTTCCATAGAAATCCTTCTTGATCTGCTCTGCCAGAGCATATATTTCCTGGTTTTTATCTTCCAGCTGGCAGTCCAGAAGAACAACAGCTTCCCGATGACTTAAGCCCTTCCGCTCTCTTGCCTTGTTTAGGATCTGGTCGATCAACTCCCGGTTTGCTTTGTTGGCCTCCCCATAGGCCAGAGTTTCCATGATCTCCTCATGATTGATAAATTCGTCTGCACATTTTGATTTTGGATTATACATACTTATGTTCCTTTCTACCTCGGGTCAGAAGTCCCTTTCCCTTCAGGTTCTGCATCATTTTAAGGTAATGAGTTACCGAATGCACTTATTTTTTTGAATACAATGCTTTTGAGCTGACGCCGGGAAGCCGTCCCAGCTTGCCGGACAAGGCGCTGATAATGTCGGCAGGCGCATCAACCACAATACTGATAATATTAACCTGCTTTTTTTCATAAGGCAGTCCCATCCGCCCGATAATATATTGTCCATACTGATGAAGCAGTCCATTAACCTGCTCAGCCCGGCTTTTATCTTCGATAATAATGCCGATCACAGCGATTCTGGTTTCCTTTTCTTCCATTTGCTTACCATGCCTTTCCTTTGCTCTTGCTTGATTGTTTCACAATAAAAAGAGAACCTCCGAAAAGGTTCTCTGTGTATTCCAGAATATGCAAAAAAACTGTAT
>JAUNOF010000066.1 GCA_030537215.1 Lachnospiraceae bacterium
TTTTTCCAAATGGCCACAGCATCAATCATGCATGATTTCCTCCCTGCAATTCATGATTTGCTGCAGCAGCTTGTCTTGATCGATCTGAGTAAAATCTGTTGTATCCAGGATGATGTGCGGGCCATTTGCTACAAACTGGTCCATCCCTCTATTAACAATTCCGCCTACAAAACTTTCATATGGAATCGGTGTAACAGACTCATTATGTACTTTTTCCGGATAACAATCGTTTACAACATGTCCCCGGTGTCTGTCTGAACTATCATTTCTTTTTAAGAAGCGTTGATATATTTTCTCATAATTTCCTGTTAAAGTAACCGTAATCGCTTTATATGAATACTTTTCGAGAATTGCAAGTAAACCCTCTTTTGATACATTTTCAAAATTATTTTCCAGAATAAAAGCTTGTCCCCTTTTCATTAACTGTTCAGCCATATAATACATGATATTCATACTGGCAATACCCAACCTGATCTTTTCTTCTCTGGAACAAAATCCAACTGTATCATACAGCAATTCTTTGATTTTATCCTTTGAAATAACTGGCAAGCCAAAATATTCTGCCAAAACTTCCGCCATTGTACTCTTTCCTGCAGCAGGAATTCCTGTAACCAAGATACAATACATATGTAAAACCTCCTAGCTTCTTACAATCTGCCCGTCCTTAAATAAGAAATTCCTCATAGTCATGCCTTGCAGCATTTGAGCTGGAAAGACTTCTTCGATTCGCACAATATCCTCCGCCGTCAGATCAACCGATAAAGCATCGATGGAATCCTGCAGGTGTTCTTTTCTCGTGGTGCCGATCAGAATGCTCATGCGGGGATTCTTGGCATAGACATACGCTTGTGCCAGATTCTCAACTGTAGTGTTCTTTTCTCCCGCAATTTCCCTGATACCGGCAAGCAGTTTCTCTTTGGCTTCTTCAGGAAGTCTCTGTCTGCGTCCTCCCCCATTGTCTGCAGGGGCATCCGACAAAAGTCCATGAAAGAGAACTCCAAATGCAAGAATATCGATGTTGTGTTTCCCTGCCGTTTCAAGAATACCGCTCTTTTCAATATCACGATTGGCAAGGGAATAGTTCAGCTCCACCATCTTGATTGGATGCACCTTCGCTGCTCTTTCCAGATTTTCTGGTGTGAGCTGTGTCAGACCGATGCTGCCTATATACCCCTCTTTGACGCAGTCTTCCAATGCGCCAATCAATTCCTCTACCGGAACAGACTCATCCATTCTGGCTGGCTGGTATAGGTCAATATAATCCAATCCCAGACGGTGCATCGAATATGCCAGATGAGCCTTGACATTGAAAGGTTTTACATCCAAGCCGTAAATGCCGCCGCCCGGCTGCGGCAGTACGCCGAACTTCACCGAGAGGAAATACTTGTCCCTCAAAACGCCTGTCAGCGCCTCCCGCAGCACCATCTCGCTCTCTCCACCGCCGTAAAACTCGCCTGTGTTAAGCAGCGTGACGCCGTTATCCAGCGCATAGCGGATCGTTTCAATGGATCTGTCCTTATTGGACATATTCATGCCCATGCAGCCCAGCCCTAATCTCTTAATATCTGTCATTTCTTATCCTCCAATTTCTTTTCCTGGTTCTATATATGACCTGATTATATAGCAGGATACACCATTTTTCAATATGGCGGAAAGGTATGTGCCAAATTAAAAGGGCATCGCTCTATCATCTAATTTGATGATTTTACGATACCCTCTTTTTCACTCTGCTACAAGCTACAAAGCTTCAAATATTCAATCCCTGGCCTTCGGATACTCATTACACAGCAGCCGGTAAGGTGGCTCATCCTCATCAATAGCAGGGAACCGCCCCATCTTCTCATAGAACCGATTGTCCGTGTTATCATCGTTGCACTGGCTTACCTCACCTAACAGCACCGGTCCGGTGCCCTCCTCCACCTCAAAATCATGATACAAGTACGGATAAATGGTGATGCTCTCCCCTGGGGTCAGACGCACCTGGCTTCCGGCAGGCACTACCATCTCTCTTCCGTCTACATGAACATGGACGTCCCTGACCTTGTCCAGATCCTCATCTTCGGTAGAATTGTAAACACGGATCAGTACGTTTCCGCCGCCCCGGTTAATAATGTCCTCCATCTTGGACCAGTGGAAGTGCATGGGGGAATACTGGCCCTCCTTGATGTAAAGAAGCTTTTCTGCATAGGTCTTTGTGTATTTATCCTTCATCTTCAGGTTGCCGTTTCGGATGGTGATCAGGGAAAAGCCTACCTTGTCAAAATCCCCCAGGCCGTAATCGGTGATGTCCCAGCCTAACATGTTGTCGCGGATCTCATCGTACTCGCGGCCCTTTTGCTGCCACTCCTCCGGCGTGAAATTGCAGAAGGGCGGAACGGCAAACCGGTATTCCCGGACCATAGCCTCCATTTCCTTTAATGCCTTGTTGATCTCGCTTCGCTTCATGTGATATCTCCTTCTCAGATGCTGCTTATAGGCTTTCACATAGCCCACACGTTTGTAAATACAGGCATCCGGCCTTAATTCTTAATTCAATTCTTTCTTCGCACAGTTAAGAAGAGCCTTCATATAGCCGGTACTGTACGCCCAGGCTGGATTTTCGCCTCCCACGCTCTGTCCCCATACAGGAACATGGTCTACATGGATCGCGCCGTCGTAATCGCAGCGTACAAACTGCTTCATAACCTCATACATATCCATATAACCGTCCTCCAGAAGGGTTTCCTCAAAGTAGGGAACCGTGCTGCTTACATTTCTGAAATGTACGATAAAGACCTTTTTATTCTCAACGAAATACCGAATATCCTCCAGCACATTTCCAAAATGCGCTCCGCCCTCCAGCCAGCAGCCGATGCACATCTTCATCCCCAGATAAGGGCTGTTTCCTGCCAGTTCAAACGCATGCTTGTAATCCTCTGCCGAGGTGATCAGATTGGAGATCCCGCAAAGGCAGTCTACCGGCGGATCATTAGGATGAAGGGCGATCTTCACCTTTGCTTCCTCGCATACCGGCAGCGTCCGGTCAAGAAAATATTTGAAATTATCCCACATTTCCTCCTTGGTGAACAGCCGTCCGTGGGTATAGGGCCGCTTCTCCAGCTCTGCAAGGTCAACCAGCCGGCCGATTCCCCCTCTGGTGCAGGTGCTGACGTCAAATCGGGTAGTAAGCACCTGATTCGGCTCCCAGGTCATGTAAACCACCGGGATTCCTGCCTTTCCAAGAATGATGTTAAAGTTATTGTAGGCTTCAATGGCCTCATCCCGGCCGGGAAGTCCCAGATGGATTTTATCGTTTTTGTAGAGATGCACATTTCCAGCATCTGTTATCTCCAGACCAAACTTGTCCAGACGATCCTTAAATTTCATGACAGAATCGTAATCTGTATGCTCGTCCTTAAAAATAACGTATACATACTTCACTCCCATCTGCTTGATGAATAATAACTGCTCATCCGTATAGTCCGATACTACCTTAGACTGAACCTTAATCTTATCTCCCAGCATAAACCGGTCTCCCTCCATGTTATGTCTTTTCTTTCTGTCAATTGCTTACTTGGTCCAATGAACCGTCTCCGGCGTCCACTGCTCAAGGCTTACATCATAGATGCCGCTGTCCTCCAGACCAGGGGCTGCAAAGGTCTGGTAATATACCACTGCCATTGGTGTGATCATAACATAATCCTGTACCAGCGCTTTTGCGGCCTTCTGCAGATTTTCCTTCTTCTCCTCAATGGTCTTCGCGGCTCTTGCTGCAAACAGCGGTTCCTCAAATTCTGCCGGACGCAGCATGATTCCGTGGTTCTTGATTCCCTCAGAAGAATACAGGCGGATATAGTTATTTGTGAAATCCATCTTGCTGGAACCGCGGTTTGCAATAAAACCATCGATATCGTCTTCCTTCTGGATCGCTGCCAATGCAGAGCTGTCCATTACCTCGATCTTCGCCGTAATGCCGATCTGCGCCAGGATCGCCTGGAATGCGGTTGCAGTGTCATTATCTGTAGATTTTGTGTAAATCGTGGTTTCAAAGCCGTTGGGATAACCAGCCTCAGCCAGCAGTTCCTTTGCGGTATCCAGATTATACTCATAAAATTCTGCATCCGGAGAATATGCCCAGGAATCAGAGGTACAGAACAGCGGTGTCGCTTCGCCCATGCCGCCGGATAACGCCTTTGCCACATCATCCCACTGGATCGCATGCATCACTGCCTGGCGGACTCTTAAGTCACCCATAGGATGCTCTGTGCTCTTGCTGTTCCAGATAATATGCTTAATGTCCGCAACATTTGCATTTCTGCTGCCGATGCTCTCAAAGCCTGCCTGTGTAATGGAATTAATAATCGCTTCATTCTCAAACTTCATGGCAACACCTACTTCGTTGTTTAAAAGTGCTGACATCATGGTGTTTGTATCCATAATTATGTCGATCTCCAGCCGGTCCAGATGGGGCAGGCCCTCGATCCGGTAATTTTCATTCTTTGTGTAGGTAATTTTATTATCCGTTACAAAGGATTCCAGCAGGAATGGACCGGTACCTACCGCATGGGTCTTGCACCACTCTTCTCCATTCTTATCGTAGGCTTCCTTGGAGCAGATATAGATATCTCCGATTACATTATCCCAGTTGTTTGCCCAGGACTCATACTGGATCTCAACGGTTTTGTCATCTACCACCCGGATCTCTTTCGGAGAGCCGATCTCGCTTGCCTTGCCGTTGTCGATGTACTGCTGGATATTCCATGCCACAACCTCTGCATTGCAGTCAGAACCATCGGTAAATTTCACGCCGTCCCGCAGCTTAACCGTAAAGGTAAGGGCATCTGCATCGGTAATAAACTCCTCTGCCAGCCATGGATAATAGTTTCCCTCTGCATCGGCGCGGCCTAAGGATTCCAGAACCGGCTGAGCGCCGAAACGGTCGCTGGTGGTAGTAGACTGGGGCATAAAGAAGGTATTATGGGTCTGAGGAATGGCAATCACCAGGCTTCCTCCCTCCTGGATCTCACCTGCAGGCTCTGCTTCCTTTGCCTCTCCTCCGGAAGCGGCCTCTCCTGCCGCCTGGGATGTTGGCGCCGCCGTTGTCTCGGCTGCCTTGGAGCCACCGCAGCCGCTTAAAGCTCCTGCCGCCATGGCCGCCGCCAGTGCCAGTGATAACACTTTTTTGGATAATTTCATAAACGTTTTCCTCCTTTTTATTCAGGCTCTTTTCCGGAATTTATTACCGGACAAAGGCCGTATTTGCTTGGTTATTGATTAATTATTGTATAAAAAGCATGCCACCTCATGGCCTCCTCCCACATCCTTAAGAACCGGGATCTCCTTCCGGCAGCGGTCGCAGGCATGGGAGCAGCGGTCGTTAAACGGACAGCCCGCCGGGCGATTGGTCAGACTTGGGACTTCACCGCGGATGGGAACCCGTTCCCTGGATTCCTCCACCACCGGATCTGCCACCGGAACTGCACTGAGCAGCGTCTTTGTGTATGGATGAAGGGTATTCTTGTAAAGCTCATCGCACTCGGCAATCTCCACCACACGCCCCAGATACATTACCAGGATGCGATTGCTGATATGCTTTACTACTGCCAGATCATGGGCGATAAACAGGTAGGTCAGCCCAAGCTTGGACTGAAGCTCCTCCAGCAGATTGATGATCTGCGCCTGAATGGACACATCCAGAGCTGATATCGGCTCATCGCAGATGATCATGTCTGGATTGGAGGAGAGGGCTCTGGCGATTCCAATTCTCTGCCTCTGGCCTCCGGAAAACTCATGGGGCACCCTGTGCTTTAATGCAGGATCCAGGCCTACAATTCGGAACAGCTCGTCCACCCTGGCATCATACTCCTCTCGGTTTTTCACCAGCTTGTGCAGAAGAAGAGATTCCCCTACAATGGACTCTGCCGTTTGTCTGGGATCCAGAGAGGAGAAGGGATCCTGGAAAATCATGGCGATCCGTTTTCTGTACGGATACATCTGCTTATCGTTAAAGTTGGCAATATCCGTTCCGCCAAATACAATCTGCCCCTCCTCCGGCCTGTATACCCGCATGATACAGCGGGCCAGTGTGGTTTTGCCGCAGCCGGACTCTCCTACAATGCCTAAGGTCTCTCCTTTCCTTGCATAAAAGCAGATATCCTCGATTGCCTTTACATCCCCAACCTTCTTGTGCATAATTCCCTTATAAATCGGGAAATATTTCCGCACATTCTTTACATCCAGACACAGCTCATCGCTTATGGTGATCTTCGGCGCTTTCTTGATCTCTTTCGCCGCAATCTCCTCGGCCTTCTGCGCCTTTTCCGGTTCTGTCAGATGACAGGCAGCAAAATGTCCAGGTTCCAGCTCCTTCAGCTCAGGCTTCCTGCCCTCCCTGCATTTGTCCATCCGGTATTCGCATCGTTCATAGAAGGGGCAATACTCCGGGCGGGTTGCCGGGTTCGGCGGAAGTCCCTCGATGGGAATCAGAATCCGGTCCTTGGGATCATCCAGTCTTGGAATGGCCCGCAGAAGGGCTCTGGTGTAGGGATGTTCCGGATTGGCAAACAAACGCTTGGTATCGGTCATCTCCACCACACTTCCGGAATACATCACGTAAATGCGCTCTGCAAATCGGGCCACAATTCCCAGATTATGGGTTACAATAATGACCGCAGTATTGGTTTTTTTTGCAATGTCCCGGATCATTTCCAAAAGCTGTGCCTGAGTGGTAACATCCAAAGCAGTGGTGGCCTCATCTGCCACCAGTACAGTGGGTTTTGACGCCATGGCCATGGCGATCATAATCCTCTGGCGCATCCCCCCTGAAAACTGCTGGGGATAATAGTTAAAACGCTGCTCCGCATCCGGAATATTTACCAGCTTCAGCATTTCAATGGTCCGTTTTTTCGCATCCTCCTTGCTCAGCTTTAAGTGCTCCATAATATTTTCCTGGATCTGATAACCGATGGTCAGCACCGGATTTAAGGAAGTCATAGGTTCCTGAAAGATCATGCTGACCTTTCCGCCTCTCATCTGACGCATTTCCTCACTCTCCGGGCCATATTCCAGCATGTTTTTATCATTTCCCTGGATATATACCTCTCCTCCGGTGATCTTTCCGGGAGAGCTGATCAGCTGCAGCATGCTCATCATGGTCACGGATTTTCCGCTTCCTGATTCTCCCACGATACCGATGATCTCCCCAGGATTCAGGTACATGGACACACCGTCCACCGCTTTCACCAGCTGGCCGTCTGTTTTAAAACAGGTCTCTATATTTTTGATCTCTAACAAATGTTCCATATTCGATTGCTCCTTTCAAGAACGCCGCAGGCTATACTTCGCCTCTCAGTCTGGGATCAAGGGCATCCCGCACACCGTCGCCAAACATGTTAAGACAAATTACCAAAACCGCTACGCAGATGCCGGGAGTCAGGGCAAATACAGGATTCTGCAGCAGATACGTGCGTCCCTCGCTTACCATGCTTCCCCAGGAGGCAGTTGGAGCGCTGATTCCAAGCCCCAGGAAACTAAGTCCAGCCTCTGCTAAAATGGTGGAGCCAACCTGCTGTGTCATCATAACGATAATGGGCGATATACTGTTGGGCAGGATATGCTTGAACATAAGGCGGAAATCCTTGTTTCCCTGAAGCTTTCCGGCCATAATGTAATCTGCCTGCTTGATCGTCAGCACCTGTCCCCGCATCATACGCACATAGCCTGCCATAGATGAAATCCCCAGGATAATTGCCAGATTACGGATTCCGCTTCCAAACACTGCGGTCAGCGCCATTGCCAGAATAATCTGAGGGATGGCGCGGATCGCCTCTGTGATTCTGGAGATCACATCATCCACCAGCCCGCCGAAATAGCCGGCAATCATACCAAAAAACGTTCCAATGGCACAGGCGATGATGACAGCCAGCACACCGATGATCAGGCTGACCCTGGTTCCATAAATAATCCGGCTTAACACATCTCGTCCGTAATTATCGGTTCCCAGAAGGTGCTGACGGCTCGGCCCCTGAAGGAATGCTGCAAAATCCGCATAATTAGGGTCGTATGGAGATAATACAGGCGCACAAACTGCCATAAGGATAAACGCCGCTACCACAACCGCACTTACCAGCACCACTTTTCTGGAAAACATTGTTTTTACAATTTTATTCCATTTTCCATGATTCTTCATTTTCCTGCCTCCTTACTCATAACGAACTCTCGGATCTACCACGGCATACAGGATATCAGTCAGAAGATTAATTACACAGGACACCAGGGCTGTTACCAGCACGCATGCCTGAACCACCGGAATATCGCGGGATTGGATGGCCTTTACAAACAAGGAGCCCATTCCCGGGATATTAAATACCGATTCCACAAACATGGAGCCTGCCAGCATGGAGCCCAGCCTCATTCCCAAAATCGTGATTACCGGAATCAGCGCATTTTTCAAAGCGTGAAGGAAAATAATCTTTTTCTGAGATAACCCCTTGCTTCTGGCCGTTCTCACATAATCCTGGCGGATCACCTCCAGCATACTGGAACGGGTCTGCCTTGTAGTGGTGGCAATTCCCCCCAAAGCCAGACAGAACAGCGGCAGAATGCTCTGCTTGATTCCCATCACCAGATCTTCCGAAAACCAGGTAAAGCCGTAGGAGGGCAGAAGCCCCAGCTTCAATGCGAATATGTACATTACCAGCAGGGCAATCCAGAACTGGGGAAAACAGGCTGTAATATTGGCAATCAAGGTAACAATGGTGTCAGCCGCCTTTCCCCGGTGCACCGCACTGATCACACCGAACAAGATCCCCAGCGGGATACTGATGGCAAAAGCAACCAGAGAAAAATACAAAGTGATCGGAATTCGTTCGTTCAGCACCTCCAGGGTGGGCTTGTGAAACTGCGTGGATTGCCCCCAATCCCCTGTCATGGCGCCGCCCAGCCAGCTGAAATAACGGGTAACTACCGGCTGATCCAGCTTTAACTCATGATAAACTCTATCATATTCCTCCTGAGATACCTCCTCACCCAGCATGGCATATACCGGATCACCTGGAATAAAGGACACCAGCATGAAGGTGAATATGGAGATTAGAAATATGATCAGAATCATCTGTCCCGTACGTTTCAATACATATTGTGTCATGTAATCTTTACAGCAAACGACTGCGGTCTGCTGTAATCCTCCTTTCTTTATCAAAGGTAACTGTTCAGTACCCAATGTCAGTTAACATATCCGCATATGCCATATGCTTACCGCTCTGTTACATGTTCTGCCCGAAGAATCTGCTTCTCACCACCTGTATATTCGTTCATGCTGCCGCTGCACCAGATCCTTACATCAGACAGGGTAAGTCCGTCTACCATATCCGCATAAAGCCCGTATATTTTGGATGGCCGGATCCCGTCCTGCTCACAGGGCCGCAGATCATAGCTGTCGCAGGGCCATTTGGAGCTTTTCTCCAGAACAACGTTTATATTTTCCAGTAAAAGATCCTGGATCACATGTCCCTCGCTTCCAGATAGGAAGATTCCGTTTTCTCCCCGGCAGTTGATATTGCGCAGCGTTACATTCCGGATCTGTCCGGCTGTTACGCCGGCTTTTCGGTTAAATACTGTAATATAGATGGGTTCCGCCCGTCCCCACCACTGCTCTGAAAATCTTCTGGTTTCGATATTGATATTGGAGATCAGTACATTTTCAATGTTTCCCTTATCCCGAAGCTGAAGAGAAATGCCCCGGTTGGAACGGCTGATGCAGCAGTTTTCGATCACCACATTTTCAAAATTGCTCTCGCTCTCGGTTCCGAATTTGACAGCCGAGCTGGTAGAAATCAGTGTACAGCCAGATATGAGAATATTTTTACACGGGCCATACCGCTCATAAGCCTTGGAATTTTTTAAGACAATGCAGTCATCCCCACATTCCACATGACAGTTAACGATCCGTACATTCTGGCAATGATCCGGATCGATACCGTCACAATTTGCCATCTTCAGATTATTCAAAATACGGATCCCATCCACCAGCACATCCTGACAGCCTGCCATGTGCAGCGTCCAGAAGCCGCAGCGGGCAAGAGTAACATCCCGTACCGTCAGATGCCGGATCTCCTCCATAAGGATCATAGGAATTCTGGGATAATAGCTTCCTTCAATATGATAGGGAATTTCCTTCCCATAATAGATTTCTTCTGTCCCGTCAATGGTTCCAAATCCGGTTATGCGGATATTTTCTCCCCCATTTGCGTAAATAAAATAATGAAAGGGCCGTCCATTGTACTCGCAGTTTATGTATGACGGAAGTCCGCCGTTTCCGCTCTTCTCCTGCCCTTCCTCCCCCGGCAGAGGCTCTAATCGTTCATAATCAGCCGGATCATGGCTGGCTTTTAACACAGCGCCGCTCTCCACATGAAATTCCACATTAGACTTTAATACCAGCGAACCGGATTTATAAATCCGCCCTCCCGGAAGGACGACCTTTCCTCCTCCGGCCTGAAAACAGGCATCAATCGCAGCCTGTATGGCTTTTGTATCCTTTGTCTCTCCATTACCGTAAGCGCCAAAATCAAGAATATTATATTCCATGTTTTCCTCCCAGAATAAAATTATAATTTTTATGAATATTTTATTTTTTGAATTCTCCTATTTTCTTTGATTTTTTTTTCTGTTATAATAAATGAAATAGCAATTTCACAACTATATTCCCTATTGTTTTTATAGGGTATATATAAAATCACTATTTTCATGTGTTTATTATATATTATATTGTGTATTTTTTCCAATGACCTTTCCCTATAATTATTATAAGTAAATCCTATAATAATAATTATTACTATATTAAAGGAGGACATTATGGACAAACGTTATCTTGAATACATCCTGGTGCTTGCTGAAACTGGAAATATGACCCGCGCAGCGCAGAAGCTCTATATCTCTCAGCCCACATTAAGTCAATTTCTCTCTAAGCAGGAGGCAGCTATCGGAGCACCGCTGTTTCAGCGCTCTAAGGGAATCTACACCTTGACTCCCGCAGGAGAGCTTTATGCAGAATATGCCAGAAAGGTACTGTCCCTGACGGATCTTCTGGAAAAGGATATCCGGCGCATCACAAACACAAGCTGTATCCGAATCGGAACCTCTGCCTCAAAATCCCTGCAGCTGCTCACCTCCATTTTGGTGGACTTTCGAAGGTATTACCCCCGGATTGAGCTGGTTCTCTCCGATAACAACCTGTATACTATAAGCAATTCTATCTCAAAGGGCGAGCTGGATATTGCCTTTGCCGCCGCCTATTCCCTGGATCAGTTCAAAGGGCACTGCATCGAATTAAAAAAAGAGGAGATCGTCTTTGCCGCTCCAAGTGACCATGTATTCTGCAAAAAGCTGGCTCCCGATGCTCCCCGGAGTCTCACCAGCAGTGAACTGCTGAAGCATTTCGGCACAACGCCTTTTATTCTGCAGCTAAAAGGCTCCTGCATCCGTCATCTGGTAAACGGCTTTTTTGAAAAACAGGATTTTAATCCTACGATTGCATGCAATACCAGCCACGCAGAATCCATCCGTGACATGGTATCCAACAAGCTGGGGGTTGGTTTTATTGCCGCAGGATACGCATCACCTTCGCCCAATATTACATACTTTTCCTTAAGTCCAAAGCTTTACCGCATCCACACCATTATTTACCGCAAGGATCTGATTCTGGAAGCGCCCCACAAATGTCTGCTGGATCTGGCAAAAAAACATGTAGAAGCAAACTGGAATAATTTGTAACCAGATGGTTTTTATCACAGGTAACAAAGTGTTCTAAATTAAAAAGGAGCTGCGCCAACTGAATTTTCAGTTGAACGTCAGCTCCTTTTTTCTTCGTCATTATTTTATTTCATTCCTTATTTTGTTCACCAGCTGCTCTTTCTCCCGCTCCAGCTCCCGAATCTCCTCCGCTCCCTCAATCACGGTAAAGGACAGCTCATTCACATGGGTCTCAAAGGACTGCAGAAGCTGCGTCCTGCCGCCTCTTCCCTCAAATCCCACATTGGTAGGCTCCAGCGCAGCCGCATAGTCCCCGGCAGCCTCACTCTTCCACTGGGTCATATACGGAATCTGTTTCACATTCCAGCGAATGCAGAGTCCAAGCCCCAACTCATCATTGACAAATGCTCCAAAGGTATTTCCCTCTTCATCTGCTGCCAGCACATGCTGAAACACCTGCTCCGGTTCCCCGGTCTTCGGCGCTCCCATGGTAAACCGATCCTTCATTCCCTTCTGGGCATCTGAATCTCTTGGTGTGCAAGATGCGTCCGGCAAAAGGATCCTGGTGCCCGGAGCCAGCAGAGGATATCCGGCATTGCAGTGATATAACAGGCAAAGAGGCTCCGGCGCAAAGCCCTGATTTTCGATCTCGTCCCGAATACGGATGGTCCGGCTGCCGTAAACTGTTTCCACTCTGCGGCGCAGAACCATATTTTCACCGAAGATCCTTCCCTGACGCATCTCCCCCCTTACCTGGATCCGGTAATCATCCCCGTCAAACCAGGCATCCATGCCCACCTTTTCCGCCGGAGTGGTCCGCATCCTCCCGTGAACCGGATATTCCACCCCGTCTACCTGGCGGTTTCCGTGAACATGATCCAGACCGCAGGTGAACATAGCGCCTCCCATAATGGAACGGACTGCCTCCCCTCCTGCTGTGTCATAGGGATTCCGGCCCTGAAGTCCCGGCTTGGTGAGAATGGAAAGGTTGATGCCCTTGTAGGTGATCCAGGCAGGATCCAGGCATTTATCCAGCATCAGCGCATACTCCAAAGGACCGCTTTTTACCAGAGCACAGCGGAGAGCAGATGCCCTGCCATCCTGGTACTCGATCCTTCTGACTCCTGCCACCTGCTCCATGCTTCCGCATAAGCTTAAAAGTTCTTTCTTGTTCATGGGATCCATCCTTTATTTCATCTTATCTTTGCATTTCTTTCCTGCTTATTTCCCATTTATTGTCCATTGAACACATACCGATCCAACCGCTCCATTGCCTCCTTCACCCTGGAAAGAGGCAGAGCCAGGTTTATCCGAAGATGGCACGGTCCATGGAACATCTTTCCATCCTGAACCGCTACCCCTACATCCCATGCAGCCTTCTCCACGTCCTCAATGGTCTTTCCATGGGCCTCACACCATTTGGTGCAGTCCGCAAACAGCATATAGGTCCCCTCCGGACGGCTGACCTCCACGCCTTCAAAATGTTCCTGAATGTAATCACAGGCATATTCAATATTTCCTGTGATCACCTGGCGCAGTTCATCCACCCACTCATAGCCTTCCGGTTTGTATGCACCGATCAGCGCATGCATGGACAGAACATTCATGGAATTGTAATGGGACAAGGAAGATTCCTTGTCAATCCGGTCCCGGATATACGGGTTGTAAATAATGTGATAGCTTCCTACTAATCCGGCCAGATTAAAGGTTTTAGAAGGAGCGTAAAGCGCAACGGTGCGCATCCTGGCATCCTCAGAAACACTTTGCGTGGGGATATGGGTACGGCCCACAGCAACCAAATCCGACCAGATCTCATCGGAAATCACCATCACATCATGCTTTTTATAAAGCTCCATGGCCTTCTCGATCTCCCATCGCTCCCACACCCGGCCGCATGGATTGTGAGGAGAACAGAAAATAGCTGCATGAATCTTATTTTCCATGATCTTCTTCTCCATATCCTCAAAATCCATGCGCCATACCTGGTTCTCATCCTTCACCAGACCGGAATGAACGATGTGATAGCCGTTATTGGTCAGACTCTTGGTAAATCCGATGTAGGTGGGACTGTGGAGCAAAACCGAATCTCCCCTGGAGCAAAACACATTCAAGGCACTGATCACACCGCCTAACACGCCGTTCTCATACCCGATGCAGTCTGCTGTCAGACCTTCCACCTGGTTGCGTGTTTCATGCCATTTAATAATCGCGTCAAAATATTCCTTTCTTGGAGAAAAATATCCGTAAGCCGGATGCTTGGCCCGTTCTATGATAGCTTCTGGAATGGTCGGAACAGTAGGGAAATTCATATCCGCCACCCACATGGGGATGATATCCCAGCCTTCCTTCGGAGGCTGAGGGGCCATGGCGCCAACTCCAAGCCCTTCTACTGCTATGGCATCCATGCCCCGGCGGTTCATAATCGAAGTAAAATCGTATTTCATATTATTTTCTTCCCTTCTAAAAAAATTACGATGTCTCCATGCACTGCCCGATATCATGCACAACATCTGCAATCGTGTATTTTTTCATCTCATTTTCCATGGCTCTCTGAATATCCTCCAGCTTATGATCCAGCACCGTGTGGATATTCCGCCCTACCGGACATGCCGGATTGGGATTCTCATGAAAATGGAACAAATCTCCGTCCTCCAATAAATCCACCGCCAGATACACATCATAAAAAGTAATCTGATCAATCGGCCTGGCAGCGGTGGTTCCGCCGGTTCCTCTGGCCACCTGGATCAGCCCCGCATTCCGAAGCTGGGATAAAATCTTCCGTATAATCACCGGATTTACATTGATACTGGATGCAAGAAAATCACTGGTGATCTTACAATCCTTTCCAAAGGTTTCCATACATGCAAGCATATGAATCGCGATTGTAAATCTGCTGGATATCTGCAAAAAACATTCCTCCTCTTTTCAGGCACGCTCTGCCTTTTCCTGTTATGACCATTAGTTTAACCAATCAATACCTGTTTCCCCCGAAATGCAAAACCATAGCTTCGGATCCGTTCTTTTGGAATCCTTTTGCCACTGTCCTTGCCATGAGCACCTATTGAAACAATACCCATATTCTCTGTCTTTAGTATACCTGGTTTGGCTGGTAATTGCAATGAATCATTTGGCATCGTTACTTTATGCCGACTAAATAGTAATTTCAATTATCGCCTCATTTTTACAATTTCAGTAAATATATTGTAATTTCCTTCCAAATATGCTATCCTTTATGTATTCTCATTTACGGCATTCTGCCGTACGGAACCATACGCATAAAATGCGGCTTTTCCACAAGGTATCTTGGCCTTGGCATCGGGTATGATGCATACTGGCACATTCTGCCAAAACTCTTAAGCAGCTGCTTCACGTTGAAGCGCTCTCATTGTTTTCCAAATACTTTAACTTTAAAACCAGATAAGGAGACAACTGCCTATGACAAAATCGATTAAGGGGTTCAACGATGGAATCATGCCCCAGACACAATTCTGTTTATCCAAACACTTTCCTATGATCCGAACCAGCCAGGAGCTGCGCCAGATCATATCCAAACAGCCTGCGCTTCATGATCTCTTTATGAAATGGAATGTGGACTATCAGGAGGATTTCATTGATTGCTGCACCGGCAAAAAGGGAATGAAGGTTCTCTATGATGGGATCTTTAAGGAGATCTTTAATCCAGAAAATACTCCAGAACGGCTCTCTGAACTGCTGTCCCTGCTCATGGGACGGAAAGCATTGATTCAGGCTGTTCTTCCCAACGACTCCGTTCGCCTGGGTGCAGAATCCTCTCTGCTCTATACTGACATTATTGTCCAGTTAGAGGATGGCTGCCTGTGCAATGTAGAAATCCAGAAAATCGGATATGCATTTCCAGGCGAACGCTGCGCCTGCTACTCTGCTGATCATCTTCTTCGCCAATACAAACGAGCCCGCAGCAAACATAAAAGCGATTTTCATTATCGAGATATTAAGAAGGTTTATACACTGGTATTTTTCGAAAAATCACCTGTGGACTTCCATGATTTTCCCAATCACTATCTCCATAAATTTCGCCAGCAATCCGATACCGGGCTGTCCATGGAATTGCTTCAGGAATACTTTTTCATTCCTCTTGACATTTATCGGAAAACCATGGAAAATAAAAGTATTGACACCATCTTGGAAGCATGGCTTGCTTTCTTAAGCTTTACAGATCCTGTCCGGATCGAAGAACTGATCACCCGATATCCTCAGTTCAAAGCTATGTACCAGGACATTTATGAATTATGCCTCAATACAGAAAGGGTGATGAATATGTTTTCAAAAGAGCTTGAGATCATGGATCACAACACCGTAATGTACATGATTGATGAACTGCAGGAACAGATTGATGGAAAAAAGCTAGAATTAAAACAGGTTCATCAGCAACTAGATCAGGCTACTCAACAGCTAGA
>JAUNOF010000067.1 GCA_030537215.1 Lachnospiraceae bacterium
GGCAGCATTTGCCGCCTCTTGTTATTTAACACACCACATGTTACAATTGTAGGCATAAATAAAAGATGTATTTTTGTAGTGAATGTAGGAGAATAGCAATTGATGATGTGCTTCGGAAAGGAGCGTGGCGGCAGATGGGTGACACAAAGAGGAGGAAGCTTCCGGTAGGAATTGAGAATTTTGAGGAAATCCGCACAGAAGGGTTTTACTATGTAGACAAGACGGCGATGATTCGAGATCTGCTCCAGAAATGGGGAAAGGTAAATCTGTTTACCAGGCCCAGGCGCTTTGGCAAGTCACTGAATATGAGCATGCTTAAATCCTTTTTTGAGATCAACTGTGATAAGACCTTGTTTGATGGTCTGGAAATTTCAAAGGAAACCGCACTGTGTGATGCATATATGGGAAAGTTCCCGGTTCTGTCCATCAGCTTGAAAGGAGTGAATGGCAACGACTACGCTTCAGCCCGTTCCATGATATGCTCTGTCATTGGCAGCGAGGCAATGAGATTTCAGTTTTTACTGGAAAGTGAATTTCTGACAGAGAAAGATAAAAAATTATATCATCAGCTCACTGCTGTTGATGAAACGAACCAGGAAGTTTTTTCCATGCCAGATTCTGTTTTAGTGGGGAGCATACGGACCTTGTCAGGTTTGCTGCAAAAGCATTATGGAAGGAAATGCATTATCTTAATTGATGAGTATGATGTGCCTTTAGCGAAAGCGAATGATAAGGGATATTATGATCAAATGGTTGCTTTGATCCGGAATATATTTGAGCAGGCACTGAAAACCAATGATGATCTTTACTTTGCTGTATTAACAGGATGCCTGCGCGTTGCTAAGGAAAGTATTTTTACAGGCTTGAACAATCCAAAGATCCTCTCGATTACTACCGTCAGATTTGATGAGTATTTTGGCTTTACAGATGATGAGGTCAGGGATATGCTGAAATATTATGATCTGGAGGACAAATACGATGTAGTCCGGGAGTGGTATGATGGATACCGCTTCGGTAATGTGGATGTATACTGCCCCTGGGATGTTATCAGCTACTGTGATGAATTAACAGATGATCCTTTCATTGAGCCGAAGGATTATTGGTCGAATACCAGCAGTAACGATGTGGTGAAATATTTTATCGAAAAGGTTGATCAGGGATTGGCCAAAAGCGAGATTGAAGCATTGATTGCAGGGGAAACGGTAACCAAGGAAATTCATGAAGATCTGACTTATAACAGGCTATATGATTCCATTGACAATATCTGGAGCGTACTGTTTACCACTGGGTATTTGACGCTGCGGGGAAAAGGGAAGGGCAGTCAATACCAGCTGGCAATTCCAAATATGGAGATCCGGAATATTTTTACCAGACAGATTATGGTGATGTTTAAGGCAGCTGCGGGAAAGGATGGAGAGAGGCTGAATGCGTTTTGCCAGGCACTGCAGAATGGGAATGCGGAAGAAGTAGAGAGAATATTTACCGATTATCTGGGAAAAACCATCAGTATCCGGGATACCTTCGTTCAGAAACCAACAAAGGAGAATTTTTATCATGGAATTTTGTTGGGTATCCTGGGCTTTAAGAATGGATGGTATATAAAGTCAAACAAAGAATCTGGTGATGGTTACAGTGATATTTTGATTAAAATTGAGCATGAAGGAATTGGAATCATCATGGAAGTGAAATATGCTGAAAATGCAGGGTATGAGTTAGCATGCAAGGAGGCATTGAGGCAAATTGAGACAGAAAATTATACTGCGGAACTGAAGGAAGAGGGGATCCACACGATTCTCAAGTACGGGGTTGCCTGTTTTAAAAAGAAATGCAGAGTAATGCTTGAAAAATAAGGGAAAAGCCTTTTTGAACTTTTCCCTTATTTTCAAGCTGATCCATTATAAAATCAAGGTACCTTGGATTTTGGGCAATTTGAAGATTTTCTCAACTCAAATAATTCCGCATAATCTTCAGCGCATTCTTTTCCAGCCGGGACACCTGCGCTTGGGAGATATGGATTTCCTCCGCCACCTCCGTCTGGGTTTTGCCTTCAAAGAACCGCATATCGATGATATGCCGTTCCCTCTGGGGCAGTTTTTTCATGGCTTCATTCAGAGAGATATCCTCTACCCAGTTTTCCTCCAGGTTCTTCTTATCGCTGATCTGATCCATCACAAAGAGAGGGTCGCCGCCGTCGGTGTACACCGGCTCGTAGAGGCTTACCGGGCTCTGGATGGCATCCAGGGCGTAGGTGACCTCCTCCTTGGTGGCCCCTACCTCCTGGGCGATTTCCATAATAGTAGGCTCCTTCATATTCTGTTTCATCAGCGCCTCCCTGGCATAGATGGCCTTGTAGGCGGTGTCCCGGATGGAGCGGGAGACTCGGATGCTGTTGTTGTCCCGGAGGAACCGCTTGATTTCACCGCAGATCATGGGCACCGCATAGGTAGAAAAGCGAACGCCCTGGGTGATATCGAAGTTATCCACCGCCTTCATCAGGCCGATGCAGCCGATCTGGAACAGATCGTCCACGTTCTCTGCATTATTGGAGGCAAATCGCTGGATCACACTTAAGACCAGACGTAAATTGCCCTTGATGTACTGTTCTCTTGCTTCCTTATCTCCCTCCAGGATCCGTTTGAAAAGCGCTTCCTTCTCATCATTGGTGAGGAGAGGAAGCTTTGAGGTGTTGACTCCGCATATTTCCACTTTATAAACAGGCATAGATCGTACCTCCACATCATTCTTTTTACAGCGCAGGGAAGCAGCAAAGCGGCTTCGAAGCTGTATTTGCTGTTTTGTCAGCTATAAAGAAATGATGGACGTTTTCCGGCGGATTTATACGGCAGGAGCCTTGAAAAAAACTTCCAGAACATAAGAGCGCAGCCGGCCTTGACAAAGTAAAAAAGGCTGGCTGCGTTCTTTATCACCCTATTTCAAATATTTTTTTAATAATCTGGATACCTCACGGATGTCAATGGGCTTTGCCACATGGGCGTTCATGCCGCATTCCAGGCAGCGCTTGATATCCTCAGAGAAGGCATCGGCAGTCATGGCGATGATCGGGATATCCGCATCAGCCCGGTCCAGGCTGCGGATCATCCGGGCAGCTTCGTAGCCATTCATCACCGGCATCCGGATGTCCATAATAATGGCATCGTAGAAGTTCACCGGAGACTGACGGAATCGATCCACACAGATCTGCCCGTTTTCTGCGTGATCCAGCTCTAATCCCAGTTCCCCGAGAAGTTCCTGGGCGATCTCCCAGTTCAGCTCATTATCCTCTGCCAGAAGAATGCGCTTTTCATCAAAGGAATCCTGGAGCTCCTCCTGCGGTTCTTTGGCTTTGTTTTCAGATCCGGCAAATTGCTTCAGTCCGTGGAATAAAGTGGATTTAAACAGCGGCTTGGATAGGAAGCCGCTGATACCGGCATCTCTGGCTTTGTCCTCGATCTCACTCCAATCATAAGCGGAGATCAGGAGGATGGGAACATCATTTCCCAGGTGCTTGCGGATCTTGCGGGCGGTCTGGATGCCGTCCATTCCAGGCAGCTTCCAATCTAACAGAATTACGTGGTAATCGGTGTGCCGGCTGTGGCGGTTATCGATCATCTCCACAGCAGCTTCGCCGCTTAAGGCCCATTCCGCCTTCACACCGATGGACTGCAGAGAGGCAACGGTGCTTTCGCACAGCTGCATATCGTCATCCACCACCAGCATGTTCCAGTTAGGAAGGATCATGTCAGCTTCCTCCATGGAGGAACGCTCCAGATCCAGAACCACATGGAACCGGGAGCCCTTCCCCGGCTGGCTTTCAACCTGAATGGTTCCGCCCATTGCATCTACAATATGCTTGGTGATGGCCATGCCAAGGCCGGTGCCCTCCATTTTGCGGACTCTGGCAGTATCCTCCCGGCTGAAGGAATCAAAGATTTTTCGGGTAAATTCAGGCGACATGCCGATTCCGGTATCCGCCACCTCGATATGGATCCGGATATGGGAATCTCCTTTCGGAGAGGGCTCCTCGTACAGAGATACCTGGATGCAGCCGCCTTCCGGGGTAAATTTAATGGCATTGGACAGGAAATTCAGCAGCACCTGGTTTAAACGGACACTGTCGCAGCACACATTTTCCGTGGAAATATCATGGATGAAAACATCAAATTTCTGGTGCTTTGCCTTCACCTGAGGCTGTACGATGCTTACGATGCTGTCCATTACCTCACGAAGGGAGATCTGGTCGGAATTTAAGGTCATTTTTCCGCTTTCGATCTTGGACATATCTAAAATATCATTGATCAGCCCTAAAAGATGTCTGCTGGAAAGGGTGATCTTTTTCAGGCAGTTCTGCACCTGCTGGGGATTGTTGATATTTGCGGTTGCAATGGCGGTCATGCCCACAATGGCGTTCATAGGCGTTCGGATATCGTGGCTCATATTGGACAGAAACTCGCTTTTTGCCTTTGTAGCCCGAACTGCCTCCTCACGGGCAGTTTCCAGCTCATGGATCTGCTGGCGGGTCAGGCTGAAGTATTTTGCAAAGATCAGCAGAAGCACCAGAAGTACCAGAAGGCAGCTTCCCAGGGACAAACCGATCCACTGGCGCCCCAGATGATTCACGATTTCATCCAGTGAGCCGTAGGGCATAACAGTAACCAGATACCACTCGGAGTAGGCAAGAGGCGTACAGTAAATATGACGCCGTTCATCACCGGCCAGGATCACATTGGAATAGTCTTTTTGAGCAGCCATAGCAGTTTCCAGCTCGGATACATACCGTTCTGCATTGTCGCTGTCCAGCTCACGAAACAGTGAACGGATGCGGTCGAAGTAAGTATTTCGATACTCATCAGAGCTTCGGACTACAAAGGTGCCGTCTTTTCGGATAATGTGGGAATACATCATAGCATTCTTTTTATCAAGAGAGAGGGTGGTGCTGATGTACTCAATGGGAAGACCGGCTACCAGCGCCGTGCATTCCTTGCCGTCAGCCATGGGATAGTTGGTGGAGATGCCGATCAGAACGATCCTGTTGCCTGAGGAGTCGGTGCCCACGGAAATTTTATTTTCATTGCGGTTTAAGGAATCCAGAAACGGTTCCGGATGATACAGCTGGACCGGATCCCCGTAGACCATATCGAAGGTTCCGTCACTGGAAAAGAAGGCAAGGTGGTCAAAGCCTCTTGCTTCTGCGTTAAAGGCAAGGGTGCTGCGGATGGCAGCTGCGTCCACATCGCCTGCAGGCGGTATAGTGGCAGTGAGCGCTTCCAGCTGAGCCATGCGCAGCCCCATAGCAGTTTGAAAATGCAGGGAGATCTGTTCACTGATTCCGGACATATAGATGGTACCCACCTCAGTGATGGTTTCTTCATTTCTTTTATTCATATAAAATGCCAGAAAAGAAAAAACAGAAATGCAGAAAATGGACAGCAGGATCAGACTTCCTTTTAGAAAACGTGTGGTTTTGTTGCGCATCTGATTCACCCCATTTTCTCCTGAAGCGTCTGGATGGCGGTGATGGTCTGCTGATAATCTGCCGCCACCTTCGGCACAAGCTGAGCAGCCTCCGGACTCCAACCGTTTCGCAGAGCCTCGGTCAGAAGATGACTGGACTGATACAGCCTGGTGAAGCTTAAGTTCTGGCAGATCCCTTTGATGGTGTGGGCGGCACGGAAAGCCTCCTCATAGTCGGCATTTTCCAGGGAATGGTTCAGCAGGTCAAAGCTGGGATCATTTAAAAATTTTAAAACAAACTTTTGTACCAGCCGCTCACTGCGAAGGCGGGCGATCACGTCTTCATAATCACCTTCCAGAGCGGCATAGCATTCTTTTAAATTCATGGTAATTCTCCTTTTTACAAAATGGTTATGTCTTTTCACGGTTGGGTATCGGAAACGTCCTTCACGTTTGCCAGCAGCATGTCAAAACGGAGGCGGGCTTCGTGGATATCAACCGCCTTTCCGATAGCCCCCAGATACTGAGGCGTTTCATCAGAAGACCAGGTGGCGCGGCTGATGACCCGGAACCAGCGGGAGGCGCCGCCCAGTGTTGCCTGGCAGTCGTAATGGATCACAGGATCAGAAGGGGTAGTGCTTCGAATGGCTTTGGAAAAATCCTGGAGCGTCTCCTTGCTGAAGATGGCAAGGATCTGGCTGTCATGATGGGGCTCCATGATCATCTCAGGAAGTCCCAGCTTTTCCGCTCCCCAGGGCGACAAAGTGACCATAGAAGGCGTTTCAATGTATTCAAACTGGATCTCGTTAGACATGGCGGAAAAGAAGTTGTATTTCATCCGTTCATGCTCCAAAAGCTGAAGACTGCGCTCAGTGGATGCTAACTCTTCGTGGCGCATCATCTCCTCCATGATGGCTTCCATGTCGATCTGATTTGCATAAGCCGGACGATTGTTGTTTGTCAGCGCTTCCTGGATGATCATTTCCGTTTCCTGCAGGCACTGCATCAGAAGGGGGTTAAAGGCGCCGCATTGACCGTCCAGTATCATGCGGACAGCCGTTTCATGGGAAAAAGCCTTCTTATAGACACGCTCACTGGTCAATGCATCATACACATCAGCCAGAGCAACGATCTGAGCAGAGATGGGAATGTTATCTCCTTTCAGGCCGTCTGGATAACCTCGTCCGTCATATCGTTCGTGATGCCAGCGGCAGATCTCATAGGCTGTTTTTACCAGCGGTTCATTTTTATGGATAGGAAGCTCATCCAGCATGAGAGCGCCGCGCATGGAATGGGTTTTCATCACAGTGAATTCCTCCTCCGTCAGCCTGCCGGGTTTGTTTAAGATCTCGCTGGGAATGGAGATCTTGCCGATGTCGTGGAGGGCAGAAGCCGTGCTGATCAGGGAAATATCGGAACGGGACAGGGGATAGCGGTCAGTGATCTGGATCAGATGCTTCAGCAGCAGTTCTGTCAGAATGTGGATGTGAAGAACATGCAGGCCGCTTTCACCGTTTCGAAATTCCACAATATGGCTCAGAATATTAATCATCAGATTGTTCTGCTGTTCTTTCTCGTAGATCTGATCAGCCACAAGGTTTACCAGTTTTTTCTGCTTCGCATACAGAAAGATGGTGTTCACAACACGGCGGTGTACAATAGTGGCGCCAAATGGCCTGCTGATAAAGTCAGTGATTCCCATTTCAAAGGCACGGTCAATATGAGAGGCGCTGCTCTCAGAGGATATCATGATAACCGGGATATCTTCGATCCAGCGACGCTGATTCATCACCTTCAGAACGCCGAAGCCGTCCAGCCTGGGCATTACGATATCCAACAGAACCAAGGATATCTCAGTTTCGTAGGTCTGCAGGGCGGCTAATGCCTGCATTCCGTCTTCAGCTTCAATGATATGGTATTCATTTTCCAGCATATCGGTTAAAATTGCACGGTTCATCTCGGAATCGTCAGCAATTAATATTTTTTGTTTGTATCCTTGTTCTCGATTCATTTTCTTATTATCCTCGCAAAGGTGTGGAAAAAACAGACGCCAGGTTTTCAATATAAGGCAAAAGGACCTTCTAACCCTAAGTATTATATAATATTATAGTAAAGGGAAAGCGAAAAAACAAGCATTTCTTCCGGATAATAAAAAGAAAAAATGCCTTAAATTAATGACGCGGAAAACGGATCTTTTGGCGAAACAGAATCCTTAAAAATATTGAAGTTTTCGAAAAAAAAAGCACGAATAACATGTTTTCAATTAAGAATGCAAAGAACTTATGAAATGGGAGAATGGAGGGACGTCAAGGAAAGATAAAGGCTGACCAGTCCGGTCAGCCTTAAGCAGCAATTGTAAATTCAATGTCTGATGGTTTATGACTGGGAAACCGTATTTCCCATAGCTTTCACCACGATCAAAACACCAAGCAGCAGGACGATGCCGAATGGAAGAGCGATCCAGGCATTTTGCACGAAGCCGGCTACAATATAGGTGATAAAGGATACCGCCGCTGCGATCACTGCATAGGGAAGCTGTGTAGTTACATGGTTCACATGTTCGCATTGGGCGCCGGCCGATGCCATGATGGTGGTATCGGAAATAGGAGAGCAGTGGTCGCCGCAGACAGCGCCTGCCATACAGGCAGAGATGGAGATGATCATAAGCTGAGGATTGGAGTTTTCAAACACAGCAACCACAATGGGGATCAAGATACCGAAGGTTCCCCAGGAGGTGCCGGTTGCAAAGGCCAGAAGGCAGCCTACGATAAAGATGATGGCCGGCAGGAAATTCAGCAGGCCATTGGCGCTTGCCTCTACCAGAGCAGCTACATAGAATTTGGCGCCCAGGCTGTCTGTCATGGCCTTTAAGGTCCAGGCGAAGGTCAGGATCAGGATAGCCGGAACCATGGCCTTAAAGCCGTCTGGAATACAGGACATGCAGTCGCGGAAGCTTAAAACACGGCGGATCTGGTACAGCAGCACGGTGATGACCAGGCCGAAAAAGCTTCCCAGCGTCAGTCCCAGGGATGCGTCACTGTTGGAAAAGGCAGTAACAAAATCAGCGCCGGAGAAGAAGCCGCCGGTGTAGATCATGCCGATAACGCAGCAGACGATCAGGGAGAGAATCGGGATCAGAAGATCCATTACCGTTCCCTTCGTGGTGTTGGCGATCTCCTCAGCATTGTCATAGGGACGACCTGCAGTGGTATAAAGATCTCCAGCGTTTGCATTGATCTCATGGGTCTTCATAGGGCCGAATTCGATTCGCAGCAGAACCATGGAAATCATCATAATAATGGTTAAAATGGCGTAATAGTTGTATGGAATCGCACGGATAAAGATGGAGAAACCGTCCTCTCCTTCCACAAAGCCGGTTACTGCAGCCGCCCAGGAGGAAATGGGAGCAATGATGCAGATCGGAGCGGCTGTGGCGTCGATCAGATAGGAGAGCTTTGCACGGGATACCTTGAATTTATCCGTAACAGGCCGCATTACGCTTCCTACGGTCAGGCAGTTAAAGTAGTCATCGATAAAGATGATAACACCTAGCGCGATGGTAGCAAGCTGGGCGCCGATCTTGCTCTTGATCTTGGTGGCAGCAAACTGACCGAAGGCAGCAGAGCCGCCGGCCTTGTTCATCAGACAGACCATGGAGCCTAAAATCACCAGGAATACCAGAATGCCTACGTTGTAGCTGTCGGACAGGACGCTGATAATTCCATCCTGAAAAATGTGGATGACAGTGGTTTCAAAGTTAAAATTAGAATACAGGACAGCACCCATCAGAATTCCGATAAACAGGGAGCTGTAGACCTCCTTGGAGATCAACGCCAGAGCAATGGCCACAATCGGTGGAACCAGTGACCAGAAGGTGGCGTAGACAGCCGGGATATACTCGGCTTCGCCCTCTGCACCAAATGCAGAGATGGTGCCTGCCAGGAGCATCACCGCCAGGATGGGCAGCAGGCAGAATCGTTTTTTGCTTTTGTTTTTCATGTGTCTTCCCCTTTTTATTTCTTTTTGTGTAAGTTCCGGGCAGAAATGCCCGGCATTTTAAATAGACAGTTTATTTTACCATGGATTCTCTGGTTTTAAAAGCAGCAGTTCGTTTTTTTCAATGGAATCTCAGGGAAATTCTTGAGAGTTTGGGGGAAATTATATATAATGATGATACTGAGGCAAAAGGTCATGTGTGATTTTAAGGCCCTGGTATCACATAATTGTGTTTAAGTACCGTCAACAAATCGTAAAGCGGATCTGGGCGTCAGTCCAAGAACAGCCGCTTCAATTGATAGGAGGAA
The DNA here is from genome assembly GCA_030537215.1 of Lachnospiraceae bacterium. Classification (GTDB taxonomy): domain Bacteria; phylum Bacillota; class Clostridia; order Lachnospirales; family Lachnospiraceae; genus Caccovicinus. Next base: position 9,756 of record JAUNOF010000067.1, read on the forward strand.
AACATGGAAGAGAAGGAACGGAAACTGGAAAACAGCCAGGAAGGATCAGGAGAGATGGAGCATGCCGGTTCCCGCCTGGAACTGGACAGCCTGATCATTGAATATCAGAATCTGTTTGACCGCAGCAACAAGCTGGACAATAAGGTTTACATAACGATCACCTTTTGCGGATTCCTGTTTGTATTTATTACAGGGCTGTTCAGCGGGATCTCCCAGCTGGGAAACGGGAACAGCGGAATGAAGGCAGCAGTAATGACGGTATATATTCTGATCTGTATCGCAGTAGTGGTAAGCTACGTGTATTTGCTGATTTATTTTATGCGGCTTCTGCAGCCGGAACAGATCATCCGCATGGATCCGGATGTCCTGCAAAATGCGGGATTCGAGGACATGGAGGAGGGGGAGGCCTGCAGGCAGATGATCCGGCTGTATCGTTCTACCATCAATGAAGATCTGGCGAAGCTGAAGAACCGGTGCAATGAATTTACCAAGGGGCTGCGGTTTGTGGTGCCTACAGTCATTTTGGCATTTATTGCTTATGGGCTGCAGCTTCTGGTGCAGGTGATGTAGCAACGCAGGCCAGCCGGAACAGCAACTGAGGACTGCAATGGGCAGGACTGAGAAGAAGGGGTAAAACTGCAGCAATGGAGGAGCGATTGTATGCTGTATCGGATAACAGATGGGACAGTGACAGCGGGCGGAGTGCCGGTCCTGTCCCATATTGATTTTGAGATAAAAGGGAAGGAAAAGGTGGCGGTGGCAGGACGGAATGGAGCGGGAAAGACCACGCTGCTTCGTCTGATCGCCGGAGAGCTTGCCTTAGATCGGGATGATAAGCGGATGGGGCCGGGAATTACTACTTCCAGGCGCCTGACTATAGGGATGCTGCATCAAAGCAGCACACTGGCTTCGGAGGGGGAGAAGACGGTGGAGGAGATCCTGCTGGAGGGCTGTCCCGGCCAGGAGGATTTTTCCAGGGAACGGTTTGAATACCAGCTGGAGTACGACCGGATCTTTACCGGTTTCGGATTTCAGAAATCGGAGAAGGGCCGGAAATTTTCTTCTTTTTCCGGAGGGGAGCAGACGAAGATCTCCCTGATCCGGCTGCTTCTTCAGAAGCCGGATATTCTGCTTCTGGATGAGCCTACCAATCATCTGGATATTCCAACCACAGAGTGGCTGGAGCAGTATTTGAAGCATTATGAGAAGGCCGTGGTATTGGTGTCCCACGACCGTTTTTTCCTGGACCAGGTGGCGGATGTGGTATATGAGCTGCAAAATGGGAAGCTTCGGCGGTATCCGGGAAATTATACCCATTACCGGGAGCAGAAGCGGAAGGATCTGGCGGTCTGGAAAAAGGCCTATGAGCGGCAGCAGGAGGAGATTCAGCGGCTGGAGGGGCTGGTGGAGCGGTTTAAGCACAAGCCGAACAAGGCAGCCTTTGCCCGCGCCAAGCGGAAGGCCGCGGAGCGGATCGATCGAATTGAAAAGCCGGAGGAGGATGAGGCTCATTTGTTTACCGGAGATATCACGCCGCTTATTCCAGGAAGCAAGTGGGTGCTGGAGGCAGAGCATTTAAAGCTTGGATATGACAGGCTCCTGCTAGAGCTTTCCATTCGGGTACGGAAGGGACAGAAGATCGGGATCTTAGGGGACAATGGAGCTGGAAAGACTACCTTTTTAAAGACCGCTGCAGGGCTTTTGCCGCCCCTTGGAGGAAAATGCACACTGGGAAATCGGACGGTGATGGGATATTTTGATCAGCACTCGGCAGAAATTCAGTCGGAAAAGTCGGTGGCGGAGCATTTTCATGACTTGTTTCCGTCTATGACAGAGAAGGAGGTCCGGCAGGTTTTAGGAAATTATCTGTTTCCAGGAAGGGCGGCGGCCAAGACGGTCAGTTCCTTGTCCGGAGGAGAGAAAGCCAGATTGGTGCTGGCCGAGCTGCTCCAGAGCCGGCCTAACCTGCTGCTTTTAGATGAGCCCACCAACCATATGGATATCCCGGCCAAGGAAACCCTGGAATCTGCATTCCAGGCATACCAGGGAACCATTCTGTTTATTTCCCATGACCGGTATTTTATCCGGCAGGTGGCAGACGCCATCCTGATCTTTGAGGGGCAGTCGGTGATGTATTATCCCTTCGGATATGAGCATTACTTGGAGCGCTGCAGGAGAAGCGAAGGAGAAAGTATTGCCGCCAGAATCCAGGCGGAGGAGCAGGCGCTGATCGCCGGGATTCGGGCCGTTCCCAAGGCAGAGCGCCACCGGCTGAAGGAGATCGGCACGGAGGAAGCCTACTGTGACTGGCAGCTTGGGCTGGCCGGGGAGGCGCTTTCCAGAGCCAGGGCAAAGGTCGGGCAGCTTTGGGAGCGGCAGCAGGAGGAGCTGGAACGGCAGAGAGAGTCCCAGCTGGAGCTGTGGGATAGTGAGAAGATGCCGGAGATTGAGGAAACCATAACAATCCGGGAAGAATTGGAATCTGGACAATCAGACCAGAGCAGGAGGTCCGGCGGAAGCAGAGAAGAAATGCTTCCGGATTCTGAAAACATAGAACAGGCCTGGAATCAGTGGACAGAGAGCTGCCTGGCCTGGTACGATATCTGGCTGGAATGCGGGCCCCAGAAAGAATCGTACAAGGGGTGAACAGTATGAAACATTTGCTTCAAATATATGTAAAGCCGTATCTGCTGCGGATGGCCGTCGGATTAGTGATCAAATTTACCGGAACGATCATGGATCTGTTCCTGCCGTGGATTCTGGCTTATATGATCGATCGTGTGATTCCGGAGAAGAATACCAGCCAGCTCCTTTATTGGGGACTGGTTATGCTGGTATGTTCCTTTCTGGCGTTGGCAGGAAACGTAATCGCCAATCGAATGGCAGCGAAGGTGGCAGGGGAGATCGTGGAATGGCTGCGCCACGATTTATTTGAAAAGGTGATGTATCTCCCAAGTGCAGGAGTGGATGGCTGGACGAAGCCGGCCTTGATTTCTCGTCTTACCAGCGACTCCTACAATGTGCATAACATGCTGAGCCGGATCCAGCGTCTGGGAGTCCGCGCTCCCATCCTGCTTTTGGGAGGGATCATCATGACCTTGAATCTGGATTTGGCTCTGGCGTCAGTGCTTTTGTGTCTTATGCCGGTTCTGGGCTTGATTATGTGGCAGGTGACGGCCAGAAGCGTGCCCATGTATACCAGAACCCAGGAGGCGGTAGATGGGTTTGTCCGCCTGGTTCGGGAGGATATTGCCGGGATCCGGGTAATCAAGGCCCTTTCCAAAACGGAATATGAGAAGGAGCGGTTTGATGTGTGGAACCGGCAGGTAGTAGAGCGGGAGCGCCGTGCCGGCATGACTACTGCCATATTAAATCCATCTATGAACCTGATCCTGAATCTGGGACTGGTGCTGGTGATTCTTGTTGGCGCTTACCGAGTGCAGGCAGGAACCAGCCAGGTAGGAACAATCCTGGCGTTTCTTACTTATTTTACCATTATTTTAAATGCTATGCTTTCCATCTCGAAGATGTTTACCATCCTGTCCAAGGGGCAGGCATCCGCCGACCGGATCTCCCAGGTGTTGGAGTCGGAGGATGAACGGCAGCTGGAGCTGCAGATTCTGGATCGGATACAGGAAAGGGAGGGAGGCTGCACGATCTTGGCAAGGCAGCGGCTATGGGAGCCGGAAATGCCTGAGAGAAAGGCAAAAGACCTGCAGGCTGGGGAAGAAGAGAAAGAAGCTCCATTTGTAGCCTTTCGGGATGTCAGCTTCTCCTATCATTCGGGGAAACTGGTGCTGCAGCATATTTCCTTTTCGCTGAAACAGGGGGAAACCCTGGGAATTATCGGGGAGACCGGTTCCGGAAAGACTACCATAGCAGCTCTTCTCACCGGATTATACCAGGCGGATTCCGGTCAGATCCTGGTGGGAGGAAAGGATATCCGAAAGCAGAAATTTGGTGAGCTGAGGGAACAGATCGGCATCGTGTTTCAGAATGATACCTTATTTGAAGATACCATCTATGAAAATGTAAGGCTGGGAAGAGAATTGGAAGAGGCCCAGGTGATGAAGGCAATCCGGGCAGCTCAGGCAGATGAGTTCGTCCGAAAGAAAAGCGGACAGAGCCAGGAGCAGTTAAACATCCGGGGAGCCAATTTAAGCGGCGGGCAGAAGCAGAGGATCCTGATTGCCAGAGCCCTGGCTGGAGAGCCGAGGGTTCTGATATTGGATGATTCCTCCAGCGCCCTGGACTACCGGACGGATATGGAGCTTCGAAAGGCCATCCGCCAGGAGTACAGCAGTGTAACAGGGATTCTGATTGCCCAGCGCATCAGTTCCATCCGCCATGCAGACCATATCCTGGTGTTGGAGGATGGACGGATGCTGGGATATGGAACCCATGAGGAACTGATGGAAACCTGCAGGTCCTATCAGGAGCTGTACCGGATGCAGACAGGAGAAGGGAGGATGCCATGAAACCAGGAGATAAGATGGAAAAGCCAAAAGACCGGAAAGGCACTCTGCTGCGGTTGGGGCAGTATCTTCTGCAGCACCAGTTCAGTCTGCTTCTGGCCCTTGGAATGAATCTGGCAGGAAATCTCCTTGCTCTGGCGGGTCCTATGCTGTCCGGCCGGGCTGTGGATGCCATTGGGGCAGGAGCGGGCCAGGTGAATTTTCCAAAAGTCTTTTACTTCGCAGGCTGGATGGCGGCCTGTTACCTGTGCTCAGCCTTGCTGACCTATATGCTTCAGGTGCTGATGCTTACCATCAGCCGAAGAGTAGTTTATCAGATGCGGAAGGATGTATTTTCCCGCCTGCTCAGCCTTCCGGCAGGATACTTTGATACCAGGCAGACAGGGGATATTTTAAGCCGGATCTCCTATGACATTGATACCATCAATACCTCTCTATCTGATGATGTGATCCAGCTTATGACTACCATCATCACCGTGTCCGGCTCCTTTATCATGATGATTCTGGTGTCCAGGAGTCTGGTTCTGGTATTTTTTGTTACCGTGCCTCTGTCTCTGTGTATTACCCGTTTTATTGTGAAAAAGACCAGGCCTCTGTTTCGGAAGCGGTCTCAGGCGCTGGGAAAGCTGAACGGCTATGCAGAAGAGCAGGTGACCGGGCAGAAGACGCTGAAGGCGTATCATCAGGAGGCCAACCGGCAGAAGGAATTTGACGCCTTTAACCGGGATGCAGTGGAACAGTTTTACCGTTCTGAGTACTATTCCAGCTGCACCGGCCCGCTGGTAAACTTTGTAAACAATCTCTCCCTTACCATGATCAGCGTATTTGGAGCGCTGCTGTTTTTGCACAATCGGATGACCGTAGGACAGATCTCCTCCTTCGTTCTCTACTCCAGAAAATTTTCCGGTCCCATCAATGAGGCGGCCAATATCTTAAGCGAGCTGCAGTCGGCTCTGGCAGCCGCAGAGCGGGTATTTGCCATCCTGGACGAGGAGCCGGAAAAGGCAGATGAGCCGGGAGCGGCAGAATTAAAGAAGGCAAACGGGCAGGTAGAGCTGCGCCATGTAACATTTGGCTACGAGCCTGGAACTCCCATTCTTCATGATCTGTCGCTGAAAGCAGAACCGGGAAGTCTGGTAGCCATCGTCGGCCCCACCGGAGCCGGGAAAACCACGCTGATCAATCTGCTGATGCGGTTTTACGATGCAGATTCCGGCTGTGTTGCAGTAGACGGAAAGCCAGTTGAGCATTGGACCAGATCCAGCTTACGAAAGGCCTACGCCATGGTTCTCCAGGATACCTGGCTGTTTACCGGAACCGTGTATGAAAACCTGGCCTACGGGCGCGCCAACGTATCCAGAGAACAGGTGGAGGAGGCGGCAAAAGCCGCAAAGATCCACTCCTTCATCGAAAAGCTGCCTCAGGGCTATGACACCATTCTAAGCGAAGAAGGCGCAAATATATCCAAGGGACAAAAACAGCTCCTCACCATCGCCCGCGCCATGCTCTTAGATGCCAGAATGCTGATCCTGGACGAAGCCACCTCCAACGTAGACACCCGCACCGAACGCCAGATCCAGGCCGCCATGCGAAAGCTGATGGAAGCCAAAACCTGCTTCGTCATCGCCCACCGCCTCTCCACCATCCAAACCGCCGACCACATCCTGGTAATGAACCACGGAGAAGTAGTAGAACAGGGAAATCATGAAGAATTGATGAGCCAGAACAGTTTCTACAAACAAATGTATCAGGCGCAATATGAATAGTAACTGAGCAGTGCGAAAAAAACCAGGCACTCCTCTGCGTTGTGCTCGCACAAAAGCAGAGGAGTGCCTGGTTTTTTTCATAGGGCGAAGCCCGACAGCGAGGAGGAGCGAAGCGGAACCGAGCTGAAGCACTGCGGAGCCGCCCGAAGCCAA
>JAUNOF010000068.1:0-6239 GCA_030537215.1 Lachnospiraceae bacterium
TAATAAGATTGTATAAGTTGTATCTGTTCATGAATAGTTCGTGAAACAACCCTGGGAAAAGACACAGACAGCTTGCCATTTCCCTGCAAATTTGATAAAATGATTGCAGCATTACAGAAGTCAACGAAAAACGCAAAAGGAGAAAATCGTTTATGGAAAATGTTACCGTTTTTGATCACCCGCTGATCCAGCACAAAATATCCCTTCTCCGTGACAAGAACACCGGCACCAGCGAATTCCGGTCCCTGATCGAGGAGATCGCTATGCTGATGGGCTTTGAAGCCCTCCGTGATCTTCCTTTAGAAGATGTAGAAGTAGAAACTCCTATTGAAACCTGCATGACCCCAATGATCGCCGGAAAGAAGCTGGCAGTGGTTCCCATCCTGCGTGCAGGTCTTGGCATGGTGAACGGCATCCTGGCCCTGGTTCCAAGCGCCAAGGTAGGCCATATCGGTCTGTACCGGGATGAGGTGACTCATGAGCCTCACGAATATTACTGTAAGCTTCCATCTCCTATCGAACTGCGCACCATTGTAGTCACAGACCCCATGCTGGCCACCGGCGGCTCTGCTGTGGCAGCTGTAAACTTTATCAAGGAGCACGGCGGACGGAATATCAAGTTCATGTCCATTATCGCCGCACCGGAAGGCCTGCAGCGGCTTCACGAGGCACATCCGGACATCCAGATCTACGTGGGTCACTTAGACCGCTGCCTGAACAAAGACGCTTACATCTGCCCAGGACTTGGAGATGCCGGCGACCGGATCTATGGAACCAAATAGACCCTTCCAGACGAATCAAGAAAGCCTGGAAATCAGCTTAATTTTCTGATTTCCAGGCTTAACGTTGTCTGTTTTAAGCTCATCTTCCAAAGAGCGTCTATCGGTACTGTCTATTCTTCTTCATCCAGAGAAGCGCCGTTGGTTTCAATCACACGCTGATACCAGCCAAAGGATTTCTTCCGGTACCGCTTTAGGGTGCCGCTTCCGTCATCATTCCGGTCCACATAGATGTAACCGTACCGCTTCTTCATCTCAGCGGTAGACGCACTCACCACATCGATGCAGCCCCAGGAGGTGTAGCCCATTACCTCTACGCCGTCATGGATCGCCTCCCGCACCTGGAGCAGATGCTGCCGCAGATAATCAATCCGGTAATCGTCCAATACCGTTTTTTCTCCATTTTCCAGAGTCACCAGCTGATCTACGGCCCCCAGGCCATTTTCCACAATAAACAACGGAAGCTGATACCGGTCATACAGCTTATTTAAGGTGTAACGCAGGCCCTTGGGATCGATCTGCCAGCCCCATTCAGAGGCCTTTAAGTAAGGATTCTTGTAGCCTCTTGACAGATTTCCTCCGGTGCTTACTCCTAATTCTGTATGTACGGTGGCACAATTGCTGGAATAGTAGCTGAAGGAGATAAAATCTACGGTGTGCTTCAGCATCTCCTCATCTCCCGGCTCCATCTGGATCTGAATCTGATGATCCTTAAAATACTGCTTCAGATAAGAAGGATATTTTCCTCTGGCATGGATATCCGCAAAGATCATGGTCTCCCGGTCCTTCAGCATGGTGGCGATGATATCATCAGGATCCGGCGTCAGCGGATAGGTGGTGATTCCCAGGATCATGCATCCGATCTTCGCCCCCGGCATCAGCTCATGTCCCAGCTTAACAGCCAGTGCGCTGGCTACCAGCTCATGGTGCATGGCCTGGTACAGATCCTCCTGGGAAAGCTCCTCTGCCGGAGTCATAATGCCGCCGCTCATAAACGGCGCATGGAGCAGAGAATTGATCTCATTAAAGGTCAGCCAATATTTTACCTTGCTGCCATAGCGGGTAAAGATGGTCCGGCAGTACCGCTCAAAAAATCCGATCAGCTTCCGGCTCCTCCAGCCGTCATACTTTTGGGCCAGCCCAAGGGGCGTCTCATAGTGAGAAATCGTCACCAACGGCTGGATTCCATATTTCAGGCACTCATCAAATACATTATCATAAAACTGAAGTCCCTTCTCATTGGGCTGTTCCTCATCGCCCTCCGGAAAAATCCGTGACCAGGCGATGGAGGTGCGGAATACCTTAAATCCCATCTCGGCAAACAGCCTGATATCCTCCTTATACCGGTGATAGAAGTCAATGCCCTCCAGCTTCAGATTATCTGGTGTAGGCTCCTGGGTTCTTGCTCCCCTAAGTCCCTTCGGCAGCACATCCTGCACAGACAATCCTTTTCCGTCCTCATTGTATGCTCCCTCGCACTGGTTTGCCGCTACCGCGCCGCCCCAGAGAAAATCCGCAGGAAATGTATTCATTCTAATACTCCCCTCTCAATTTTTTTCACTTATGTTTTCCACATATTTTCTTCTTACCGCAGCTCCAGCAGCGCCTGTCCTCTCTGGACCTTGCCGGAAGCCACCGTATTTACGTCCTTAAAATTAAAATGATTGGAAATGATCACCGGGGTAATCACATCGTACCCGGCCGCAGCAATCGCGTCCTTGTCAAATTCCAGGATCACATCGCCTACTTTTACAGAATCACCAGACGCCTTCTTTACGGTAAAATACTTTCCCTTTAAGTTTACCGTATCCAGGCCCACATGAATCAGCACCTCAGCGCCGTCATCGGAAACCAGTCCCACTGCATGTCCGGTGTCGAAAATGGTAGCGATGGTTCCGTTAATCGGTGATACCACCACGCCCTTGGAAGGCTGAATGGCTGCGCCTCTTCCTAAGATCTCCTCAGCAAAGGTAGGATCGTTGACCTGGGATAAGGGCACTACGGTTCCCTCCAGCGGCGCTGCGATGCAAACAGCCTTGCTGCTCTTTTCTCCGCTGCTTTCTTCGGATGCATCTTTGAAAGCGCCGTCAGCACAGTCGGCTTCTGCCCCGCTGCCTTCCTTCTTTACTGGAGCATTCGGGGATGCGCCAGCTCCATCGGATTCTGTCTCATCATCAGCCGGATCCTGATACAGGATAAAGGATACCACGAATGCAACCGCAACGCTGACTACTGCGCCAATGCAGGCAAAGTAGAAATCAGTCAGTCCGTCTCCGCCCAGATAGCTTGGCAGAGTTAAGAAGCCTGGTGAACCGCCGGAATAGTTCTTTACATGCAGGATTCCCATGAGGAAGCCGCCTACGCCGCCTCCTGCCATAGCCGCATACAGCGGGGTTTTAAAACGAATGTTCACACCATACAGCGCCGGCTCGGTGATGCCGCAAACTGCGGTGATGCCAGTAGAGGAAGCCAGCTGTTTAATCTCTGATTTTTTACTCTTAACGGCTACTGCCAGAGCCGCTCCTCCCTGGGCCACATTAGAGCCCAGCATACCTGGGTAGATCAACGTATCGTATCCTATGGTCATACGGTTGTTGATTCCGATTGGAACCAGTCCGTAATGAGTACCAGTCATAACCAGCAGAGGAGTCAGTCCGCCTACCAGAGCCGGAACCAGCCAGCTGCAGTAATGATTCAGGCCATGGACACCAGATGCTACCAGATTGCTGATAATGGTTCCCAGCGGTCCGATCACTACCAGACCTACAATGCCTGTTACGAGAGCAGTGATCAGCGGCTTGGTGAAAAACTTCACGGCCTTCGGCGACACCTTATCTGCCACAGGCTCTACATAAGACATAAACCATACAATCAGAATGATCGGCAGCACCGATGAAGAATAGCTTGCATTGGTAATGGGCAGCAAGAAGATACGAATCGCTTCTCCGCTTTCCTTCGAGGCGGCTACCATACTGACGAAATCAGGATGAAGCAGAATACCACCCAGCATCATTGCCAAATATGGGTTGCACTTAAACTTCTTTGCAGCAGAGCTTGCCAGAAGAATCGGCAGGAAATAAAAGGCCGCGTCTGCCATAAAGGACAGCACCCGGTAGGTGTAGCCGCTCTTGTCTGCCAGGTTAAATGCCACCAGCAGAGCCAGGATAGCCTTGATCATACCTGCTGCCGTGATGGCGGGCAGGATCGGTGTGAAGATGCCAGACAGAGTATCCACCAGCTTCTCCGCCAGCTTACGGTCATCCTTCTTTGCCTGCTGGGAGGCGCCGGAGCTCTCCTTTAAGCTGCACATCTCCGTCAATGGACGGTACACATTGGCCACATCGCTTCCGATGATGACCTGATACTGTCCTCCCTTGCTGACCACGCCCATTACGCCGTTCATCTTCTTTAAGGCATCGGTCTGAGCCTTCCCCTCATCCTTCAGGTTAAACCGAAGCCTTGTAGCACAGTGAGTCAGCCCGGAAATATTTCCCGGACCGCCTACCTTCTCCAGGATTTGTTTCGCCAGTTCCTGATAGTTCATTTGTAAATCCCCTTTCTTTTTCATGTTACCATTGCAACTGTTCCGTAACGAAACAGTTACCTTACCATACTTTATTATCGTATTGGTTCTGGCTTTTTTTCGGTAAGGAAAGAGTATCACAACAACATTGAAAAATCAGTATCGGAAAAGCCGATTGGTTCATTGTTCCAAAATTCCATTAAAAAAAACCTGCTTTTTGAAACAATGGTCCAGCTTCACAATTTTCATCTTCCAATTTCCGGTTATTTCTTACTTGACATGATATGGATTTCTCTTTATAGTGTATCTCAAGAGCAACAATTCTATTTCAAAAATGGAGGATATCATACATTGAAGAAACGAGATCACGTACGCCTGCTGCCATTGCTTCTGTCCGCTGTTTTGTTAAGCGGATGTGCCGCTGCCAGCAGCAGCCCGAAAACAGAGGACAGCTCTGCCCAGAAAACAGAGAGCAATTCCCCTCAGACAGCACAGCCTGCAGCAGCTCCAAAGGCAAAAGAGCTTTCATCTCTGCTTATTTTTGAAGCACAGGATCTGAATGGAAATACCGTTTCCTCTGCTGTTTTTTCAGAATCAAAGCTTACAATGGTCAATGTATGGGCGACCTACTGCAGCCCATGCTTAAGCGAGATGCCGGATCTTGGCCAGTTGGCCGCTGAATATGATCCGGAAGAATTCCAGCTGATTGGAATCATCAGTGACGTGCAGGAAAATGGAGATTCAGATGCAGCAGCCCTGGCAGCAGATTTAGTGGAACGGACCGGCGCAGACTATCCTCATCTGCTTCTCAATCAATCGCTGTACGACGCGCTTCTTACGGATGTAACGGCTGTGCCAACTACCTTTTTTATCAATGAAAGCGGAAAAATCATAGACACTGTGGTAGGTTCTATGGAAAAATCCGCATGGGAGGAACGGATCAATGAGCTTTTGGAGGAACGTTAAACAATACCCATGGCTGTGGGGAACCATCGCCGGAATCTTGTTCCTTGGCATCGGCGCTTCCCAGGGTCAGCTTACTGTGATCTGGAAAAAGGCCGTGATGATCTGCCTGGAATGCATTGGAATCGGGTGAAACCATGAAACGACTGCGTCTGACTGTACAAATATTGTTTACGATTCTCACCAATGGATATACCTATGGTTTTTTACACGGAAAAATTTATCAGGGCAAGCTAAAATATGCCTGTCTTCCAGGATTAAATTGCTATTCCTGTCCTGGAGCCATTGCCTCCTGCCCCATTGGAGCACTTCAGGCCTTATTAAACCAGCAGACCGTCAGGATTCCTTTTGGCGTACTGGGATTCCTCTTTTTGTTCGGCAGCCTTTTGGGACGGTTTGTCTGCGGATGGCTGTGCCCCTTTGGGCTGGTGCAGGATCTGCTGTATCAGATTCCTGTTTTGAAAAAGAGAAAGCACCTGCCCTTCCATGGAATCCTGAAATACGGGAAATACCTGGTTCTCCTTCTGCTGGTATGCGTCGGCTCCTTGTTTTTATTCGGCGGCTTTGTAAAAGTACCTGCTTTCTGCAAATATTTATGTCCCTCCGGCACTTTGCTTGGCGCGCTGCCGCTGCTTGGCGCCAACCAATTACTTCGCAGCCAGCTTGGAGCCCTGTTTTTCTGGAAGCTTGGCCTGCTCCTTTTGATCTTACTTCTCTCGGTAAAGGTCTTTCGTCCCTTCTGCCAGTATTTATGTCCCTTAGGGGCTGTTTATGGCTGGTTTAACCGCTTCAGCCTGGTGCAGATCCATTGGGAAAAGGAACGCTGCATCTCCTGCACCGCCTGTGAAAGGGCCTGTCCCCTGGCGCTTTCCGTGACAGAAATATCCCGTTCACCAGAATGTATCCGCTGTGGGAAATGCATCCCATCCTGCCCAAAGGGCTGTCTGCATTTTTCGAAAAAGAAGAAGGACTAG
>JAUNOF010000068.1:6339-16134 GCA_030537215.1 Lachnospiraceae bacterium
TTTCTCTACTCCGGCTCTCCATCCTCTTTTGGCAGTTCTCTCAGATTCCAGTAATCCACAGTGGTTCTGAGGGATTCGTGGCATACCATCTCCAGGGAGGACTGTACATGACTTTCATAATGCTGAGCCAGATACATGGAAAAGAAAATATCCAGCACATAGGTGGTTGCTGTAAACGAGGTGACCACCTTTAAGCTTAACAGAGAATCCCGAGATGGGATCTCCACGATCTCATCGCACCATTTCTGGATCTCATCGTGATGCCGCCCCACGATTCCCACCACATAAGTATCCGTAGTCAGCTTCAGATAACGGGCCACATCTGTCATGGACCGGTTGGCTCCAGTAAAGGTGATCACAAAGGAAACGGATTTTTTCTTCTTTGCCGCCGACAAATAGTGGGCGTTTACCGATTCATGGGCATCACACTCCATCCCCAGGGTGGCAAATTTGAAGGCTGCCGACTGGGCCAGGATAAAGCTGATGCCGCTTCCATAAATATCGATCCTGGCTGCCGCCTTGATCCGGTTAAAAATACGGATCATCACATTTTTATCCATACACATCCTGGTGTCTGTGATCGCCTTATCATACAGCTTCGGCAGCGTATCCAGAATGTCCTGATAGCTGCTTTTTTCTGTGATCGGCTCCTTGTTTAACAGCTGATTTACCCGGATATTCTCCACCATCTCCGAGACCAGCTGGAACTTCAGCTCCTGATAGCCCTCCACGCCTACCTTTTTGCACAGACGGGCTACCGTGGCCTTGCTGGTGAAGGAGGCCTTCGCCAGCTCCTCTGAAGACATCTTCTGAATATTCTCCATACTGTCCAAAATATATTTCGCTACTGCCTGCTCCTGGTGGGTAAATCCTTCCATAGATTTCAGCCGTTCTAAAATCATACGCTTTCCTCCTCCTTCATCCGGTCCTCCGGACAGCTTTCCTTAGACGGAGAGGCTGAAACGACATTCCCCTTCTTTACCGCAACCGGAATACCGTATACCACCTCCGTGACCTTGTCTGCCTGCCGGGCCATCCAGCAGTTGATCTGGCCCAGAAGCCGGATGTATTCATTGGTTTCCGTTCCATAATCCATGCCGTCTGAAAAAACCTCATTGGTCACCACAACCAGAAGCTTGCACTGAGACTGTACATGCAGGATTCCCTTTTTTATCCGCTGCAGCACAGAGGAAACAGGCAGCGCGCCTGGCTGTGGTCCCAGCCCCGCCTCCTCCCCTGCTCCAAATAGCTCATTGGCAGCCAGATTAGACATGCATTCCAGCAGCACGGCACATTCCGTTCTGCTTTTATCTACCTTCGGAGCAAGATTCCGTTTGCACGCCTGGTCCAAATCCTGGCTAAAATCCTTCCCTTTATCCAGACTGATTTCCGCCAGCCCTCTGGGACACTCGATGGTTTCAAAGCCCTTGCCGGCGCGAAGCCTTTGGTGCCGCTCCACCTTCCGCCTCCCCTCAGCTCCGTAAACCTCCATGGTGGCGAGATAGAACCGCCTTCCAGCTCCCGATTCCAGAATCAGTCCCTCTGCATATTCTGATTTTCCGCTTCCGCTGCCTCCAGTTACCAGATGAAACATGTTAAAACTCCTCCAGCTCCTCTAAAAACTCTTTAAATTCCTTCTTGGCCTCCTGGATCAGCGCTGTGTCATAGGAATCCAGGGCTTTTTCATATTTATGGAGAGCCGCCTCAACATACAGCCGCTTCTCTCCCAGGCTCTCTTCATAGATCCGCTCCCCCCGAAGAAGCAGATACTTGTTCTCCTCCCGGTCTCTTGGGTGGATTTTCAGATAAGATAAGGTTTTAAACCGCTCCCTGATCTCTTCCTCCGTCATGTCCACATCACGTCCCTGGAATACCTGCTTCGTCACCTGATTGGTGGACAGCACCTTAACCTCCACCTCCAGGATGGAATTAATATCGTAAGTATAGGTCACATCTACCGCCTCATCCCCTGCCTTTCTTGAGGGAACCTGGATCAAAATCTCCCCCAGGGACAGATTATTAGCCGCAAACCGACTTTCTCCCTGAAGTACATTGATACGAAGCTTTGTCTGATTGTCATGGGCTGTATACAGACGTTCTGTCCGGCTGGTAGGGATTACTGTGTTCCGGTCGATGATGGGGCAGAATACACCCCGCTCAAAGTATCCCTTCTCCCACTCCCGGACCACCTCCGTTCCCAAGGTAAAGGGGCATACATCCGTCAGGATCACCTCCTTAATGGCCTCCTTCCTCTCCTTCATGGCCGCCTGGATCGCAGTTCCCAGGGCAACTGCCTCGTCTGGATTCACATTGGTGTCCGGCAGCGTTTTAAACAGCTTGCTGACAAACCGACGGATCACCGGACTCTTGGTGGCTCCCCCCACCAGAACCACCTTGTCAATGTCAGACAGACGAATATGGGCATCGGACAGACTGCGTTTGATCGGCTGACGAATCCGCTCCAAAAGCTCTCTGCAGGCATCCTCATATTTAGAAAGCTCCACCTCCATGGTAAACTGCTCTTCTCCGATCTTACAGCTCATGGAGGAGGTTCGTCCATTGGAAAATCCGATCTTGCAGCCTTCAGCCTGCTTGTGGATATGGCCCATGGTCTTCTCATCCAGAGTCAGCTTGTCAAACTGAGGAAATTTTTCGAAAAACAGATCTTCAAGAACTGCCGTAAAATCCTCGCCGCCCAGGAAATTATCTCCTGCCACAGCCCGGACCTCCAGGATGGTGTCAAACAGCTCCAGAATCGACACATCGAAGGTTCCTCCGCCTAAGTCAAACACCAGGAACCGGGCCCGCTTCTGGCTTTGATACAGTCCATAGGCGATGGCCGCCGCCGTAGGCTCACTGATAATCCGCTCCACCTTAAGACCGGCCAGCTCTCCTGCCTTCTTCGTGGCACGCCGTCTGGCATCATTAAAGTAAGCCGGCACGCTGATAACCGCCTCCGTCACCTCCTCCCCCAGGTAATTTTCTGCATCCTCCTTCAGCGCGCGGAGCACAAAGGAAGACAGCTCCTCTGCTGTAAAGGTCTTGTGGAGCAGGTTAAATTTCTTCTTGCTTCCCATATCCCGTTTAAATACGCTGGCCGCACTTTGCGGGTACAGAAGTCCCCGCTCCAGGGCAGAATCTCCCACATAGATCTGCTCCTCCTCATCCATGCTGACCACAGAGGGAGTCAGCCGCTTTCCCAGCCGGTTTGGGATGATCTTCGGGCCCTCCTCTGTAAAATAAGCCGCCAGGCTGTTTGTCGTTCCTAAATCAATTCCTATTATCATTGTCTCCTCGTTTCTTTTATGTATCCATCCTAATTATATATCATAGCCTTCGCCGAACCGCCGGAACACGAAACCCATTGAAAATAAAGTTCACCTTACCTTGTGTTTAAAAACTTCAGCCTGCAGGAGGCCTCCCTGCATTCCGGATTCAGCGTCAGCGTCATCTGAAGCTTTTCCGCTGCCTGCTCTTTATCTCCCTGGAATTCATCCAGGTAAGCCAGGTACAAAAAGCTTTCAAAACAGCCCTTAAACCGGCAGCTCTTGCACGTTTGAATCTGATCCATCTCCGTGAAGAACTGACGTGCCTTTTCCATATCTCCAAGGCACAGGTACAGCCATCCGAAGGTTGCTTTTCTGGCAGGCGCATAGGCCGTAAACGCCAGGTAATCCGCCTCATTCCGGCCAGATTCGTGGAAGTCATCCAGGGCTGACTGTGCCTGCTCCTTCGCCTCCTGAAACCGCCCCATCATGTAGTATGCCCTGGCCAGGGACCGTTTATAATCAAACCGCTCATACCGATCCTCTTCCATGGAAACCGCCTTCTGGTAGCATTCCGCTGCCTTCTCAAATTCCCGCAGCTCCTCTAAATAAAGGTCGCCAAGGCCGCTGAGCCTTGCTGCCTTCTGGGAGTCATGGGCCAGCCGGATCCCTTCTTCATAATAATAGATGCATTTTTCCAGATCGCCCTGCTTCATCCATACATCACCGATATCCTTGTAATGGTTCGTCCTGATCTCGGTATGCTCATATGCTGCCAGCGCCTCCTGAAACCGCCCCAGATCGTAATACAGATCGCCGATCTCTTCCCAGAAGTAAGCATTCTCCGGCGCCGCCTCCAGTCCCTTTTGGTAGCATTCGATGGCCTTTTCCTTATGGCCCAAAGCCTTATAGCAGTCTGCCAGATTCCGGTAAGGCAGTCTCTCCTTCCGGTCACCTAACAGTTCAAGAGCCTTCTCGCAGCATTCAATGGCCTTATCATACTGCTTCAAATATTTATAGCTGCACGCCATATTGTTCCATACCACCCACTTCTCGGGTGAGTATTCCAGCGCTTTTTTATAGTCCTGGATCGCATGCTCCTGATCCATGGCTTCATCATAGATCATGCCGCGGCACACCAGATAATAGCAGTTTTCCTTTACAGCAAGCTGCTGGTTGATATAGTAGAGAGCCTTTTTAAAGTCCTCCTGACATCCGAAATCTACATACCGGTTCTTGTGGTAATCCGACAGCTTTTCAAACACATCCCGGTAGCCCCCTTCCTGAATCTCCAGCACCTTCCTGTACTGCCCGGCTGCCTCATCCTTCCGGTTCAGCGCTTCCAGACACAGACCCTTACTATAATGAATGCCAGGCCGTTTCCCGTAGTCCGGTTCTGCTGCATCGTACTCGGTAAGAGCCTCCTCGTACCGCTTCATCTCCAGGTACACATCACCCCGGATCAGACGGTACTGAAGACGTTCTGGATTCTCTTGAATGGCCTGTGCAAGACAGGCTAAGGAGGAATCAAATTCATCATCATCCCACCACAAAAGCCCTTTCTCATAAGCCACCTCGGACAGGTCCTTAATATCACAGCCTTCGCGGCTGCTCTCATTGGCAAGGGCCTTCGTAATCTCCTCTAAAAGCTTTCGCGCAGCTTCTCTATCCTCCCGGCTTTCTGCCAGATTCCGCAGGATCTTTGCCTCAAAAAGCTTCATTTTCAGAGAAAATTCTACGTTATTTTCCTTTGCCCGCTGGATTACGCCCTTGGCATCCTGATACTGGTCATAGAAGAAAAATACCTCCGCTGCCAGCAGGTACGGTTTATAATAACCTGGATAAATATTAACCGCCCGGTAGTAATCGTCCACCACCTGCTGCCCTTTTCTAAGGTGATAGCAGGCTTCCTGCCGGGTCAGATAAGCTGGATAATACTGCTCATTCTCTTTGAGGATCTGGTCACAAACATCAATGGATTTTTCATACTGCTTCGTCCACTGAAGGATATTGGCCAGATACTGCATGTATTCCAGCCGTTCCCTGACACTGCCGGCTGCCTCGATGCCTTCCTTTAAGATGTTTTCTGCTTCTTCCTGCCGCTCCAGGGAATAATAACAGCCGCTTAAAAGATAACAGGCACCGCCATGCCGTGACATCCGCTTTCTGGTCTCCTCTGTTCCATCATCGGTCAGCTCCCTTAAAAGCTCCAGCCAGCGCTGCAGATGAGGCAGCGCTTCCTCCTGCTTATCCATTTGATATAAGACACGCCCGTACAGGTTATGGTACATATATTCCTGTTCTGGTCCAGGTTCATAGCCCGCCAGCAGCCTGTCCGCCTCCTCCAGCCGCTCATTCTGGAACAGACACCAGCCCAGCTTCATCACCAGCTCTCCTTCTGGCAGGCGTGGATCCTCTTCCCCCTGCTCCAGCTTGCTGGAAAACTCCTGGATCAGGGCATCGTTAGCCCTGCGCACCAGCTCCTCCACTGCCTCATCTCGATTGTCTGCCTCTAAAAGCTCCAGCATCCGCTCCCTTGCCTGATCGTAATCCTGAATCTCCATCAGATAGCGGGCTACGCCGAATTTTGCAGAATAATGGCTGGGGTTTTCCTTTAAGATCCGGCTCCACAGCTCATAAGCCTGCTCCTTTTCCCCGGCTCTCCATTTTGCTTCTCCCGCAAAATAAACGATGTAATTGTCGTCAGGATACTGCTCCAGCAGCCGGTTGGCCAGCGCTGAAGCCTTCTTTTCATCGCCCTGTCCGCAGTACAGCCGGATGCGTTCCACATCCTCATAAGGATGATAGATCTCAAATGCCTCCAGATCATTTAATGCCTGCAGACACCCTTCCGTTTCTCCCCGGTCGATCCGCTGCTTCACCCCAAGATATCCGTTAATATAAGCATCCCCATCAATACTCTCCTCATCCAGTCCCCGGTACTCAAAATATTCATAAGGAATAAAGGTCTCATTTGCAATATAATAAGTCACATAATTCAAAAAATCTGCGGGAAAATGCTGCTTTAATTCCTCCAGATCTGCCAGGATCTCCAGCCGTTCATCCATCAGCTTCCAGACACCATGAGGCAGTCGGATATGATTCATCAGGTAGGCCAAAAACCGCTCTCTCGCCTCCAGCGCCGTATCTAATTCCTGGCACACTGGATCGGACAGCACTTCCTCCCAGCGCACCAGATCCGCCCGGATTAACAGGTTTTGATACAGCCCATCCACCCGCTCCAGCCACAGGTCCATCTCGCTTTTTGGTCCTTCCTCTCCTTCTTCCGGCTCCGTTTCCTCCGGCTGTCCCGCCAGATGAACTGCCTCCTCATAGGCCTGACGCAGACGCTTAAACCCTTCCGGGTCATCCTCCGGGTTTGTGGATTTTAACAGCCTCATATACGCCATTTTAATCTCCGCTTCATCCTTTGTTTCCGGTATTTCAAGAATATGAAAGATTAATTCTTTTTCCATGATCGTGCCCTCTCCTTACTTACACCTCATCCTGCTTCTGCTTAAAGCTTCCTTCCTGCATCCATTTCACTCCAGAGGATGATATTCTTCAATCTGGATCTCTGAAAATGTACTCATTTTGTGATACACGGCAGCCGCCATATCCAGCAGCGGCAGCAGCGCCACCGCTCCGGTTCCTTCCCCCAGACACATGTTTCCATGGATGATCGGCGTCAATCCAAGCTCCTTTAAAACCAGCCCCCCTGCCGGTTCTGCCGATACATGGGAGGCCAGCATATATTCCCTGGCTGCCGGGCAGATCGCTGCCGCTGCAAGCGCCCCTGCTGAGGAGATCAGGCCATCAATCACCACCGGAATCCGGTAATATGCCCCGCCTAAAAACACTCCGGCAAGCCCCGCCAGATCCAGGCCGCCTACCTTGGCCAGCACATCGATCCCATCAGCCGGATCCGGGTTCCACTTCTGGATTCCTTTGTGAATCGCCTGTATCTTTCTGCTTAAGCCATCCGAGCTTAATCCGGCGCCTCTTCCTGTCACCAGCTCCGGCTCTATGCCCAGAAGAACGGAGATAACCGCGCTGCTTGTGGTAGTATTTCCAATTCCCATCTCCCCTGTTGCAATGATCTGGTATCCCCGCTCCTTTAAATGTCCTGCCAGGCGGATTCCGCTTTCCACTGCCCTCACTGCTGTTTCATAGTCCATAGCCGGTTCCCTGGTAAAATTCCGTGTGCCTGCCATCTGGCGCTGATTCCAGATGGGATACCGGATCCGACTGGGTGCAGTCTTTTTTTCCTTGCCGCCGGTCAGCCACCCAGCTTCGGAATCAAGTAAGACCAGACGGTCATTATTTTCCACAAATTCCCCATATCCAGAAAGTTTCCGGCATACTCCCATATCCACGGGAAATACCCAGGCGCCTGCCTGCTCCGCCATAATGCAGACACAGCTGTCTCCAACGGAAAAGTTTTCTGTTACCACTGCCGTTACATCCTGTCCGGTCTGAGTAACGCCTTCCTCCACCACCCCATTGTCCCCGCAAAAAATCGCCACTGCTTTCTTCTCCAGGGAAATCCGGCTGCTGCCTGTGATCCCGGCAATCCGGATCAAGGCCTCCTCCAAAAGCCCCAGGCTCTTTAAGGGCTTTGCTACGCTGTCCCACCTCTGCTCTGCCTGCTTCATTGCGGCCTGATCCAGACCGCTGATATTCTTTCTTGTCTCATCTAATGTTATCATATTCCTTCCGCCTCTTTGATTCATTACCAGTAACGGTTCAGCCCCCAGCAGTTACCATTTATGTCCTTCTGTGCAGTCATGGTTCATGGTTTCTCCGCGAATGAACCTGGTGTGCTGGTATTCCCGGCACTGTTCCACAAACCGTCTGGGAAGCTCCGGAAAGGAGGGATAGTAAAGGTGAGGAAATCCAGCCAGAATCCGTCCTTCCTGGCGCATACAGAGCCATTTCCGGCTCCCGATGGGCTTTTGGGCCTCCATGCTGCTGCCGCAGCAGTCAGAATCCCAGTAGTGAAATTCATGTGCCCGGATCTGCTCTCCTTTCCGAACATAAATACCGTCCTCCCTTGCCCATAATGTCACATATCCAAAGCGCCCCAGCTTTCCGGTGCCAAATCCACTTCCAGATAACACCCCTGCCATAGGATGAACGGCTCCTGTTTCATCCTCCAGCCATTCCTGCAGATACAAAAATCCGCCGCACTCGCCTAATATGGGCATCCCATCCTGAGCTGCCTGCCGGATCTCTCTGCGCATATGGGTATTCTCGCCAAGCTGCCTGGCGTACAGCTCCGGATAACCGCCGCCCAGCAGCAGCCCGCTTACTCCCTTGGGAAGGCTGCTGTGATGAATGGGACTGAAAAACTCCAGTCTGGCGCCTGCCTGCTGCAGCAGCCTGAGATTATCCCGGTAATAGAAGCAGAATGCCTCATCCCGGGCAACTCCGACAGCAACCTCTCTGCACCTGTCCGGCAGCCGCGTCCGGCACAAGATACCCGATGCTTTATCAGTCTGCCAGGTTCCGTCCTCCTCTGCCTCTGTATCCCCTTCTTTTGTTTTTTCTGTATGGGCACCTCTGCCTGCAGCGGCTTTCCCGGCTTCACCGGCAGCCCTGCCTGCAGCGGCTTCGTCTGTATCGGCATCCCTGCCTGCGGCGGCCTGATTGGAAGCCAGCCCGGCGACGGAAAGCAAAAGCTCCATATCCACCGTTTCTTCCAGCTTCTGTGCAAACCGCTCCACCTGATCCTTCAAATCCGCGATCTCTCCCGGAAGCTTAAGCCCCAGATGACGGCTTTCCAAATGAAGCCAATCCAGTTTTGGCACATACCCCACCACTGGAACAGAAAATCGTTTCTCCAGCATCTCCTTCAGCATAGGATACATCCCTGGGGAAACCCGATTTAGTAAGATTCCGCAGATGCCATTGCCACGTCTTTGTCTGGAGCTTCCTTCTTTCAATGGCTTTGCGAAACGCTTCCCATCTTTTGTCTGTTGCCATTCCAGCTCCGCCTCCTTTGCCGGATCCTCCGGCAAAAACTCCAGGAATCCCTGTACGGCTGCTGCAATGGAAAGACTGGCTCCTCTCCCATCTGCTACCAGAATCACCGGACATTCCAGCCACTTGGCCGTTTCCCAGCTGCTGGCCCGGCTGGTCACTCCGCCCAGTCCGTCAAAATATCCCATAACACCCTCAATCACAGCGATCCTGGCTTCCCGGCAGCCCCAGAGGAAGCTTTCCCTCATCAGCTCTCTGTTCTGAAAAAATCCATCCAGATTTCCGCTTTCCACCCCAAGGATCTCCCGATGAAACATAGGATCGATATAATCCGGCCCGCATTTAAACGCTGCCGGAGCCAGCCCCCGCCGTTTCATCGCCTCTAACAGCCCGCAGGTGATCACCGTTTTCCCGCTTCCGCTGGACGGTGCTGCCAGTAATATTCTGGGAATCCGTTTCCAATCCATCCTGTCCATTTCTTCTGATTATTCCTCACTGTTTCTCAATATTTTTTGAAATTATTTTTGATATTTTCCTATATCATGAT
>JAUNOF010000230.1 GCA_030537215.1 Lachnospiraceae bacterium
GCCATCTCCTCCAGAGCAGCCTGAACCTGATCTCTCAGCTCCTCATTGCCCTTCTTAAAGCCGACACCGTACTCCTCAGAAGCCAGGGTCTCATCCAGCATCACAAAATCTGCATTTCTCTGCTCGATCTGATAGCCAGCCACGATCACATCCATGGCAATGGCGTCCACTGCGCCCTGCTCCAGATCCATAAATGCAGTATTATAATCTGCTACGGTCAGCAGCTGTCCAAAGGAACCGGTCAGCTCTGTATCCTCCTTCAATGCTGCTTCCGCGGAAGAATCGGTCTGAACCTCCACGATCTTTCCTGCCAGATCAGCCAGTGTGCTGATTCCGGAATCACCTGCCACTACAAATACCTGGCTGTTATCCATGTAAGGCTCGCTCCAGGTATAGCCATCCTCACGGCCAGTAATGGTAAAGCCATTCCAGATACAATCAATGGTGCCGGATTCCAGCTCCATATCTTTCGCATCCCAGGCAATTGGCTGGGGAACAAATTCCATACCCAGTCTCTTTGCCGCCTCTGCTGCTAATTCCAGGTCGAATCCGGTGTATTCCCCGTCATCCCCTACAAAGCCCATAGGCGGGAAATCCTGATCAAAGCCTACGATAAATGTCTTCTTCTCTCCAGAAGCCGCCTCCGACGCCTCCTGGCTGCTCTCCGCCGCCGCGGTATCCTCAGCTGCCTTGGTTTCTTCAGCAGAAGCTTCTGCTGCTGTGGTGTCTGCCGGTGCTGCTGTCGTGGTTTCGGTGCTGCTTCCTCCGCATGCTGCCAGAGAGAATGCCATTACTCCGGCTAATACGGCTGCTGTAACCTTTTTTTTCATAATCGTTCTCCTCCTCATACACGAATCATGCCCCTGAATCTCGTCAGAGACACAATGCACTTTTGTCGTTGCGATAGCACGTTACCATATTAGCATACGAAAGCGTCTATGTAAAGAAAAAAATGAATCAGATATGAAAAAAACAGAACGCCTACAGCAGCTTCTGAAGTTCCGCTACATTCTGAATCTCATAGTCAATGTGAACCTCTCCTGCTGCCAGCCCCTCCGGATTCACCCAGCAGGTGTCGATTCCCGCATAATTGCCGCCCAGCATATCGGAATGGAGAGAATCCCCTACAATCAGTATCTGCCTCTTCTCCGCCTCCCCAATTTCAGGACATTCCGGAAAGATTCTGGAAAAGCAGTACTCAAAATATTCCTTCTGGGGCTTCTGGCTTCCTGTATCCTCCGACACGAACACATCCTTCATGTACCGGTCCAGCCCGGAAAGGGCCAGACGCTTATACTGGGTATCAGAAGTCCCGTTTGTAACCACATAACAGTCGTATTTACCGGAAAGATACCGGCAGGTTTCCAACGCCCCCGGAATCAGGATTGCGGAACCGTCCAGAAATTCCCGATAGATCCCCTCTGCCTCCGGCCCGTCCACATCCTTCCCCAGCATTCGGAAAAAGATGGTAAAACGGGTGTCCAGCAGCTCCTGCTTGGTCAGCTCACCCCGGCCAAATGCCTGCCAAAACTGTTCGTTCACATCATGATACCGGGAAAGCAGCTCCTCCGATGCCGGAAATCCATAGCGGGTCAGCACCCGGGAAATCCCCTGCCGCTCCGATTCATTAAAATCCAGAAGGGTTCCGTCTACATCCAGCAGAAGAATCCCATATGTTTTTGCAATTTTCCTTGTCATCCCTGTTTCCTTCCTGTATTTTGGGAAGCCTATACCCGCTCTCGGTATACCACCTTACCGCCGCAGATGGTATATTTCACCTTTCCCTCTAATTCCGCCCCGATAAACGGACTGTTTACTGCCTTGGAAGCAAACTCCTTCACCGTCCAGCGCTCCTTCTCATCAAAGATCACCAGATCTGCCGGCGCTCCTTCCTCCAGCCGTCCGCAGTCTAAGCGATACAGCCTGGAGGGATTCCAGCTCATCTTCTCCATCAGCTGCACCATGGTCAGATGCCCCTTCTTCACCAGCTCTGTAATCCCCAACGCCAGGGAGGTTTCCAGACCGATGATCCCGCTGGGCGCCTTGGTAAGGGGCTGTGCCTTCTCCTCCGCGCTGTGAGGCGCATGATCAGTGGCAATCATATCAATGGTGCCGTCCTTCAGGCCCTGGATCAGAAGCTCCCGGTCTCTTGCTGTCCGCAGGGGCGGATTCATCTTCGCCAGACTTCCATGCTCCAGTACAGCATCCTCCGTGAGCGTAAAATGATGAGGCGTCACCTCCGCCCACACATTGGCTCCCAGACTCTTTGCCAGGCGGACCATCGCCACTGCATTGCCGGAGCTGATATGCTGGATGTCCACCGCTGCGCCGGTGGCCAGGGCAATCATGCAGTCTCTTGCCACCATGGAATCCTCTGCCAGCGCCGGAGACCCATAAATCCCCAGTTCATCCGAAACCGCTCCATGGTTAATTCCATTCTGCTGGATAAAAGCCGGATTCTCCTCATGAAGACTGATGGGAAGGTCAAGCCGCGCCGCCTCCTCCATGGCCTGCTTCACAAACTTCTCATCCTTTAAGGGGATGCCGTCATCGGTAAAGCCAGCCGCTCCAGCCGCCTTCAGCGCCTCCATGTCTGTCAGCTCCCCGCCGCCGAAGTTCTTCGACACCGCCGCGCAGGACAGCACATGAATCCCCGTTTTTTTCCCTTCCTCCAGAACGTATTGCAGCGTCTCCACCGTATCTACCTTAGGCTGGGTATTCGCCATGCAGATCACCGTAGTAAAGCCGCCCTTCGCCGCCGCTGCCGCGCCAGTATGGATATCTTCCTTATAGGTAAGCCCCGGATCCCGGAAATGGACATGAACATCCACCAGACCAGGCGCTACCGTCATGCCGTCAGCATCGATCACTTCCTCCATCATGTTTTCATAAATGCCGGACTGCTGCCGCTGCTCCTTATCCTTTAAGATCCTGCAGATCTTATCCTCATGCAGGATTACATCCGCCGCTCCGTCAAAACCTGATTTCGGGTCGATTACTCTGCCATTTTTTATTAATATCATATTCTGCCATCCTTTCACCATTTAAAGCATTCATTTTCATCTACAGATAATTCAAAATATCCCCCACCGTTTCCACCTCAAGATCCGCCAGACTCCTGT
>JAUNOF010000005.1 GCA_030537215.1 Lachnospiraceae bacterium
GGCTGCGGCCGCTTCTGCTTCTGCTCTCTGGGCTTCTTCTGCCTGCCAACGGGCTGCGGCCGCTTCTGCTTCTGCTTTCCGGGCTTCTTCTGTTTCCTCCTGCCCGGCGACTCTCCTTCTGAATGTTTCCGTATGTCGGCTGTTTCCGTCAGCCAGTTCTGAATATGACAGATCTTCATCCAGATCAAAATCATCATCCAGCATATCCATATCATTCCCTAGCATACTGTCATCAAAATCATCATCCAGATAGTAGCCATCATCCAGATCCTCCTCTGGCTCCAGCTCCTCCTGGATCGTCAAAGATGCTCTTGCAAGCTCTTCCTCCAATGGAAGCTTTTTCTGCTTGCCGCTGCCTTTATCAATCTCATTCTTTTCCATTCACGAAAAAACCTTTCTATTTTTACGCCCTTTGGGCACGTTATATTTTTCAATTTTCTATGCGCCTTCCGGCATTATAACACAGTTTCTGATATAGGTACAATGGATTTTACAGGAATCCCTCTATTCCCGCAAAATTGGATTCCCCTGCTGTTTGAATTCCATTTTTCTCCAGAAGTTCTGCGGTAACACCATACCCATCGATCTGTTTCCGGCTGAAGGTGCCGTCATAGATCCGCCCGCTCCCGCAGGATGGGCTTCTTTCCTTTAGGATTGCTCTGGTGCAGCCATACAGCTTAGCCAGCTTCAAAGTTTCTGCCGCTCCCCTGGTATAGGCCTCTGTTACATCCTGGTTCTCCCTGGTGATCACCTGATTTCCCAGCCGTTCCGCCGGCACACGAGGTGTGGGCAGGCCTCCCAGAATTTCCGGACAAACCGGAATCAGCTGATGCTCCTTCATCAGCGCTGCAACCTGGGGATCCAATTCCCCTTCTCCATTATAGCGGCAGCAAACGCCCAGCAGACAGGCGCTGACCAATATCTTCATACATGTCTCCCCCTTTACCATTTAAAATATCAACTCTATCATACCGTATTTTCCCATACCGTTTCTTTCCTTTTCCCTACCCTTTTCTTAAGGTTTTCCGTAGAAATCTTAATCCTTTTTCCCGCCCATTGCGGAAATCCTTTTTCCTTGATAACATACAATTAAAGAATATGACTGTTCCGATTCAACCCATTTGTTTCACAGTTATAAGGAGGAGAGTTTATGAAGAAACACATTCGCCACCCATCACGTCATCTGACGCTGCTGCTGTCTGCAGCCGTCTTGTCTGCTGCCCTTTCCGGCTGTGGAGGCGGCGCATCCAATTCCATGTCAGCCGTAGAAACCACTGCGGCAGCCGCCTTCGACAGAGGATATGAAGAGGGCTTTGCCGCCGAATATGATGCTATGCCTGCAGAAACAGCAGCACATCAGGCCATGGCAGCCGGCGGCAGTGATTCTGCGGCTTCCACAGCAAATACTTCCTCAGGTGTAACGGAGCACACCACTTCCGATGTTCCTCTTCCCATGGAACGGAAGCTGATCCGCAATATGAACCTGGATGTTGAAACTATGGAATTCGATTCCCTTGTCACCGCCATTCAGAAAAAGGTAGCAGAACTTCAAGGCTACATCGAGCAGTCCGATATTTCAGGAAACAGCATCACACAAATGGGGCGTCCATCCAGAAAGCACGCCTCCATGACCCTTCGGATCCCTGCCGACAAGCTGAATTCCTTCATCGCCCAGGTGGAGGCAGACGGAAATGTCACTTATAAATCCGAGACGGTAAGTGATGTTACCCTGCAGTATTCCGATATAGAGAGCCGTTTAAAAACTCTGCGTCTGGAGCAGGAACGTCTCTGGGAGCTGATGGCCAAGGCAGAAACCACAGAAGCGATCATTGCCCTGGAAGCACGGCTTACAGAAGTTTCCAGTGAGATTGAATCCAGCGAATCCAGGCTTCGCTATCTGGACAATTCCGTTACCTACAGTACCGTATATCTGAATCTTTCTGAGGTAGACCTTGAGACTCCTACCGAACCAGAAACTGCCTGGCAGCAGATCCAACGAGGCTTCGCCCGGAATTTAAATGCCTTAGGCTCTGCCCTCACCGCATGCTTCATCGGCCTGATATCCGGCAGCCCGATCCTGCTGTTCTTTATCCTGCTGATCCTGCTGGCTTATTTCCTCATCCGCACGATACACCGGATGCGAAACCAGCCCCGCAAGTCCGGCAGATCCCAGACCGACAAGAACAAGACCGATGAATCCGGCACTGCCCAAAAGGCCAGCCAGAGCGGCAGCGCGCCTGACACTGCCAGAAAGATCAGCCAGGACAGCCCTGCGCCTGACACCCCATCAGAATCTAAGGAGGATCCCCGCAGCCCGCACTAAGGCAGCATATGATTCCGGCTGCTGTTCATCTGACGGATCAGCCGTCCGCCCCCTTCTCCATCACCTGATTGATGATCAGCGCATACACCGTTGCAGAGACGATGGGGCTGATAAAATCCGATATCGGCTCTGCCAGGAAGATCTGCCCGATATCGCCCACTGCCGGTATCAGAAAAATACATAAAAAGTAGACCGCCTTCCGGAATAAAGAAAGACTGATGGCGATTTTAGAAAGCCCCATGCCAGTAGCGCCGTCCACCACAGTATACTGAAGTCCCAGGGGAATGATCATCATCGCATAGACGCGGATGGCCTCTACTGTCAGTTCAATATACTCTGGATTCCGGGTAAAAATCATCACGAAATACCGCGAAAAAAACCTGGATACTACAAACATAACCGCAGTAAATGCAAGGCAGAGAGCCAGAATGTGCTTCTCTGCCTTTCGTATCCGATCCGGCCGCCTGGCGCCGAAATTATAGCCTAAAATCGTCTGGGTGCTGCTGGTGATTCCTCCAAGGGGCATAGTAACCACCAGCATAAAGCTCTGGAGGATCGTATTGCAGGTCAGCAGCATGTCTCCCCGTTCCGGTCCTCCGAACCGCTGAATCTGAGCATTCAGGGATATGATCATCACATTGTCCAGAGCGATAATGATAAAAGGTGTCAGACCGATCAGAAGCACCTGCTGCATGATCCTCCGCTCATAGCCGCTGAAGGTGATGGAAACCATAGGCCGGCTGCTGAACAAAAATGACAGCACATATACGCAGGAAACCATTTGGGACAGCACTGTGGCAACAGCTGCTCCCTTTACTCCCATATCCAACAGAAAGATGCAGACCGGATCCAGCACAATATTCAGCACCGCCCCGATCAAAACGGATTTCATGCCGATCTTGGCAAAGCCTTGACAGATAATAAACTGATTCATGCCTGTAGTTAAAAGCGCAAAAACCGTACCAAACAGGATCCAGGTAATATACGCATCTGCATAGGGAAACAGCGCTTCACTGGCTCCAAACCACATCAGCAGCCGGTCCTTTAACAATAACGCTGCCACTGTGATCGCGGCCGCCATGACTGTCAGAAGCATAAAACAATTGGCCAGGATCTTTCTGGCACCTTCCATATTTTTCTGTCCCATCCGGATACTTAAAAGAGGGGCGCCTCCCACGCCGACCCAGAATGCAGCTGATGAGATCATGGTAACGATGGGCCCGCACACACCCACTCCGGCTAATGCCGCCTCCCCGATATCCGGGATATTTCCAATATACATACGATCCACAATGCTGTAAAAGACACTGACAAACTGGGCCAGCATAGAGGGAAATGCCAATCTCCACACCAGCTGCCGGATCTGATCCGTGTCTAAATTATTTTCCGCTTTCACAATCTTCCTCCTGTGTCATACAAAAAACCGAAGCTGCTGCAGAATGCTTCGGTTTTTTGTAACTGTTCAGTACCTTCACAGTTACAAGCAAAAATCCATTAAAATCGCCTGCGGCGATGGGATTTTTGCCTGCTATTCCACGTTTTCTTACGGTCAGCGCAGCAAATGCGCAGACCTACTGAACAGTTACGGTTTTTTACTATTTTTACATACCAGCGCCGCCTGCCCGAAAATCATGGATTTCCTTTAACAACAGCTTTCCGTTCTCTACAATGGTGTCAAAGGCCCCATGCCGGTACAAGCTCACAAACAAAAGCCCCACGGGAACTGCCAGGATCATGCCGGCGATCCCCTTCACCTTAAAGCCCAGGTACAGAAGAAACAGCGTCAGCAGCGGCGGAAGCCCCATGGCATCGCCCACGATTTTCGGCTGTATTACCTGGCGGACTGCCTGGGTCAAGACGTACAGAAGAAGCAGGCCTGCTGCAAAGTAATATTCCCCGGACAGCAGCTTTACTAACGCCCACGGCCCCAGCGCCGTTCCTGTTCCAAACATGGGGAGAAAATCCAGGAATGCAATCAGCACGGCAAATACCGGACCATAATCCACTCCCAGGATCAGAAAGCCGGCTGCCAGTACTGCCGCAACTACAAACATAATGCGGAACTGGGCCAGAAAATATCCGCCTACCAGATGCCGGATATCGCCTTTTAACAGAGTCAGATACTTATTCAGCCACTCCGGCATATATTTTGCGGCCTTCCCGATGATGGTCTCCCGCTCCGCGATAAAAAAGTAGGAGGAGAGCACGGTAATGATCACACTGACAAAGACAGCCGGAATACTCTTTGCCACATTCCCGGCTACTGCCACAGTAGGGGTAGCAATGGTCTGAAGCAGGCTGCTTACATATCCTCCCAGATTGTTCCAGAATTCCTGGAAGAAATTCTGCATACCAAGGGGAAAACGAACAAACAGATGACCCAGATTTCCCCAGGCCTCCTGCACCTCCGCCTTGGCAAGCTCATAGAGCTGCGGCAGATCCCGAATCAGGTTCATACCCATCAGAACCAGTCGGGAGCCGATCAGATACAAAAGCCCGATCACCCCTGCCAAGACCAGAACCACAATCAGAACAGAGCCATGCTTCCGCACGATTTTTAAATGGCTCTCCAGAAAATGGACCAGCGGATTGGCGATCATTGCCAGGATCCAGCCGATTACAAAGGGCATAAAAAACCGAAGAAGTTTTGGCCCCAGAACAATAAAAAGAATCCATCCCGTCACCGGTATCAAGATATTCAGCAGATATCGCGCCATCCTGGAAATCCGTTCCATGACTGCCGCCTCCTTTCTGCTCCCCTTACCGTACCATTTTTTGCAGGAAGCACCGCAGCGCGGCCATCTCCTGGTCCGTTCCAATGGTAATCCGCAGCGAATTGTCCAGTCTCGGCTTCTTAAAGTACCGGACGTAGATCTGCTCCTTCTTCAGCGCCTCAAAGATCACTTCCGCGGGAATCCGCTCATGAGAGGCAAAAAGGAAGTTGGTCTTAGAATCCGGGAAATGGAATCCCAGCTCTCTCATCCATACCTTCGTCTCCTCCCTGGTCTTTATGATCTTGTTCAGGGTTTCCTTAAAATAAGCCTCATCTTTCACTGCTTCTGCGCCCAGAACCAGGGACGGGGTATTCATGGTGTAGGAATTATAAGAGTACTTCACATCATGTAAAGCACCAATCAAATCCGGATGGCCAATGGCATACCCAATCCGCATACCTGCCATGGAGCGGGATTTGCTGAAGGTCTGGATGATCAGAAGATTCTCATACTTTTCCAGCAGAGGAAGGGCAGACCTTCCTCCAAAATCAATATATGCCTCATCGATCATCACGACCACATCCTGATTATGGCGGATGATCTCCTCAATCTCTTCCAACTCCATCTCCAGTCCGGTAGGTGCATTAGGATTTGGGAAGATAATTCCTCCATTTTCCTGGAAATAATCCTCCTTCCGAATCCGGAACCCTTCATCCAGTGCCGGTGTCCGGTAAGGGATATGAAATAAATCCGCCCACACCGGATAAAAGGAATAGGTCACATCGGGAAACAGGATCGGCTTTTCCGAATTAAAGAAGGTTAAAAAAGCCATGCCGATCACATCATCCGAACCAACTCCTACAAACACCTGCTCCTGCCCCACGCCGTAATAATCTGCCAGAGCGCCGGTGAGGGCAGATGCAGCCGGGTCAGGGTACTTTCGGAGTCCATCCGTCTCCATTTCCCGCAGCGCCCGCTCCACACCTGGAGCCGGCGGATATGGATTTTCATTGGTATTCAACTTAATCAGGCGGTCTCCCTTCGGCTGGTCGCCAGGCACGTAAGGAACCACCCTTCTGATATTCTTCTCCCATGGTTTCATGCTGCTCTCCTCCTGTTGTTTTTGGTCATGTCAAAAGCTGCCCTTCTTTTTTGCCAAACGGATACCAGCAATCTGCTTGGCTGCAGGCCTTGTCCTGCAGGTCAAATCAGTCCACATTCCTCTGCGATCTTCTTAAATGCCGGCAATGATCGCTGGATCTGCTCATAGGATACACAGTACGAGATCCGTACATACCCGGAGCATGCAAAGGAACTTCCCGGAACTACCAAAACATTGTACTTTTTACAGATCTCACAGAACTCCTTTTCATCCTCCTGGGGTGATTTTAAGAACAGATAAAATGCTCCCTCCGGCTTAATGCAGGTAAAGCCATACTCCCTCAGAGACTGATAAAGCAGGTTCCGGTTCCGGTCATATGCCTCCAGATTCACTTTCTCATGAATACACCGCTTAATCACACGCTGCATCAGAGACGGTGCATTCACACAGCCGATCACCCGGTTTGCGATCACGGCGGCTGCCGTTACCGCCTTTGCATCCTCCAGCTCATCCGGGATCACCAGATATCCAATCCGCTCGCCTGGCAGGGATAAGGACTTACTGTAGGAATAGCAAATTACCGTATTTTTATAATACTTGGTCACATAGGGTACAAACACGCCGTCATACGCCAGCTCACGGTACGGCTCGTCAGAAAGCAAAACGATGGGATGACCGATCTCTTCACTCTTTTCTGTTAAGATCCGGCTGATCTCAACCAGGGTTTCCTCTGAATATACCACACCGGTAGGATTGTTTGGAGAATTGATGATGACAGCCTTAGTCTTCGGCCCGATTTTCTCCTCAAACTCCTTTAAATTCGGCTGAAAGGTTTCCCGATTTGGTGATACCACCACCAGCTCGCCGTCGTAATTGCGGACATAGTTGCCGTACTCCAGAAAATAAGGAGCAAAGGTCATGACCTGATCTCCCGGATTCAGCAAGGTCTTTAAGATAATATTCAAACCACTGGCAGCGCCTACTGTCATAATAATATTTTCCATATGAAAGCTGGTTCCAAAACGCTCATTTAAGGAATCAGCGACGGTCTCCCGCACATCCTCATATCCGGCATTGCTCATATACCCGTGAACAAAGGTGGACGCTTCCTCATTCAGTATGTCAATGATCGCCTGATTCACGGCCTCGGGCGCCGGAACATTAGGATTGCCAAGGCTGAAATCATAAACATTCTCCGGGCCGTAGATTGAAGCCAGCCGCTTTCCCTCTTCAAACATCATACGGATTGCAGAATTATTTTGGACTAATGGTTTCATTTTCTCTGATATCATATGCGGAACCTCCGATTCGTTTCATTTTGTGGAATAGTATACCACTTTCCCCTGGAATTGCATAGTCCCAACCAGATGAAAAAGAAGCCTTTCCGGAGAACACCGGGAAAAGTTTCCTATGTGAAAAACAGCCCTCTTCTTTCGAAAAAGAAGAGGGCTGGCGTTATCTGTGCACCTTCGTTTGTAAATACGTTTCGTAACTGTTCAATACCTTCCCAGTTACTACATTTCTTTATTCAGCTGCAACTGCGTCAATATCAACGTCAGCCACATCAGCATCTTCCTTTGCCGGAACAGCCAGTGCCTTGATGCTTAAGCTGATCTTGTGATCTGCCTCATTGAAATCTACGATCTTAGCCTCGATCTCCTGACCGATCTTTAATACGTCAGCTGGCTTATCTACATGCTCCTTGGAGATCTGGGATACATGAAGCAGAGCGTCCACGCCTGGCTCTAACTCTACGAATGCACCGAAATCGGTCATACGTGCCACGCGGCCCTTTACAACATTGCCTGCTGCATATTTCTCAGCAGCGTTAGCCCACGGATTTGCCTCCGGGAACTTTAAGCTGAGGGCAATCTTCTCACCCTGGATGTCCTTAATCAGAACCTTAACCTGCTCGCCTGCCTTGAACACCTTCTTCGGGTTCTCAACACGGCCCCAGCTCATCTCAGAGATGTGCAGCAGACCATCAGCGCCGCCTAAGTCGATGAATGCACCGAAATCGGTCACATTCTTAATGGTTCCTTCTACCGTATCGCCAACTGCAATACGTTCAAATAATTCTTTCTGCATAGCAGCCTTCTTCGCTACCATCAGCTGCTTTCTGTCACCGATCACACGGTGTCTTCTTGGATTGAACTCAGTAATTACAAATTCAATATCCTGACCTGCATACTTGGATAAATCCTTCTCATAAGTGTCGGATACTAAGCTTGCAGGAATGAAGATTCTGGTCTCCTCAACTACTACGCTTAAACCGCCGTCCAGAACCTGAACCACCTTTGCAGTCAGTACTTCCTGGTTGTTGAATGCTTCTTCCAGTCTCTTGTTTCCTCTGTCGGCTGCCAGTCTCTTGTAGGAAAGTGCTACCTGGCCTTCGCCATCGTTCACCTTAACCACCTTTGCCTCCATCTCATCGCCAACATGTACCAGGTTGGTTAAATCAACGTTTGGCTCGTTGGTATATTCACTGCGGGTAATAATGCCGTCGGACTTGTAACCAATATTTAAGACGATTTCGTCTTCTTTCACATCGATAACCTTACCAGTGACAACCTCTCCTGTACGTATTGTTTTTAATGATTCCTCTAACATTTGTTCAAAACTTAACTCTGACATTAGTATGAACCTCCTCAATAATCTTTTTCGGGGTTGAAGCCCCTGCTGTAATACCTACGCTGCGCACAGAATTTACACTTTCAGGATCGAAATCGCCTAGTGTCTGAATGTAATAAGTGTTTTTACACTCCCTGAGACAAATTTCATACAGCTTCTGTGTGTTGGAACTGTTCTTCCCGCCGATGACGATCATGGCATCCACTTTTGAAGCAATTTCCTTTGCCTCCACCTGTCTTTCCTGTGTTGCATTGCAAATCGTATTTAAAACAAATATATCATAACCCTTTTTCGAAAATTTTTCAACTAATTCTTTAAATTTATTGTAATTAAATGTCGTTTGGGACACAATGGATATTTTTTTGCCTGTTTCCGGGACGAAATGCTCCGCTTCCTCAGCAGTTTCGATTACTACAGTATGTGCATCTCCCCAGCCTTTAATACCTTCTACCTCAGGATGCTTCTCATTTCCGATGATC
The DNA here is from genome assembly GCA_030537215.1 of Lachnospiraceae bacterium. Classification (GTDB taxonomy): domain Bacteria; phylum Bacillota; class Clostridia; order Lachnospirales; family Lachnospiraceae; genus Caccovicinus. The sequence goes on from JAUNOF010000005.1 coordinate 9,250, forward strand.
ACCACCTGATGTCCGGCTCTGGTTTCCTCATCCACGATCCGGTGGATCTTCTTCACAAAGGGACAGGTAGCATCCACGATCTCCACGCCGTTAGCCTCCAGGATATGGTAAATATGACGGCTGACTCCGTGGGAACGGATGACCACCACTCCCTCCTTCACCTTTCTTAGCTCCGCCTCCGACTGGATCACCTTAACGCCTTTTTCCTCCAGGTCCTTCACTACCTCTTCATTGTGGATGATAGGACCGTAGGTGTAGATCTGTTTGTCTGTCTTTTCGATCTGTTCGTAAACCTTATTGACCGCCCGCTCCACGCCGAAACAGAAGCCGGCCGTCTTTGCCACGATCACGTCCAAGCTGGGTTCCTCCTTACCTCTTGTTTCCATCTGCATCAATTCAGTCCCCGCTCCCCGGCAATCCCGATAATCCGGTCAATCACCTGATCAATATTCATCTCTGAAGTATCCAGATAAACCGCATCCTCCGCCTGCATAAGGGGCGAATGCTCCCGATGCATATCCCGGTAATCCCGCTCCTTGATATCCTTCTCGATGGCTTCTAAGTCACATTCCTGTCCCTTGGCCTGCAGCTCCTTGAACCGCCGCCCTGCCCGCACCGCCGTGCTGGCAGTAAGATAGATCTTGGCCTGGGCATGGGGAAGGACGCAGGTGCCGATATCTCTTCCATCCATGATCACATCGGCCGTCTTTGCCAGCTGCTGCTGCAGTTCTACCAGCTTTCTCCTTACCGGAAGGTAAACGGAGGTGGCGCTTGCCATATTTCCTACCTCCTCGGTGCGGATCAGGCCGGATACATTCTCCCCGTTTAAGATCACCTGCTGCGCGCCGTCCTGGTAGCGGATGGTGATATCTACTTGACCGCAGGCAGACTCAATCGCCGCTTCATCTGACGGGGCAATGCCGTTTCTTAAAAAATACAGCGCCATCGCCCGGTACATAGCTCCTGTGTCCACATAGATAAAACCAAGCCTGGCGGCCACAGCCTTTGCGATAGTGCTCTTTCCTGCCCCGGCAGGTCCGTCGATTGCAATGTTAAAATGCTGCATATAAAATATCCTCTTTCAATTTTTCTCTACTTATACGGAATCGAAGCCCCTGCTGTCCACCCGGTAGACCAGGCGATCTGCAGATTAAATCCTCCGGTAACGGCATCCAGATCCAGCACCTCGCCTGCAAAGTACAGGCCAGGCACCTTCTTGGACTCCATCGTGGAAGGATTCACATCCTTTACCGAGATTCCGCCCTGGGTAATGATCGCTTCCTTAAAATCCCTAAGACCTGTGATGGTAAATCGCATCCCCTTCAGAGCCTCCACAAGCTGACGACGTTCTTCCCTGGTGATCTCATTTACCTTTTTGTCCGGGTGAATTCCGCTTCTTTTTATCATAACAGGAATCAGCTTAGCTGGCAACAGGCGGGAAAGAGAATTTTTAAACTGTTTATTCTTTTCTTCCTCAAAATCCCGCAGAATCCGGTCATCCAGCTGTTCCGGGCTGAGCGCAGGCTTTAAATCGATGGACAAGATAAGGCGCTGCTTCTTCAGTTCCCTGGCTACAAAGCTGCTGGCAGACAGGATCACCGGGCCGCTGACGCCGAAATGGGTAAACAGCATTTCTCCAAACTCCCGGTAAAGCTCCTTATCCCCCTTTAAGACGCTGGCCTCAATATTTTTAAGGGACAATCCCTGAAGCTCCCTGGCATCCTCCTCCAGAAGCTCAAAAGGGACCAGTGCCGGGGAAAGCTCTGTTACCTTGTGCCCGCTTTCTTCGGCCCACTGATAGCCGTCCCCGGTAGAGCCGGTGGCGGGATAGGAAAGGCCGCCGGTGGCCACGATCACCACATCTGACAGAACCTCCTTTATACCTCGAAGGCTTTTCAGGCGCACCCCTGTGCATCGACCATCCTGGATCACAAGGCCCTCTGCTTCTTCCCTCAGATGAACCTCCACCAGAAGCTCCCGCAAGGCTCTGCTCAAGGTGCTGATAACATCAGACGACTTGTCCGACGCAGGAAAGACCCGGTTTCCCCGCTCCACCTTAAGGCGGCAGCCGTGCTGCTCAAAAAAGTCCATCAGATCCTGATTGGTAAAGCGGTAAAAGCTGCTGTACAGGAATTTCCGGTTGGTCACCACCCCTTGAAACAGCTCCTCCATATCACAGGCATTGGTCACATTGCAGCGCCCCTTGCCTGTAATGTAAAGCTTCTTTCCCAGCTTTTCGTTTTTCTCATATAAAGCCGTTTCATGGCCTGCCATGGCGGCGGACACGGCGGCCATCATGCCGGCCGCCCCACCTCCGATTACGATTACTCTGCTCATAGATCCTTGTCTTCCTGTCTTTCGTTTCTGTTTTCCTGACTGGTTCTGCGCTTCCAGCCAATTCTGTGTTTTCCGCTCGTTCTGTATTTTCAGGCAGCTCCTGCCGGCTTCACTTCTCCAGCTTGCCCTTCTGTGCCTTTTTCACTTCCTTGATCTTCTTCTCCAGCGCTTCCACAACTGTCTTGACTACCTTCACCCGGGCATAGTACTTGTCATTTCCTTCCACCACGATCCAAGGCGCATAAGTAGTGGAGGTGCGTACCAGCATCTCATTGACAGCTTCCTCATAGAGATCCCACTTTTCCCGGTTTCTCCAGTCCTCATCGGTGATCTTCCACTGCTTGGCCGGATTCTCCATGCGCTCCTTAAACCGGCGCTCCTGCTCATCCTTATCGATGTGAAGCCAGAATTTCAGCACCACGGCGCCTGCGTTAGCCATATGGGCTTCCATCTCATTGATCTCCTGGTAGGCCCGCTTCCACTCCGCCTCCGTACAGAAGCCTTCGATACGCTCTACCATCACGCGGCCGTACCAGGTACGGTCAAAGATGGCGATGTGGCCTGCCTTCGGCACATTATTCCAGAAACGCCACAGATAGTGGTGTACCTTCTCGATATCATTCGGAGAAGCGGTAGGATTTACCTGATAGCCTCTCGGGTCCAGACGGCTGGTCAAACGCTTGATGGCGCCTCCCTTTCCTCCTGCATCCCAGCCCTCAAAGCCCAGCACCACCGGAATCCGCAGTCGGTACAGCTCACTGTGGAGGATCTCAAGTCGCTTCTGAAGCTGGTCAAGCTCCTTCTTATACTGGCTCTGGGTCAGCTTCTTGGATAAATCGATTCCGGAGAGAACGCCGTTCTTGTACTTGTCAGAGGGCACGGTTCTGGGAACAGAACGCTTTGCAGCCTCTTTTGCCTCCTGCTTCTTTTCCAGCTCATATGCCAGACGGCTGGTAACAGTGGACATGATCTTCATGGCGGCATAATTCCGGTCGGTTGCCTCGATGATGGTCCAGGGCGCATACTCGGTCTCCGTGCGCTCCAGCATCTCCTCATTAATCTTTAAGTACCGGTCATAATCTTTATTCCGCGCCCAGTCCGAATCGCTGACCCGCCATGCCGTCTCCTTCGAGTCTGCCAGCTTCTTAAACCGCTTCTTCTGCTCCTCCTTGGAGATATAGAGGAACAGCTTAATAATCACCGTTCCGTCATCGGTAAGCTGCTTTTCAAAAGATAAAATATCCTGGAAGGCGCTTGGAAGGCTTGCCTCATCGGTCAGGCCGTCAAAGCGGTCCACCTGCACCCGGCGGTACCAGCTGCGGTCAAAAATCGTGATCCGCCCCTTCGCCGGAGTCTTGGTCCAATACTGCCACAGGAACGGACGGTACTTCTCCTCCTCTGTAGGGCGGCTGCTTGCATAAACCGAAAAACCTCTGGGATCCATGGCCTGGATCAGGCGGTTGATCTGGGTTCCCTTTCCGGCAGCACCCATCCCTTCAAACAAGATCATCACCGGGATTCCTGCCTCCTTGCACTGGCGCTGTAAAAGCCCCAGCTTCGTCTCCATCTCCTCCATGGCAGCCTTAAACACATCCTTCTTCACTGTGACCGACAGATCGATCTTCTCCAACATACTGCTCTCCTCCTTTTCATTTTCCTGCATTGTCTGCTGATTTATTATAGTTTTGCCACGAACCATCTGCTTCTTTCATCATATCACAGAATGCCAGAAAATGGAAGTAGAAAGCAGAAAAAGCTGCCATCAGCTTAAAACGAAACCTGACGGCAGCCCATACCCTTTCACTTTTACTTCTTCACTGCAGAATTCCCATCATCAACCACAGAAATTATATTTACGTCTTTGTTAATCAGCTCCTGCTGCTCCTGCTTGGTAAAGATGCGGTCTGTGATTACGCCGCTTAAATCTCTCAAGTTGCAGATCCGGCTGAACGACACACCATCAAACTTGCTGCTGTCCGCCACCAAGTAAGTTTCTGTGGCAATGGAAATTGCAGCTTGTTTATAGTATGCTTTATCCACGGTAGGTGTCAGCACATCCCAGTGCTTATCGATGGACGGTGCAGCCAAAAAGGTTTTGGAAACCCGGAATCTTCGAATAAAATCCCGTGCATCGCCGCTAACCACACAGCCGGTTTGATTCTGCACCACACCTCCCACTAACACCAGTCTCACATCGGTTTTCAACAGTAATGTGGCAATCTGAATGTCTCCTGTCAGTACTGTGATGTTGTACCTGGAATGCAGCAAAGCGGCAATCTCATAGGTGGTTGTGCCATTGTCAAGAAAAATCGTATCTCCATCCTTCACAAGCTCCAAGGCTTTTCTGGCAATCTGCTTTTTGATGTCCACATTGGTAGTTTTCTTAACACCGTAATCCTTCTCACCACGCATCTCTTCTGGTAAAAAGGCCCCTCCGTGCTGACGGGCAACCAACCCCTGCTCGCTCAGCTTCTGGAGATCCCGGCGGATGGTCATCGTACTGACTCCAAGCTGTTCCGCCAGGAAATCTACCTCTGCAAAGGAATTCTCCTTCAAAATCCTCATAATCTCTTCCTGCCGCTGTTTCAAATACATTCCGTTACTCCCGCTTTACGCTTGATTAAGCAAAGCTTATCTGTACACTGACAAATTCATCCAACTTATCCACTGTAATGATAAGCTCCTCTTCCTTCTCTTCGATCCCAATATTGTCTCCCCACAGCACCTTAGAACTTCCAAGCCTTTTACCCTTGAGAGGCAGCCTTACCTGAACATCCCTCACCGGTACAATCTCTTTTAACGGGCGCTGAGAGGTTCCGCTGACATTCACCAATGAAACACTAATATTGCCAGGATTCTGCCTGTCAGTAATTGCATTGATATGTACACTTCGCGGAGCATTGCTGCTTAAAGTGTAATCCCTGCCGGTTACGAAGTCAACTGCATTTTTATACAGTTCTGTGTAATCCTCATGGCCATTCCGAAAACAAAGAGCATCCGTTCCGTTGGAAAAATATACCACACGTCCTTTTTCAAATCTTCCGGATACTGCAATTGGATACTGGGTGCGCATATCCGGAATCCATGCATACTCCGGCGGCTGATTTGGAATTGTCGGAATGTATGTTGTTACAGTATCGTAATCTTCCCGGTTCTTTCTGCACAGGAGCGTAGATCCCCCATTGATCAGAAGCTCTGTATCCCTAAATCCATTGAGAAGCTCACTATCTCTGCTGCGGATCAGCTGATACGAATCATTAGACGTATCCATGCACATGCCAGTGTAACTCATTCCAAACACATCTGCCAGTCCGAAATCCGACCGCTGATTCCCGTTCTCGTCAAATAGAGAAGTTCGATAGGAAGCAATCAGACCGCCGCCCTGGCGAACATATTCCCGTATCACCTGTATTTCCTGGTCTGACATAAAAACACTATTAGGAATCAGAAGAGCCTTCACGCCTTGAAGACGCTGGATACACAACTCTGAATCCGGCAGGAAGCTGTATGAAATGTGATTTTCCAGTAAAACTCTCTCAATTCCCTTGATATACACACCATAATCATCCAGCTTTTCATCCATAGCACAGAATGCGTCCCTGGTAGATGCAGAATAATAAATCAAAACATCCGCCACCGGCTCTGACTGGGCAATGATCTGTGCATTCTCCGCCAGATAGGTAAAGGCATCTTTTTCCCGGAAAGCAGCCCGGCGATCCAGAGTGCTGGCTGGCGTCTGACCATTGAAATAACAATTCCAAATGCTGCCTCCTACACTGACGATCTCCCACAACCACATTCTGGTTTCAAGTCCCGGATCCATTACATAGCGCCATCGGGTTCCATTTCCTCCCGTCACAATCACAGACTGCTTGTCTGGAGCCAGAGCCCGCATATATCGGACAGTAGAAGCTGCATTGTTAATAATATCGTAAGGCCGGCTCTGATCCGGTGTATGGTTGGCATTTAAAAATACACAGCTGGCCATAAAGTCAAAGCTTTTTTTTGCATTTTTGTGATCAATGCCTGTAGCCTTGCTGAATTTTTCACTGTACAAGTCAAAGATTTCTGCACAATAAGCCTTTTCCTCTCCAAACCGTTTCACTGCAGCTCTCATGCGCTCAATATGACGGTCAGCGTTCTCCGCCTTCCATTTTCTGTATTTTTTAAACTGCGGCAAATCCAGGATCTTAATGTTCTTCATATAACCTGGCTCCGGAACTTCCGGCAGTTCTTCTCCCGTCTGGCTCTTATAAGATTCCCGGCACCGTTTACAATAGCAAGGGCCATAATCAAAGCCGATGGCATTCTCCCAGATTCCATCCAGGTCATAGTGCTCTAACAAATAAGTAATAAACTCTTCTGCGTGTTCATTGGCATAGTAGGAATTATAGCAAGGTCTTAATATCTGAGCTCCGTCATAATGGCCGATTTTCGGTTTTCCATTTTGATCCAGTCCAAACCAGTCCGGATGGAGATGATATCTGCGCGGTTCCACCCCTCTAAAATCCACCCGGCCAATCACTTTCATACCAGCCTTATGAACAGCATCACAAAGCCCGGGAAGGATCTCCCCTTTCAGAAACGAACTAACATTCGCCATCTCCAGAGGATTTTGAAAAAAATCGATTACGCCTCCTGCATTGATTACTAAACAGTTTGCATTTACATGCTGCATGTAGTTAACGACTGCATCCGGGTTATAATCAATAAGATCCGGTTCCCTGAGCACGGTCTGCAGATACCGCATATTTTTCTGATACCACTGTTGTGCCATACAAAATCTCCTTCTATATATATCATAATGTTGGGGTCAAAAGGTATTTGACCCCTATGATACACGGATTTCTCCGCACTTCGTGCTCCCGAAATCCTAAAAACATTCGAAATCCGCCCTAATCGGGCTACTTTCTCATGTTTTTGCGGGTCTCAAAGTCATGTATAGACATGCAAGCATGTCATACATGACCTTTTAACCCTGGTATCATATCATAAAATGATCGGAGTGTCATGTCCCGGAATCACGATATCAAACTGGGCTGCTATGCAGTCAATGGTTTCCGCCGCCTTGGCCATAAGCTGTGGATCCGGCTGAAATTCTGTTTTTCGATCCCGAAAATGATTCCGGGTCATCACACTGTCCGATGCCGCTAAAATCCGCCTTCCATGAAAGCAAAACGCAATTCCATGGAGGGCCTTTGTGTGGCCTGGCAGCGGGACTGCCTGGACTCCTGGAAGAAATTCTCCTTCCACAATCTGAAACCGTTCTGCTGGGATAACAGCAGACTCTCCGTCCCCAGGCTCTGTGCCCCGCTTCCAGGCCTGCTTTACAGCTTCTTGAATCAGCGGAAGATTATCCTTCGTCGTACACCACACAGCATGAGGATAATATTTGATTCCATTCCAATGATCGAAATGATGATGGGTGCTGAAGCAATGGGTAATCTGATCCGGAGTTAAACCGGTACGCCGGTTTAAATCAAAATAGGATTCCTCTCTGCTGTGACGGATAGCCGGATCCACCAGCAGGCGGTAAATCGAGCCATCCCTCTGATATCCTTGTATCAGAACGGTGCTGCAGGTAGATGGATTCCCTCTTGGCGGCATTTCCATTGTCTCTCCAAAATAACGGTTCCACTTCAAATGTCCGCTGATTAAAATATCGCAGGATTCTACTTCAATGGAAGGTAATGTTATGGTATTCATACGTTTCCCTCTATTACACATACCTGGAATGCAGAGAATCAATATCGATCCTCCCTGCCAGGTCATCTGCGATCTCCACATTCTGGAGTACACGCTTTGCACTCCGCATGCCGATCAAGGCCACATCCACCAGTCTGTTGGAAAGCACAAATTGAATTAAAGCTCTGGTATAATCAAAATCATCATCTGGACGCAGGGTTTTCATCCATTTCTGAAACGTACCAGATGTGGTTGCACGCATTACGGAAATACCCATTCCTCTCTTTTCTGCCTCAAATAAACTGCCAAATGGGCGGCTTGGCTCATAAGGATGCTGGAAAAGGAAATTATAGCACATCTGTACCATATCAAAACGTCCGCTGTCAAAGAAATCGTAGACAGCCCTGTTATTATCCTCCGTGGTAAATCCGATGAATCGAATTACTCCATCTTTTTTTAACTGCTCCAGAGCTTCCACCGCTCCCCGTTCCCCCAGGATCCGCTTTGCATCTTCATCGGTATAGGATAAGCCATGAAGCTGCACCAGATCAAGCTTTTGAAGGCGCAGCCGCTTTAAGCTTCCCTCCACTGACCGCATCACAGCATCGTAATCATCCACAGCAGGGTCCTTGGACCTGGCCAGGCATTTTGTAGCGATGAAAATGGTGGACGGATCCACCTTGCTTAATACCTCGCCGAACATCTCCTCTGATGCGCCTCCACCGTATGCTGCCGCTGTATCAAAGTAATTGATCCCCTTTTCCAAGGCTGTCTCCAACGCCTCATACACTGCCTTTTTGCTCTCCTTGGAGCCGGGATCATAGGCATGCAGGTAATTTTTAAGACCTGCTACCGCTCCGCCGAAACCAATTCGGCTTACCTTTACTCCTGTATTTCCAAACATTGTATATTCCATAAATCACCTCGTATGTTCCCTTGAATTATTAGATTCTGCTTCATTCAGACGAAGGCTGCATTACAAAATCTGATTCTGCTGCTTCCCTTCCAGCCAGCAATCAATGTTACGGAACACGATCTCTGCTCTTCGGATCATTGATTCTGCAGAAGCAAACGCCACATGAGGCGTCACAATGGTGTTTTTTGCCTGGAGCAGCGGATGATCTGCCGGAAGCGGCGGCTCTGTCTCAAATACATCGATACCTGCTGCAGCAATCCTTCCTTCATTCAGTGCTTCTGCCAAAGCCTGGCTGTTTACGATGGGACCTCTTGCAGCATTAATAAAAATAGTATCTGGATTCATTTTTGCAATTTTCTCTGCACTGATCAAATCAACCGTGCTCTCCATTAGCGGGCAGTGCACCGTAATAATATCGGATTCTTCCAACAATTCATCTAAGGTCCGGTAACTGATGTATTCCGGAGCATTTTTTTGCGGGAATGGATCATATCCCAGCACATGACACCCTAACATATGACAGATCTCGGCTACCCTTCGTCCAATAGCGCCGGTTCCCACGATGCCAACCTTGCGTCCCATCAGTTCACGTCCTACCAGACCATCCTTGGTACCGCCCTCTCTGCATCTTTTCTCTACAGCCGGCACATTGCGCAGCAAGGACAGCATCATACTCAGAACCAGCTCTGCTACTGCCTCATTGGAATATCCAGAAGCATTGCTGACCGCAATCCCTTTTTCCTTGGCAGTTTTCAGACCCACATGGTCCACGCCGGTAAATGCAACATCAATAAATTTCAGATTCTCACAGGAGGCAATCACCTCATCGGTAAACGGCATATTGGCAATCATAACAATATCGGCATCTTTGCAGCGCTCCTTCTGAATCTGGATATCGGTATTCTTCTCATAGACTTCAAAATCATGTCCCTTCGCTCTCAGCTTGTCTGCATACTGCTCCAGCAGCTCCCTGGTAATTCCTAATGATTCAAGCAAAACAATTTTCATAACAATCTCCATTCCGCCGCCAAGCGGGCGGCACAAATAATAATAATCTACACGGCTTCTGTCAAAGGCTCCTTCTTGCCTCCAACAGAAAATGCCGGTGCATATTTTACTGCAAGACGGATTGCTTCTTCCATACTGACAGAATCGGCAATTCCTTTTCCTGCAATATCAAGCGCTGTTCCATGATCCACTGATGTACGCAAAAACGGGAGACCGTTTGTGATTGAAATGGTTTTTGCAAAGTCCAGCGTCTTGGTAGCGATATGTCCTTGATCATGATACAGGGACAGCACACTGTTAAACTTACCCTGAAGCGCCTGATGGAATACCGAATCAGCACCGATCGGACCGCACACCTGATACCCCTCGGCCTGAAGCTGCTCTACTGCTGGTATGATCTCATTCACCTCTTCATCGCCAAACAGACCATGCTCACCGCTGTGGGGATTCAGCCCTGCAATCGCCATAGTCCCCTCTGATACGCCAAGCTGCCGTAAGGCTGCAATACATCGATGACCATAATCAACGATCCGTTCCTTCACCACCATGTCACAGGCTTTTCTCAACGACATGTGACGGCTTAAAAAGAATACTCTCATACCATAAACCTCAAACATGGTGAGAGGATCCTCTGTGTTGGTCAGAGCTGCCAGGATCTCCGTATGCCCGATAAAATTGATTCCTCCAGCCCTCAGGGACTCCTTGTTAATGGGTGTGGTTGCCATGGCATCTGCCTCACCCTTTAAGCAGAGATCTGTACTTTTCTCAATATAAGCATAAGCGGCCTGGCCGCACTCGCCGGAAACTTTTCCCAATTCAAAGGTATCCATATGAATCATGGCCAAATCGATTACGTTCAAGATTCCCGGCTCATAGCTTCCTTCTGCGGGGCTGGCGATCTTTTTGATTTTCATATGAGGCGTATTGGGAAATTCCATAGCTGCCTTTAAAATCGATGCATCTCCGACCACACAGCACCGTGCACATTCATGAATCTTCCGATTCCCAAGAGCCTTCAACACAATTTCCGGCCCGATTCCAGCCGGGTCTCCCATTGGTATCACAATATATGGTCTTAACATACTCTCTCTCCTTAAATTTATTTTTGAAGTACATGATGCAGTCACACATGGTATCATCGTCTCCGATCATCCCGCCTTTTGTGATAATGTGCATTCCATTTTGCTGACCTCCCATAACAAGCCCATACACCATAAGAGGCACCACCTCATCCAGCGGAAAAATTCCATGGGCATCCAGGGATTTGCACACTGCCACTGCAGCATCCCCTCCGCAGCAAAACAAGCCCTTGTATGCCGCTTCTTTTTTCAGCACTCTGACAGCCGTTTCCGCCAGCAGCTCATTGATCCGCCCGGAAACCTCCTCACGATCCAGTCCAAGCTTCTGTGCACATGCCTCCAGATCCATCCGGTTTTCCGAAAAAATGCCTGACATGTAAATGCAGCAGATATCATGCTGTTTTCCTTCCATAAAAGCCTTTTCAGAAACCCGGTCAATCTCCTGGCGGCATGCCTCTTCGCCCTCTAAAATCTTGCTGGTATCGATGACCACGCTTCCTACATCTTGCCGTCCTATCAGTTTTTGCGTTTGCCTGGAAGCCACCTCATTCACACTTCCAACCGCAAACAAGACCTTTGCTCTTTCTTCCTGGCTGCGGCTTAAGACCTGGGAGACCATCCTTGCGGTAAAGCTGCCGGGATCTACTGTAATAAATGGGATCCGGCTCCTGATCACCGCTTCCGCTATCTGTACAAATTCCTGGTCGCTGACCGCATCAAATATAATGCCCCTTATCCCTTCCTGATACAGCTCTGCCAGCCTGTCTGCCAGGTAGCAGGTCCCCTTCTCTATCTCATTCAGATAGATTTCCGCAATCGGGTACCGGGATTGCTGCCGGAACCGATCCAGTGCAGAAGCCGTATGAATCGGATTCTTCGGATCCGATGCCGCCGCTGTGCGGTAAAGAGGAATCCCATTCACCAGCAACTGCCCCTGAATATAAATTCTTCCAGCCTGCGGAAAAGAAGGAACAATGACAGCCATCCGGCCATCCCCCAGACAATCCAGCATGGCATCCATTTCAGCTCCCAAATTTCCACGCAGGGTAGAATCAATCCGCTTGGAATATATCTGAATATCCATTGATTTCAGCTTCTCTACCGCCTGATAAACACGACTGTAGGCTTCCTGTCTCGTGCTTCCGCGGCTGTCGGTAGAGTAAGAAAGACAGCCGCTTTCCTTCACCTCGCTTTTGCCAGCATGAATCAAGTCAAGAATTGTACAGGTCTTAACCCCCTGTTGGGCAATCATAACGCCGGTGTCATTTGCCCCGGTTAAATCATCTGCTATAATCAATATTTCCGGCAAAATGGTACCCCCTTCTTTATTTTCTTTCTGGTTTATTCTTGCTGACAGTTAACTCCAGCAGCGGTCATTTGAATATTCTGTGTTCCACTGGTCCGTAGCTGCCCATATCGGACCTGAATTTGGCAGCATATGCTCTTTGATCACTTCATCGTTTAAATCATCAATTCCCAGACCAGGTTTATCGGATGGAGTAATAAAACCACCCTTGATCACCGGCTTGCTTACGCCAATCACAAGATCATTCCACCAGTCATCATCCGGTGCGTTGAACTCCATGGCAATACAATTTTGGGTGGCTACCCCCATATGTGCAGTCGCCAGTGCTGCAACTGGAGTCTCACACATATGCATCACCATAGCCACATGATGGTCCTGAGCCATATTTCCGATTCTCTGCGCTTCAAAAATTCCTCCGCAGGAGCAAATATCAGGATGAATAATCGGCACCGCCCGCTCTTTGCATAACGGCAGAAATCCTTCCTTCAAGTACAAATCCTCACCGGTGGCAAGGGGTGTGGCAGTCATCATGGAAAGCCGTTTATACTCCTCCACAAACGTACATGGAAGCGCATCCTCCACCCATGCAAGGTTGTATTTCTCCAGGCGCCTCAACAATCTGGCCATATCCTCCAGATTGACATGTCCAAGATGATCGATCGCCAGAGGAATATCATACCCCAGCTGATCCCGAAGCTTAGAAAGCTCCTCTTCATAACGGTCCAGACCTCGCTCCGTGATTCGTGTAAAGGTATATGGATGCTGGGTGGAAAAGATTTCATATGCACGGTTTCTCTTGTAAAAATCCGCATCTGCAGCCGCGCTTTTGTTTGCATCTGTATACGGCATATGGTATTTACGAGCCTGAATCAGACTGTCCACAAATCCAGAAGGACCCGACAGCAAGACCTCATCCGGATACATCGCCTGGACATTCTCCACACCTAAAATACATTTCACCATGGTAAATCCACCTTCATCCACATGGCGCCTAAGTTCCTTTCCCATTCCCTCGCCCGTCATAGGCTGCCTGGGATTCCGTCCCAGATCACAATACACTCTTACGCTATCTCGGAATTTTCCTCCCAGCATCTGATAAATCGGAACTCCGTACGCCTTTCCGGCCAGATCACAGAGAGCAATCTCAATTCCGCTGACACCGCCGCCTTGTCTGGAAGGTCCTCCGAACTGCTTGATCCGCTCAAAAATCCGGTTGATATTGCAGGGATTCTCTCCTAAAAGACGTCCTTTCAGCATAGCAGCATAAGTGCGGCTGCCAAAATCCCGAATTTCTCCAAATCCCGTTATTCCTTGATTGGTTTCAATTTTTACCAGTGTACAATGCATAGGCGCATGGTACAGATCCGCAAAACGAATATCTGTAATTTTTAATTCAGACGGGCTGGAATTTGTATTAACATGAGCTAAATAATCCTGCAAGCCTCTCCCCTCCTTCTATTCCTTCACTGCGCCTGCTACCAGGCTGCTGATGAAATATCTCTGCAGTAAGATATAAATAATCAAAATCGGAACGCTGGCAACAAAACAAGCTGCCATCATATCATTGTATTGAATTCGGTAAAATCCATTCATCTGACCGATTCCAACCGGAAGTGTTTTCAATTTTTCACTATTTAAAAGAATGGATGCAAACATAAATTCATTCCAGGTCTGGATGAATGAATAGATTGCTGTAGAAGCAATTCCCGGCAATGCCAGAGGCGCTACTATTTGGAATAAAATCTGAAGCCGTTTGCCTCCGTCTATCATAGCCGATTCATCCAGGCTGGTAGGAATACTCTCAAAATACCCTTTCATCATCCAGGAACAAAATGGAATGGTATGGGAAATGTATACCAGGATAATTCCTTTATAGCTGTTGCTCAGCCCTAATATTTTCAACAGTTTGTAGAATGGAATCAGCGTCATAATCGACGGAAACATCTGCGTTACAAGCAGGAAGGAAAGGAACGCGCCTTTACCTTTAAACTGAAATCTGGTCGCCCCATAGCCAGCAAAAATCGCAAACAACACACCTACAGAAACGGTGCAGAACGTAATCAAAATCGAACTTTTGTAATAGGAGAAAAACGGATAATCGGTAAAAATGCGCTTGTAGGCATCGAAGGTAAGCTTCTTTGGAATCCAGTTTACTCCACCCGACATTACCTCCGGCGTATCTTTCAAGGATGTAGAAATCATCCATAAAATTGGAAACAGCACCAGGATACTTGCAATCGTCAATATGATATACCTGACTGTCATTGTTATTCTAGCTCGTCTTTTCACTGAGTGCCCTCCTTTGCAGCTGACTGATCACGAAACAGATAATAAATACGATTGCAGACATGGCTGCCGCCTGGCCATATTTGAAATACTCAAATGCTGTCTTGTAAATATCAATGCTGACTATATTGGTAGCGTTTTCTGGTCCGCCCTGGGTCATCATATACACTAATGTAAAATGTTTGAACCACCATAAGGTGTCAAGAATCAGAGACGAAAGCAGCACCGGCTTCAAACTTGGAATAACGATATAACGAAGAAGCTGAATTCTGCTGGAACCATCAATAATTGCTGCTTCCATCACATCAGAAGACAATGTCTGAAGCCCTGCTGTGATCATCAGCATAATCATTGGGAATCCCTTCCAGATTGCAATAAACACCACAATTGCAAAGGCTGTTTTGGGGTCGCTAAGCCACGCCTTCGGCTCTTTCAGCAATCTGAATTTTAACAGGTAGCTGTTTACCAAACCATAAACGGGATTAAAAATCCACTTCCAGATTAGGCCTACGCTTACTTCAGGGATCACCCACGGCAAAACAAGAATGACCCGATACAAGGTTCTCCCTGGAAATGGCTTATTTAACAATCCTGCAAACAACCCGCCTACCATGAAATGGCCCACAACTACCAGCAATGTAAATTTAATGGTGGTAAAGATTGTCTGGTAAAAATCCGGCTTTGTAAGCATCTCGCCGTAATACCGAAGACCAACAAAGGTATTGCGGTTTACCAGATTGGTATTAAAAAAGCTAAGGTAAAATCCATTCAGCATGGGATACAACACTAAAAGCAGCAATGCACTTAAGGCCGGAAGGATAAAACAGATTCCAATCAGGCTGCTTTTCTGCTGAATCGATAAAAATCGTTTTGGTTTGGTCATCTTTGATAATCCTTTCTTAAAAAGCGGGCAGCCAGAGCTGCTTTTATCATTCCGGCTGCCCGCAGCCGCTTACATTCTATTCGTAAGACTTTATTAATTCTTCCATTTCAGCTTTCGCCTTCTCAGAAGCAGTATCAATATCGGAGGAACCAGTCAGCAGAGACTGATATACACTGCCGATAATCTCATAAGACTTGGTTAATCCTAAAAACTGCGGATACTCGTAAGAATACTGAATCGCATCCACAAATCCGATGGTATCTTCGTTCTGAAGGATCGGCTCATCGTAATAATCCTGAATAACAGGAATTCGATAGCTGATCTCCGTCCACTTTAAGTTATTTTCCTTCTCCATACAGAACTTTAAGTAATCTTTGCAGACCTCCTTATGCTCCCCTTTGTTATAAACAGAGTATCCAAGAGAACGAGGGCTGGAAACGTGTTCCGTTCCCTTAGGAACTGCGCAGCTTGCAAGCTTACCCTTCAGATCCGGATTCTGTGAGTAAATGGTTCCGAGAGCATTAGAGCCAGTCAGCATCATAGCCGCTTTATTGGCAACTACCAGATTTGCCGCTTCTGAATAACTGGTTTCGATGACGCCAGGCTGGGCAGCGTGATGTACTAAATCCAGATCAACAAATGTCTGAATCGCCTTCTTAAAATCATCATTTCCCACATCTGTTTTCCATACTCCGTCCTCTTCGTAGAATTCCCGGCAGCCAAAACTTCTCATAATCAACTGAAACCTGGTTCCCGCGGAGGAATCCTTTGTTCCGATCATAGCAAAACCGTAGCGATCAATGTTTCCGTCTCCATCGGTATCCTCTGTCAGTTTTTCTGCTGCCGCAGCAAGATCGTCCCAGGTCTCAGGAGCCTGCAGTCCTTTTTCCTCAAACCAGTCTGCCCGATATAATAAAGCTGCCGGCATGGACTGGGTGGGAATATACAAAAGCCGATCCCCATAATAACCCTCTTTCAGAATATGCGGCTCAAACTTATCCAGAAATTCCGGTTCAAATAAAGTAGTTAAATCTTCGCAGACATCCAGATCCACACTGGAAGGCAGCATATTAAAGGAATTCTGGAAAATATCCGGCATATCTCCCGAAGTAGCCAGCGCTGTCAGCTTCTGATTAAAATCACTGGATTTTACGCTGATGTATTCAAACGTTACATTCGGATGCAGCGCTGTATACGCATCAGAAATAGATCGTTCAATATCCCCTTCCGGATTCTCTGCCTGCTGTGCCGACAATACCCTCAGAACAATCGGTTCATCATCCGGTGCCGGGCTCTCTGCTGCAACTGCCGTCGTATTGTCTGCTTTAGCAGCAGCAGTAGTGTTCTCATTTGCACTGGAACCTCCGCATGCGGCCAAGCCTGCGCACATGGAAACCGATAATACGGTTGCTGCTAATGTTCTCATTTTTTTCATGTTCTTTCCCTCCATTGATTCATAATCGCTTTGCCTTGTGACCCATTTCAAACATTTTTCAAACAAATTAAATCAGTATTTGTTCATTTTTGTTTGTTTAGTGTTATATTACACCAAGAGCAAAGGAAAGTCAATACATTTTTTGTTAAAAGCTCCATTTTTTTATATGATTTTCCAGTTCCTTCGTGCAAATGATACAACGTCTTTTTTTGACAACAAAAAAGGGGGGGGATCGGGAAATAACGATTTTTGCCCCTGATATGTAAAAAGGAGACAGTCCTTTAGAAATTCAGGCTTTTTCAAGGCTCTGGATTTTTACCGGACGGTCTCCTTCTTTTAGCAATATCTGTTTCAGGGTACAGAATCCCTTTGTTTGAATTTCGGAAAATAATGGATAAATTTCAGGGGCAGGTGTAATTCCCATGAATCACACCTGCCCCCTGTGAAGAGCTATCTATTTCGACAGCCCTATCCTTTTATTCTTTTTCAGATATCCTTTTACATAATCCTGCACGTTAACCAGACTTGTATTACAGCCGTGCATCAAACAGCCCGCAAAAGCTGTCGATAGGATCTTTTCCCTTAAACGCTTCCGGCCCTGCCATCAGATCATGGATCAATGCATCAAACGTGCTGTCCTTGGCATCATAGGTATTGATGTAAGTGCGTGCCTGAGGAATATCCGCCAGCATGGTAGGCTGTCCGCAGCCTACCACCACTACCGGCACCTCAAATACATACCATGGAATTTCACCGCCGCCCTTGGACATGCCGAAGGCCGGCCGACCGCTGGAAACATCGCACAGGGTAATGACCAGGTCCATATCCTGCACAAAATCCGCAATGGCATTCTTTCCAGCAAAGTAGATATTAAGGCTTGGCTTTTCTCCTGCCGCAATCTGCTTTTTCATCCGGTCCAAAGGACTTTCATAGATAAAGGCTTCGAAGCCCTTTTCACACAGCTTTTTCTTGAGAACCTCCGCAGGATTCGTCCCCGATACCCCTAACAGCTTCATCATTTCTCCCATACCGCTGCTGGAACCTTTGATATGGACAATCATGATCCTCCGGTAACGCTCCGGCGTCATGGGAAGCACATCCAAATCCTTATATTTTACCAGCGTGATACAGTCATTACTAATCGCCTTCTGCATCTCTTTATACACTTCTCTTCCTAGTACCTGCTCTGCGACCTCTGGCTGAGGCACCAGCTCTTCTCTGCTCTTTTTATGCAGCCCCATATGGGCTTTCAGGCCCAGAATACGGGTCAGAGCTTCTTCCATTCGGTTCTCACTGATCACGCCATCCTGATAAGCCTTCAGCATCGTGGAAAAATCCTCCTGAGGATCATTAAAGAACAGGAACATATCACATCCTGCATTAATTGCCAGAGGAAGCATTTCCGAACGCTTCATCCGGTCTGTCATAGCAACCATGTGAGATGCATCTGTCACTACCATACCGTTAAAGCCCAGCTTTTCCCGCAGAAGGACAGTCATGATCTCATAACTTAAGGTAGCCGGCATCATATCCTCATCCTTTAATTCCGGATTGATGGCTTTGGCGTACTCCGGAAGCATAATATGCCCGCCCATAATAGCATCCAAACCATTCTCAATCAGTTTCCGGTAGACCATACCATAAGTGGCTTCCCATGTTTCCACGTCAAAATAATTCACGTTGTTGGAAAGGTGTGCATCCCGAAAGTCCTGACCGTTACCTGGAAAATGTTTTGCAGCACAGGCGAAGCCTGGATTGGTATGCGCGCCGTTTAAATAGGCAGCGCTCATCCTTGCCACACGATCCGGATCATTTCCGAAGGCCCGAGTCACAACCTCTGTATTTTCCCAGTTATAATGAATATCACAGACCGGAGCGAATGCCATGTTGCAGCCGATAGCTGCCGCTTCCTCATTAGCCATCTTTCCTAATGCGTAGGCATATTCTTCCTTACGGGTAGCGCCGATCTTTATTCCAGAACCAATCAAGGTTCCATCTGCACACGCTCCATCGCCTCCTGACTCTGTATTGCATGCAATAAAGACCGGGATCTTTGCATATTTCTGCAAAATGCGGTTCTGCTCCTGGATCACCTTACCCGGAGCGGGATTATAACGGCAGCCGCCCAGATGATAATTCTCCATCAGCTCTTTTAAATGCCCTTCCTCCTGGGACTGGGTAAGCTGGAAAAAAAGCTGTCCAACCTTTTCTTCCTGGCTCATGCCAGCAATCGTATCCTTCACCCATTTACAATCCTCATCCGACAGATAGTAAGGATTTGCTTTCAAATCAACCATTTTTTCCCTTTCTGCTGTATCAACAGCTTACCGTTTATTTTGACGGGTTCAGATTATCTAAAAACGCAGCTATCTTTTCCTTCTGATAAGTGCCGCGGTAGCTTCCGTCCAGAAACCTGCCCACTGCCGTTTCCCGAAATTCATTCCAGGATTCCATCTCATGGCGCACCAGGATGGGATAGTAAAGTACGCCATTTGATTCCGCCGCCTGGTAATCGCCAGGTGCATCTCCGGTCATCATCACGTTCTCTTTTTCATACCCTTTCTTCAGCAGTTCATGTATACAGTATTCCTTTGTTCCGGCATCCTGGGCCAGCACGACATCGGTGTGTTCCAGAAGACCATAAAGCCTCCATTCATCCAGTACAGCCTGCAGATTAGCCGACGATACGATGGCGATATCTGCTAACGAATGGGCATAGGCCAGCGCCTCCTTCACCCCTTCAAACGGCAGCTTCTCAGAATCATCCAGCTTCTGAATTCTCTCATTCACGCATTTTGACCAGTGGAGAGCCTTTTTCAGAACGGTGCTTCCTGTTTTCTCAATTGCCTTTTCCAAAGCTTTGTTGGAAAGCTCTGGGGTGTGATCCACCCATTCTTTTAAATCATCCAGCCCTTCAATGCTCATATATGCCGCATCAATCTCCTCCAAAGCTATCTTAAGTCCTAAGAATCGATTGATTCCTCTGGTAACCGTATAAAGATTGATATCATTCCACCGTGCTAAAATGACATCCTGCCACTCCTGCAGCTGCCATTCCTCCACCATACATGGTCCAAAACATTTAACATGTTTGATATTCATGGTATCCATAGCACATCCATCCGAATCCACGCAAATCAGATATTCCTTTTTTTTGGTAAACTGATCCAATACTGAAACCATATTTTCCTCCCGTTTCTACTGCTCTCCCCGGCGGCGTGCCAGCTCCGCACAGTTTTCCTCTACTTTCTTTTTATTCAGCGGATAGATAAAGCCCAAAGCAACTGCAACTGCAGTCATGCCAATGATCGGCACGATGCAGGACATCTTAAAAATCCCCTCTGTCACAACCGGATCAAAAGCAGTTTCCTGGGTATATCCTACCAAACTTAGCAGAGCACCAACTAATCCGGAGGAAAATGCCTGTCCCAGCTTCCGTGCAAAGGAATACACTGAATAGATCGTACCATCCTCACGGACACCATTGCGAACCTCTGCATCATCAATTACATCCGTGATCATTGCCCAAATCACCGTGTTAAAGAATCCAAGTCCGGCAAACGCCATCGCATAAAATCCAACATAAACATAAGCATTCTGAGGCTTTACGATCAGACAAACCAAAAATACTGCAGCTCCAAATAAACAGGACAGCATGGAAAGCTCCTTCTTACCGATCTTTCCGGATATTTTTGCTGCAAGGGGTGCGCAGATCACTAATACAGCCAAAGAGCTTAATAAGGATGCTGTAGACTGAGCGCCTGCGGAACCATAATAATTTGGAAAAACGAAGCCGGAAATTCCCTGCATACCCAGCTGCGCTAACAACAGCAGAATCGCCGCAGCAATGATTCCAAGCAGCGCCCGGTTGGTAACCAGACTTTTTACCAGCTTCCCTACATCTAGTTTCTCATTATTTGCTTCTACCGGAACCCGCTCACGAACCAGGTTAAAACAAAGTGCGTAGCAGAGGATCGCACAAACAGCAAATACACCGGCGATCATTGTCATACGGGAACCGGAGAGAACCGTTCGCCCATCGACTATCTCATAGGCAAACATAGGGGTTCCAACACCGATCACAAGCCCGGCCAGAGTTGCGCCGATGTTACGCCAGGTAGACAATTCTGCTCGCTCCTTCGGATCAGCTGAAATAGCAGAAGCCATAGAACCGTAAGGAATATTAATGGAAGTATAGAAAATAGAACCCCAAAGGATATATGTTACTACCATCCAGCATACTTTAAATCCATACGCCATATTGGCGAATCCTGACTGATAGATCAGGAAGGATGAGATCGCAACCGGACCGCACATCCGTTTGATCCAGGGCCTGAATTTTCCCTCCTTCGTCGGTTTGGAGCGATCCACAATCTGTCCCATACTGATATCGGTAACGGCATCCACAAATCGTGCAGCCATCATCAGACCACCCACCACTCCGGCAGCAATGCCCATCACATCAGTGTAAAATTTCATCATAAACATTGATGATAGAATGAATGTGAAATCATTTCCAAAATCACCAAACATGTAACCAAGCTTGTCCTTCATTCCAAATGGCCTGACTGAATGTTCCTTTCCCATTATGTACCTCCTCATTTTTTCCAAAATATAGTGTTTTGAATATAGCATGTATATGTTCTATGCCGTGAGTATAATTTTTATGATTTTTAGCACAATTATCGAATCCTATTGAAATTGTATAAAAATCATACGATAATAAGATGAAATTATATGATTGACTGGAGATAGCAACATGCACTATGACAGTGTTCTCGCCTACGTGAGAAAGGTTTTGAGCAATTACCATATTCCTACTGTTTTATACGAGGAGCCATTTAACCAGTTTCCCTTGATTGATCTGGGCTTGCGGGAAAGCCTGTTTGATGATTTCAACGAAAGGGAAGCCTTGGATACCTTTCGCCAAAACTGTGCAGCAAATACCCTTTATTACTTTACGGATTCCTATTACTGCAGTTATGTCGCCATGCTGCTTCCAAATCCAAAAAAACTTCAGTATCTTCTCATAGGGCCTTATACCTATATTGATTTTAATAAAACCAACTACTTAACACTTCTGGAAAAGCTGAATATTCCATCTGCTTTATTGCCTCTTTTGGAAAATTATTACTATAATATTGCCTTTGTCCAATCCGAGGTACAGTTCAAAAATATGATCGGAACACTGGCGGACACCATCTGGGAAGACAGCAAAAACTATACCATTGCGGTCGTCCATAAAAATCCATGGTGCCGCATATTAAATGATTTTACCTCCATCCCGGAGCAGCCTTATCTGAAATCGGTTAATATTCAGGTGGCAGAAGCCAGATATGCATTTGAAAATCAATGTATGCAGGCTGTCAGCCAGGGAAACCTCGCACTGATCGACCAGCTTGTTTCCGGAGAAAATGGGATCCGGATGATTCCCCGCCTGGCAGATAGCCTGCGGGATTATAAAAATTATATGGTCATTTTTAACACCCTTTTGCGCAAAGCTGCCGAACAAGGTGCTGTTCACCCAATTTACTTGGATCAGCTTTCCTCAAAATTTGCAAAAAAAATAGAGGCTCTCACCTCTGTGACCGACCATTCCCTGGAACGGGAAATGCTTCATAAATATTGTATTCTGGTCCGCAACTATTCCGTAAAAGGATACTCTCCCATTATTCAGAAAGTGGTAAATCAGATCAATCTGAATCTTACCTCTGACCTCAGCCTGAGAACACTAGCAGAAATGTTCCATATCAGCGCAGGCTATCTGTCTACGCTATTCCACAAGGAACTGGGCATCACATTAACCGATTACGTAAATAAAAAACGAATTGAACACGCGATTCTTCTGCTAAATGCAACCGATTTGCAGATACAGACAGTCGCAGCCTGCTGCGGAATTCAAGATATCAATTACTTTACACGGATATTTAAAAAATTTAAGGGGATGACGCCCAAGAAATACCGGGAATTAATTACGCAGACACGATAAAAAGAGAAAGGAACGTTTTTTGACAGTCCCTTTCTCTTCAGAACATAATAACTGAATTCTTGGATTTTACATCTCCGCAGTAATAAAGATATCATAAATCGCTTTAATTGCCGCCTCAAAATCTGCATCCTTAACGCCGATAATGATGTTCAGTTCACTGGAGCCCTGATCGATCATCTTGACATTGATCCGGGCATGAGCCAGAGCTGCGAAAATTCTTCCGGCAGTACCTCTGGAGGCCTTCATTCCTCTCCCAACCACTGCAATCAGCGCCAGGTCGGATTCCATCTCCACAAAATCCGGATTTACCGCGCGGTGGATCCCGGCGATCACAGACTGCTCAAATTCCTCAAACTCAGACTGATGTACCAAAACGGTCATGGTGTCAATGCCGGAAGGCATATGCTCGAAGGAAACGCCAAAATCCTCAAATACTTCCAAAACCTTTCTCCCAAACCCAACCTCAGAATTCATCATGGCCTTCTCAATATTAATGGAGCAGAAGCCCTTCTTTCCGGCAATACCGGTGATGGTGTAGCGCGGCTTGCGAACCGTGCTCTCCACGATCAGCGTACCCTTATCCTCCGGCCGGTTGGTGTTGCGGATATTAATGGGGATGCCCTCCTTGCGTACCGGGAAGATGGCATCCTCATGAAGCACGCTTGCACCCATGTAAGCCAGCTCACGAAGTTCCTTATAGGTAATCGTCTCAATTACCTCCGGATTCTTGATGATCCTTGGATCTGCCACCAGGAAACCGGATACATCCGTCCAGTTCTCATACATATCCGCATGAATGGCCTTCGCCACAATAGAGCCGGTCACATCGGAGCCGCCTCTGGAAAAGGTCTTAATGGAACCGTCATGCTTGGAACCGTAAAAGCCAGGAATTACCGCCCGCTCCACATGCTCCAGGCGCTCGCCCAGTTCCTTATTGGTGCTGTCTGCCTCAAAATTGCCGTTCTCATCAAAGAAGATCACCTCTGCCGCATCAATAAACTCATAACCCAGATAAGCCGCCATGATCATACCATTTAAATACTCACCTCTGGATGCCGCATAATCTCTCCCCGCTTTATTTACAAAGTTTTCCTCGATATTGGCAAACTCATGATCCAGGCTTAAATTTACATTCAGGCCCTCGATGATCTCCTCATACCGGTTCTTGATCTTTTCCAAGATCTTCTTATAGCTTCTTCCCTCCGAAGCTGCATCATAGCACTGATATAAAAGGTCTGTCACCTTCTCATCCTTGTCATTGCGCTTACCTGGTGCAGACGGAACCACATACCGTCTGGATTTATCGGCACGGATGATATCTCCTACCTTCTTAAACTGCTTTGCGCTGGCTAATGAACTTCCGCCAAACTTCACAACCTTTTTCATTGCTTCTTCTCTCCTCGTGTTACATTGTCTTGATTATTTATGATATGATGATACTGGCCGACCTGTTTGATTTTTCAGGCCGCAAGCGGCAAGTCCGTGTTCCGCATACTTTTGTCCGGTTACGGAATACATAATGTCGCTTTTAGCGAAAAGCATACCGTAATTCCCGCTTTCTGTCAAGTAAAAATCTGCATTTTTTGTTTCATAGGACACACTTTTCCTACATAGACGGACATAAGAAATAGCATCCCACCCCGTCAAAGTGAAGGATGCTAGTTCTTTATTGACTTAATTAAATTCACTGAGGGCATCAGATTTTGTATCTGACTATCTCTAAGGACAGACAGGAAGTTGTTTTTTCCTGTCTGCCCTGCGTAAAGGGTGAAGTTTTTTGTCTGCTCATTTTCGGCGGGACGGTTGGGTGGATGCCGATGGGATGAGGACAATCATCAAACTACTTAAAATACTTCACACCAGACTCGAAGATCTTCATATCCTGCTGGCCATAAATATTCATGGCAACAGCCTCACCCCGGCGCTCGGAATGTGCCATCTTGCCCAGGATCCTTCCATCTGGGCTGGTGATACCTTCGATGGCCATATAAGAGCCGTTGGGATTCCAGAACTCATCCATGGTAGCCTCTCCCTTGTCATTCACATACTGGGTGGCAACCTGTCCATTGGCAAACAGCTTCTTCAGCCATGCATCGTTTGCCACGAAACGGCCCTCTCCGTGAGATGCCGGGTTGCAGTATACACCTCCCAGCTCTGCCCCCTGAAGCCACGGGGATTTATTGGTAACTACCTTGGTGTAAACCATCTTGGAGATATGCCGTCCGATGGTGTTCATGGCCAAGGTGGGGGAATCTGCATGCTGTTCGGTGATGCAGCCCTCCGGCACCAGACCTAACTTGATCAGCGCCTGGAAGCCGTTGCAGATACCTAGCATCAGGCCGTCACGCTCATTAAGAAGCTTCTGGATCTCCTCCTTGATCACGCTGTTGCGGAATACGGTGGCAAAGAACTTTGCGGAGCCCTCCGGCTCATCACCTGCGGAGAAGCCGCCTGGGAACATGATGATCTGCGCCTTTGCGATCTCCTTTTTATACTCCTCAACAGAATCGCGGATATCCTGTGCAGACAGGTTCTTAAATACCTTAGTAACTACCTTTGCCCCCGCACGCTCAAATGCCTTGGTACTGTCGTACTCGCAGTTCGTACCTGGGAAGACAGGGATAAATACCCTGGGCTGTGCCAGCTTGTGGCTGCAGACATAAATGCTGTCCGGCTCTGCCTTGAATACGCCCTGGGGTACTTCCGTCTGCTTTACGCCGGACTGAGTGGGGAATACATTCTCCAGCGTCTGGTTCCATGCACTCAGAGCCTCGTCCATGGTAATAGTCACCGGACCATACTCGAATACGCCTCTGTCCGTCACCTCGCCGATCAGGGTGTAGGAGATGGAAAGCTCGCCTACCTTGCCGTCCGGCACCTCGCAGAGGATGGAGCCCCAGTCTGCTGCGAAGAAATCTCTTGGGTCTACATTGTGCTCGATCTTCACGCCAAGCTTATTGCCGAACGCCATCTTGCTGACTGCCTCTGCCAGGCCGTAGCCCTCCACCGCATAGGCGGAAATGATCCTTCCGGCCTTGATATCTTCATGAAGCTTTGTATATCCATCCATGATCTGGCCGTAATCCGGCAAATCATATTCATTTCTCTGAATCTTAAATACTGCCAGCTTGCTGCCCGGCTTCTTAAATTCGGGAGTGATGATAGTCTTATGGCTGGCCACATCTACCGCGAAGGAAACCAGGGTAGGCGGTACATTGATCTCGCCGTGGGCTGCATCATCGAAGGTTCCGGACATGGAATCCTTGCCGCCGATGGAGGGCAGACCGAAGCCGATCTGAGCATTGTAAGCGCCTAACAATGCGGAGAATGGCTGGCTCCAACGGGTCGGGTCGGAGGTCATTCTCTGGAAATACTCCTGGAAAGTGAAACGGATCTTGCTGAAATCACCGCCTGCTGCTACGATCTTAGCCACAGAGGAAATCACCGCATAGATGGCTCCATGGTATGGACTCCAGCTGGACAGGTATGGGTCAAAGCCGTAGCTCATCATGGTAACGGTGTCGGTGGTTCCCTTCAGCACCGGAAGCTTGGCTACCATAGCCTGGGTCTCAGTCAGCTGGTACTTTCCGCCGTAAGGCATAAACACGCTCCCTGCACCGATGGAACCGTCAAACATCTCCACAAGGCCCTTCTGGGAGCACACATTTAAGGATGCCAGCAGGTTCATCCAGGTCTTCTTTACATCATCGATCTCTTTTCGCTGGAATACATTTCCCTCTCTGGAAGGAACGGTCAGGGTCACATCTGCCTCCTGATGAGCACCGTTGGTATCCAGGAACGCACGGCTTAAATCTACGATGGTCTTGCCTCTCCAATGCATTACCAGGCGCGGACTTTCCGTTACCACTGCAACGGTGATGGCTTCCAGGTTCTCCTCTGCCGCGTACTGTAAGAACTGGTCCACATCCTTAGGATCAACCACAACTGCCATACGCTCCTGAGACTCGGAGATGGCGATCTCCGTTCCGTCCAGACCTGCATACTTCTTCGGAACCTTGTCCAGGTCAATATTTAATCCGGCTGCCAGCTCGCCGATGGCTACAGAAACTCCGCCTGCACCGAAATCGTTGCACTTCTTGATCAGACTGGAAACCTCCGGACGGCGGAACATTCTCTGGATCTTTCTCTCAGTAGGTGCATTACCTTTCTGGACCTCAGCGCCGCAGACCTGGATGGAAGCCTCTGTGTGAACCTTGGAGGAGCCGGTAGCACCGCCAATGCCGTCACGGCCGGTTCTGCCGCCCAGCAGGATAATAATATCGCCTGGATCAGAGGTCTCACGGATCACATCCTTTCTGGGAGCTGCACCCATGACAGCGCCGATCTCCATTCTCTTGGCTGCATAGCCCGGATGATAGATCTCCTTCACATAGCCGGTGGCCAGACCGATCTGGTTGCCGTAGGAGCTGTAGCCGTGAGCCGCCTCTGTCACGATCTTTCTCTGAGGAAGCTTGCCGTGAAGGGTCTCATTTAATGGCTTGGTGGGGTCAGCAGCACCGGTGACACGCATTGCCTGATATACATAAGTACGACCGGAAAGGGGGTCGCGGATGGCGCCGCCCAGACAGGTGGCTGCACCGCCGAAGGGCTCGATCTCAGTTGGATGGTTGTGAGTCTCATTTTTGAAGTTGACCAGCCACTCCTCGGTCACGCCGTCAATGGTAACCGGAACCACGATCGAGCAGGCATTGATCTCCTCGGAAACCTCCAGATCCTGAAGCTTTCCTTCTGCACGCAGCTTCTTCATGCCCATCAGAGCCAGGTCCATCAGGCATACGAACTTGTCATCCCGATCTTTATAGATCACCTGACGGTCAGCCAGATACTGATGATAGGTATCCTCGATAGGCTGCTTGTAATCGCCGTCAGTAAAAGTTACATTCTTTAATTCTGTAGAGAAGGTAGTGTGGCGGCAGTGGTCGGACCAGTAGGTATCCAGCACACGAATTTCCGTCACAGACGGATCACGTTTCTCCTCCTTGCAAAAATAGTTCTGGATATGAAGGAAATCCTTGAAGGTCATAGCCAGATTTAAGGATGTGTAAAGCTCCTTCAGAGCCGCTTCCTCCATCCCGCAGAAGCCCTCAAAGACAGCGACATCTGCCGGAGTCTCAAACTCTGTCACCAGGGTAGCCGGCTTTGCCCCGTCTGCCTCTCTGGAATCCACCGGGTTGATGCAGAAAGACTTTACCGCCTGAATCTGCTCATCAGACATGGTTCCGGAGATCACATAGGTAGTTGCAGACTTGATAACCGGCTCCTCATCCTCCTTCAACAGCTTCACACATTGCTCGGCAGAATCGGCTCTCTGGTCGAACTGGCCTGGAAGGTACTCAACAGAAAATACCTTGTCCCCTTCCTGTACTGGAAACTCCTCCTCATAAACATCATCAACCGGCGGCTCGGAAAAGATGGTGACCAGAGCTTTCTGATAAGTCTCTTCTGATAAATTTTCAATATCATAACGAATCAGGACACGAACGCCGGTTGCGCTGCTGATTCCCAAGTAGCTTTCAATCTCTTCCCGAAGCTCTTTTGCCTTTACCGCAAAATCCGGCTTCTTTTCCACAAAAATCCGTTTTACGCTCATAGCTTAATCCTCCGTTTATATTTGTATAAAACAATCTGTGTAACTGTTCAGTAGGTCTGCGCGCTTGCTGCGCTGACCGTAAAACAACTTGGGCTAGAAGGCAAAAATCCCATCGGCGAAGCCGATTTGAAATGGATTTTTGCTCGTAACTGTGAGGGTACTGAACAGTTACCAATCTGTGTAACAGAAAAAGAGCAGATGCCGGAATTCCAGCTATCTGCCCTTATCATATCACAGCCGCTATAAATTAGTAAAATTAATAGCATTTATATCTTTTATAAATATATCTAATATGTTAATTAAGCCTTATACCTCACCCTCAATGTCCGTATAGTACAGATGTCTTGGAAGACCATCGGTCATGATCGGAGTAAGCTCTGCCTGGATCAAAGGCTTAATGTAGCTGACAAACTCCGGCTTTACGAAATCGCCTTCCTCATTGATCCACTCTCTCGGAACCTTCTTCTCTACATTTGCGATCTTATGTACATCATAGATATCGGTCACACAGATATACGGATCATCAGAAACTCTCTTTAAGATGATCATCTTGCCGGTCTCGCCCTCATGAGCAGCCTTCACAGCAGCGCCGCCTACCTGGAATGCCTCTGTAATATCCACACGGGATACAATGTGGGATGCACATCTCTGCAGAGAGTTGAACTCGATGGCACGAGTCTTGCAGCCTACCTCACGGTTGATCTTCTCTGCCAGGTATCTTGCCGTACCGGTCAGCTGCTTGTGTCCGAATGCATCCACGAAGTCGATTCCGTCAGTCAGCTCGCAGACATACTTGCCGTCGGCGGTCTTCACACCCTCTGAAACAGCCACAACTACGGATTTCTTCTTCTGATGCAGATCCGCTACCTTCTTCATGAACTTGTCCACATCAAATGGAATCTCCGGCAGGAAGATCATATCTGGTCCTGGGCAATCCTCGCATTTCGCCAGTGCTGCCGCACCGGTCAGCCAGCCTGCATTCCGTCCCATGATTTCCAGAATGGTTACGTTCTGCTGATCATATACCAGACCATCACGGATCACTTCCTTGGTAATGGAGCCGATATACTTGGCTGCACTTCCATATCCAGGAGTATGGTCCGTAACTGCCAGGTCGTTGTCAATGGTCTTCGGAACGCCCATGAAGCGGATCTTGCTTCCATTTAACAGGGCATAGTCGGAAAGCTTCTTAATCGTGTCCATTGAGTCATTACCGCCGATATAGAAGAAGTATTCGATCTCCAGCTGATCCAAAATCGCAAAAATCTTATCGTAGACCTCTCTGCCCTGGCTGATATCCGGCAGCTTAAAACGGCAGGAGCCTAAATATGCGGAAGGAGTGCGCTTTAACAGCTCGATATCCAGATCATTCTTAATGTGCTTCTCCAGATCCACATAGCGCCCCTCTAAAAGACCCTGGATGCCATGAACCATACCGTATACCTTATTAGCTCCCCGGTCCTTTGCGGTCTTAAATACGCCTACCAGGCTGGAATTAATGACTGCGGTCGGCCCGCCGGACTGTCCTACGATTACATTACCAGTTACTGCTCCCATAGTGAAAATACCTCCCTGATTTACTCTGCAAACGTGTGCAGTTTTGTTGTTTCTATCATACTACCCCGCTCCAAAATTTGCAAGTACTAATTTGGCGATTTTCACAATATTTTTTTAGTTATCGTTAATATTTTAACTATTATGTTCAATTTTAATTCAAAAATTAGAATTTACAAAAAAAGTACTTTCTTTAATCAAAAATAACATTTTTAACAAAGAAAATACTTTATCTGTAAACACAATTTATCATACATAAATCAATCAGGCTTTCAGGTGCCTGGTATCATTCAGCATCTCTAGAACGCATTTTCCAGTTTCAGGGTCATAATCAATCACCGTGATCGCTGCATTGATAATGGAATACCCATCTTCTGTGGGCATATCTTCCTTCAGCAGCCAGGGAAGGATACAGCAGATCGACGCTCCATGGGACACCACTGCCACCGCCCCTGCGCCATCAGAAGCGATGTTGGCCTTGATCGCCTCCATTGCCCGTGCTGTGCGCACCAGAACATCCATCTGGCTCTCCCCTCCGTGAGGCGCGCCGTTTACCGGATCCTTCCACCAGGCATCATATTCCGCCGGATACGTCTTCCGGATCTCTTCCATGGTCATACCTTCCCATTTTCCGTAGTTGATCTCTTCCAGGCCATTTACCAGATACAGCGGAACATTCTGACTGCTGGCCACTGCCTCTGCAGTCTCCCTTGCACGGGACATAGGGCTGGTGAACACCCGCGCCACCGGCCGTTCTCTCATTCCTTCTGCAAGCTGTGCCGCCTGCTGTCTTCCCGTTTCATTTAAAGGAATATCCCGCTGCCCCTGGATCCGGTGTGCCAGATTCCAGTCCGTCTGTCCATGTCGGATCAGGTAGATCTTACTCATATCTCCTCTGCGCCTCCCTGTTCCAGGCTCTCTGCCGGAGTCTGGACATAATCACCGGTGACGCTTAAGGCATCCACCGCCAGCTTCATGATATCCTTGATCTCCTCTGAAGTCATCCGCATCCGCTCTGCCAGCTCCTCCACAGTGGCCTCCCGGCCCAGCTCATCCGCCATGGTCTTGGATACCTCCTGAAGCACGTTTACCCGGGCCAGCATGGTCTCCTCCACCTTATTCTCTGCCTGCTGCTCCTCCAGCGCTGCCTGTAAGCATGCTGTGATCCGTTCCTTCGCCGCCGCCAGAAAATCTCCCCCGCAGTATTCCGATACCGCCACGGTCAGGGCAAGATTGGCCTCCTGCACCAAATCACTCATAGGCAGCCCTTTATCCCGGTAATCCTTAGCGATTGCCAATGCAAAGATCAAATGTCCCTCGATCAGCCTGGCTCTGGCTGCCTCATGGCCGGCAGCCGCGCTTGGAAGCAGGGATTCTCTCTCCTTATCATCGCAGGGCTTGATCTCTCTCAATTCATCCAGATACATCTGGTAGTATTCATCATTCATGATTCGTAACCTTTTATCCTTTCCATTTTTCGTAACTGTTCAGTACCTTCACAGTTACGAGCAAAAATCCATTGAAAATCGCCTGCGGCGATGGGATTTTTGCCTGCTATTCCACGTTTTCTTACGGTCAGCGCAGCAAGTACCCTCGCTTCGCTGGGGCAGACCCTGCGCAGACCTACTGAACAGTTACCATTTTTCTTATTATACCGCAGCTTCCTTTCTTTTCCAAGGTATTTTGCTCTGAAAGTTTCTGCTGCCATGGCTTTTATTGGATTATCAGGTTCGCGCAGCGGTTCTGATAATATGGAAAAACCGCGGGAATTTACTCCCGCGGCAAGTTGTTCTTATTTTGTTTCGTCTCCCAGCCATTCTCCATTAGACTGGATCACCTTCTGATACCAGTAGAAGGAATCCTTTCGCATTCTGGACAAATCACCGGTTCCATCATCATGCTTATTTACATAGATCAAACCATACCGTTTCTTCACCTCTCCGGTAGACGCGCTGACCAGATCGGTACAGCCCCAGCAGGTATAACCGATCAGATCTACACCGTCGCAAACCGCCTCCTTCATCTGCTCCACATGCTTTCTCATGTATTCGATCCGGTAATCGTCATGGATCGCTCCGTCCTCGGAAACCTGATCCACTGCACCAAGTCCATTTTCCACAATCATAATCGGCTTCTGGTACCGGTCATAAATCTGATTCAGCACATAGCGAAGCCCTTCTGCATCGATCTGCCAGCCCCATGCTGACGATTCCAGGTATGGATTTTTAAGATTGGAAACACCATTTCCGGCTGTTGTAACACCTTCTGTAGTTACACTGACACAGGAGCTGGAATAATAGCTGATGGAAATAAAGTCTACCGTTCCTGCCTTCAGAATTTCCGCATCCTCCGGTTCCATACGCAGTTCGATGTCGTGCTCCTTAAAGTACCGCCATGCAAAACCAGGATAGCTGCCTCTGGCATGAACATCCCCGGCAATGGAATTATGGATCTGTCCATATTGCTGGGCATACAGAATATCCTTGGGATGACAGGTATAGGGGTAACCGTTGTGATAAGCAAGCATACAGCCCATCTGATTCTCCGGGTCGATCTCATGGGCCAGCTTGACTGTCAAGGCGCTGGCCACAAGCTGATGATGCATCGCCTGATATCTGGACTGCTCACACTCATCCTCCTGATCCAGCATTCCGGCGCAGAATACCGCTCCAAATGGATCCGTCAGCATGTTGATCTCATTAAAGGTCAGCCAGTACTTTACCTTCCCCCGATACCGCTTCAGCAGCACCTTGGCAAACCGCAGATAAAAATCGATCAGCTTTCGATTCTTCCATCCGCCGTACTCCAATGACAGATGAAGGGGATTCTCGTAATGGGAAATCGTGATCAGCGGTTCAATTCCGTAACGGAGAAGCTCTGCAATCACCTGATCATAAAACCGAAGCCCCTCCTCATTCGGTTCCTCCTCATCTCCCTTTGGAAAGATCCGTGACCAGGAAACAGACATCCGGTAAATCTTAAAGCCCATCTCGGCAAACAGGGCAATATCTTCCTTCCAATGATGATAAAAGTCGGTTGCCTCATGGTTGGGATAAAATTCCGTATCCAAGGGCGCCGGCACAGTCAGCCGTCTTTCCTTATCTACGCTTCCGCCGGTGAGAATATCTGCAATGGAAGGCCCTCTTCCGCCTTCATTCCATCCGCCTTCATACTGATTGGCGGCAGTTGCTCCTCCCCACAGGAAATGTTCAGGCATCTTCTTTTTTATCATAGCAAACTCCCCTTTCTTTTTTGCCCTCACAGCTGCTTCTATACAATGGTCAGGAATTTTTCTCCTGCCTGGATCTTCTGATCCTTTTCCTCCATGCAGATCACCTTGATGTAATTTGCACTGTTGGAGATCACAACTGGCGTAATCAGATCATATCCTTCCCGACGGATTGCCTCCATATCAAATTCCAGCAGCAGATCTCCCTTCTTCACTGCATCGCCGTTCTTCACATGTGCTGTAAAATATTTTCCGTTTAGTCTTACCGTCTCTAATCCCACATGGATCAGAACCTCCAGACCGTCCTCCGACTGAAGCATGATCCCATGCTTTGTGTCAATAATAGCGGCCACCGTTCCGTTTACCGGCGCTACCACTCGTCCCGCACTTGGGATAATAGCCGCGCCATCACCTAACACCTTATCTGCAAACGTCTTATCCGGCACCTGATCCAGCGGACAAATCGTTCCAGTTAAGGGAGCAGCCAGCTCCAGCCTCCGCGCCACATCACGTTCCGACTTCTCTGCTGACGGAGTCTTCTGCTCTCTGTTCTCCGTCTGCTTTTCTTTGGCTCCATTCTCCTCCTCTTCCGGGTCCTGGAAACCGATCACAAAGGTAAGCACAAATGCAGCTCCAAAGGATACCAGCATCATAATAATTCCATACATTAAATTGGAAAGTCCTTCCCCTCCGATCAAGGCAGGAATTGCCATGATGCAGTTCTGTGCAATGTACAGACGCACCTGAAGAAGCCCGCCTACAATACCGCCCAGCCCTGCTGAGATTGCTGCTGCCACCACAGGACGCTTTAATTTTAAGGTTACACCGAACAACGCCGGTTCTGTAATCCCCATCAGGGCAGAAACACCAGATGCGCTGGCTAACTGCTTCATCTTTGGATTCTTTGATTTCACCGCAACCGCCAGGGAAGCGCCGGATTGGGCCAGGTTGGAACACACCTGAGGAACGAAGATCATCGTATCAAAGCCTGCCGTTGCAACTGCATTCAGACCGATCGGCGTCAGAGCATGATGCATTCCGGTCATTACAATAAACGGGAAGGTGGCGCCTAAAATACCAACAATCACAAATCCCAGCTTATCTGACAGGAAGGAAATAGCGGCTGCCAGTCCATTACCGATAATACCGCCCAGAGGTCCCACCACGATCAGGGCAATGGGGGCACTGATCAGCATAACCAGGGTCGGATTCAGAATGATCTTCACCATCTTTGGAGTTACCCGGTCTACCGCCTCTTCAATGTAATGCATAATCCATACCATCAGAATAACCGGAATTACGGAATATGCATAGGTAAACTTGGTAATGGGAAGTGCAAACAGGGTAATCGGCGCATCAGCCTGGATCATCGCTGTAAAATTAGGATGCAGGAACAGACCTGCCACAAATAAGGCCAGAGACTGGTTTACCTGGAAGATCTTGGCTGCATTTGCCGCAATTAAAAACGGCATAAAATAATAGACAACATCACCTACAAAGCTGATCACCTGGTAGGTACTGCTGGTATCCGGCATCAGATGAAAGGTAGTGATCAGACTTAAAACCACCTTGATCATACCACCTGCAGTCAGCGCCGGGATCATGGGCGTCATGCATCCGGTAATGGAATCAATCACCTTGGAAACTTTGCTTCCTCCCTGATTCGATGCCGTGTCAGCCTTATCCTCCGACGGAACGCCCTTTTGGAGCAGCGCTTTATATACAGCGTCCACCTCATTCCCGATAATCACCTGGAATTGATCATTGTTCCAATTGGTTCCTGATACTTCTGCGATTCCCCGGATATCCGGTTCATTCATCCGTTTTTTATCTTTTACATAAAAACGTAATCTGGTCATACAGTGAAATACCTGTACAATGTTGTCTTTGCCGCCCATAGCTTTTATGATGCGGTCTGCTATGGAACTGTAGTCCTTTTTCATAGCTGCTTCCTCCTTAAAAATAAATATTCATATATTTTTATAATTCTTGCCCGAAAGCCAGCCTGCAGTACTGTTCCGGTAACAACACTATAATCTTCCCTATTGTATTTCTTTGTGGTCCTCCGCCACCTTCTGGATATGAATGATCAGATACAGCATCTCTTCCTCTGTCATCTGATACTGATAATCCTCCTCCATCATCAGATAAATCAGCTTTACACACCCATACGCTTCCTTATACTGCTTTCTTACCATCTCATACAAGCTGGTATCCTCATCATACTGAAGCTTCTTATGGAGAAACCGCTGGGCAAAATATTTTAAATGGGTCAAAAATCTCTGATAATAAAGGTTGTCCTCCTGGAATACCATGGGTGCATAATATTTCGAAACGATCCTCCGTATCTTTTTCACAATTTTTGAGATTTCCTCCACATCCGTCCCATTCTCATCCTGCGCATTCACAAAATGCAGAGCAATAAATCCCACCTCATCTAAGGGCAGCTCCTGCCCCAGCTCCTCCTGGACCGCTTTCAGCATCTTCACGCCGATATCATACTCTCTCCGGTAGAGCTGCTTAATATCCATCAACAGCATATTCTTCAATGAAATTCCCCGGTTCAGTCTCTGAATTGTCCCGTAAATATGGTCACTTAAAGCAAAATAAATGCTCTCGTTCAGTTCCAGTCCATACTCCGCTCTCATCTCATCCACAAAGCCGGCTACAAAATCAAAATACTGCTCCGGAATAGAGGTCAGGTAATTCTGGATCTGTTTGCTCTTCTGAGGCGTTTCTGCAATAAAGATCTTCTCGATCTTTTCCTCCTCCACTTCCTGCCCCCGTTTCTTCTGAAATGCGATCCCGCACCCTTTCACAATCACTTCCCGGCCTTGCTGATCCTTAGACAATACAAGATTATTATTCAAAATCTTTAATATCCGCACAACCATATCCCCCTTTTCAATCTACATCCCAGCAAAAACACAAATAAAAAAGACCAAAATGCCTATTCAACTGAATACGCAATCTGGTCTTGCCTGACGATAACAATTATTTCAGTAACAATCCAATCTTTACTTATCACTTATCATATCAAACTTTTCCGCTTTTGTCCATCATACATTATATACAAAAAACATCTATTTTTTTATACAATATACACATGATCCAAGCTTTACTGATGCAGCCTCCGAATAATCCGGAACGCCAGCGCCTCCTCCATAATCAGCGGAGCCCGGTGGGCGAAAAATACGATTCCATCTGTAGGCGACAGGATCTGCTCCGTCACATTCCCCTCGCATGGGTCAATGATCGATGCCAGCAGTTCTCCCCGAAACACCTCGTCCCCAGGGTTTACATGCCTCTTGTAAATTCCCGAAACATCGGTCTTCACATTCATCAGGTCATCCTCCCGAAGCACGGTGGAAATAAATCCGCTGTGGCTGGTATAGCGCACAATTCCCATCCGGGTTAAAAACCGCAGCACCGATGATACTGCCTGCCTTGCTGATCTCTCATCGATGGTATCGGTGGCGCTGGTATACACGGAAAAGGCATTGGTATTCCACACCTGCCAGTTATAATTCAGGGTAGTGGTGTCATAGGGTCTGGGCTTTCGGATCACCACATAAGGCATACCGAACAGATTTGCCAGACTGGCATTCTGATACCCGGTCTCCATCATCCGCACATGAGGCACGAAATCCCCAGGCATATAGAAACTGGTAAACTGAATGCCGTAATTATAATGCTGTACCACCTGGAACACACCGTCCGCTACCCTCTGGGTGGTCTCTCCTTTATCATATCCGGGAAACATCCGGTTAATATCCGTATTATCCCCTGGCCAAAACCGTTTTCCGATATTCATAGAGCCATGGTTCACCGAAGGGATCACCAGGATCTCATTATCATGCACGATCGCTCCCCTGGCCTCCAGCTCCCCAAGAGCCTTTACAAGCTGGGAGCACACATACATCTGCTGGACCTCGTTGCCCCGCATGGCGCCGATGATGCAGGCAGACTTTTCTCCTTTGCCGAAATGATATCCATATACATTCAGATCATCCCGGTATAAATTCTTTAACGTGAAAACACATTCTCTTCTCATCGAAAATCACCTCCCAGCACTCTTGCAAGCAGGGAGCCGACGGACACCATGGGGTATTCCCTGAGAGTAAACAGCATCCCATGGATCGGCGCCTTTACCTCTGACAATACAGTCCCGTCCAGAGGATTGTAAATGTGGCCGATCACCTCGTCCTTCTCCACATTGATCCAGTGCTCTACGCAAGGTATGAACAGCCCTGGAGCCTCCGCATTTAAAAAGCCTACTTCTTTGTCTCTGGAAACAATGGGCTCCTTCACCGCTGCCGCCGGGCCGTCCCAGATGCCAAGCTGCTTCATCACACAGAAGATGCCGTCCGCCAGCTGGCTGCAATAGCTTTCTGTGATCCGCATTCCCACACCCATCTCCACCACAAGAGTAGGAACCCCTCTGGTATTCAGACTGTGAGCCAAAGTGGACTCCAGTACAGTGGCCGCCCCATGGATCCACACAAAGTCGATATTCAGATTTCGGGCATAAGGAAGGAGGGCTTCCGCCGTCTGTTCGCTCATCCGCACCTGAGGGATCTCCCTGAGGAAGATATTGCTGGCATGAATGTCGATGCACAGATCGGCCCCTTCTATATCCTGAATGATTTTATACGCCACATACTCAGCCGGGGAACCATCCTCTGTTCCTGGAAAAATCCGGTTCATGTCCAGATCAAACATGGGCATTCCCCGGGTAATGGAATCCACTCCCAATGGATTCAGCGCAGGGTATATATCAACAATGCCTTTTAAGCATTCCTTGTGTTCCTTAATCATCCGGTTCAGCAGGCAGCAGACATATTGTCCCTCCAGCTCATCTCCATGAGTCCCGGTAACGACGCAAATCCGTTTCTCCGTTCCTGTCAGCACCTCCGGCTGGATCCGATTCTTCAGGATATTCAATCTCTCATCCACCGGAAGGCCTACCGAGGCTACCTTCTTAATCATGATATTTCTTCCACCTTTACTTGTATTTGCTGCGTCTGGAATGCGCATCCCTTAAAGCAGCCTTTATCAATGGTACAATCCTCATAATCCCGGCCATGGGACAGCTTGATATAGCTCTCATCGGTCATTCTGGCATGAGTAGGATCTGCCCCGATCCACATGCCGTCCAGATAGACCTCCGTCCATGCATGACTGGCGCCCTCTCCCACCATCATTCCGGCAACATATCTGGCCGGAATCCCTGCCAGACGGCAGATGGCAATCAGGATATGGGCATAGTCCTGGCAGACGCCCTTCCCGCCCTGCAGCGCCTCTGCTGCCGTGGTACGAATATTGGTTACTCCCGGGACATAAAAAAACAGCTGTGATAACTGATCCATAAAGAATTGTACCATAGCGCAGTCCATTTTTCCACTGTTAAAACCGGCCGCCTGGTATTCTGCCAGAAGCTGACTGGTCAGTTTCTTAATCCCTTCATCCGGCTGGGTGCAGGCTGACGGATGCCGGTAGATGGGATGAAGCTCTTCTTTTCTTCTCTCTCTTAAATCAATCTCCACTTCCCCGTCTGTGATCAGGGTCAGGGAGCTGTGGGGCTCCTGTATGGAACCGCAGAAGGCCTGGCTGCCCAGGCCGTCAGAAACCAGATTCCGGCAGTTGCCGGGCAGGATCTGATAATCTGCCCGGACTGTTCTTTGTATCCCATCTTCCATGGGAATGCATCGAAACCGATAATGGTGGTCCCACACGGGACTGGAAAAAGTTAAATGCATCTCACTGTGAAAATGCAGCTTCTTCAATTACAATCACCTCAAAATACGTTCCACAAAGCACTGAGCGCCTCATAGTAATGATCCCGCCAGTTCTCTCCCATGCTTAAGATCTGGGTCAGCTTCTCCAGCTCCTTGGGGCTGTAGCCGATCCTGACCTTGCTTAAGCGGTTCTGGAACTTTTTAAATTCTTTTTCGATGGACTTATATGGATAGCCGAAACGCATATACAAGTCCAGTCGCTCTAAATACTTGCCGCATTTGATCAGGTTGCGGCATTCCTCATCCTCCACATAATCATCCAGACATCCCCAAAATGCATACAGGTAATCGATCACTGGCTGCAGGTCATAGAGCAGGCAGTGATGATCTGCATATTTTTCGAAGATGTCCAGGGAAAGCTGAAGGTACGCCAGCACATCCGTACTCACCTCATCCCGGAGAACGATTCCATTGTCAAAGGCCCGAAGGAGATTGCTGTAAATGGAATTGGGATCCAGCTTGGAAAATACGTATGTCTTAATAAAATCATCCTTATCCTGGTAAATATTAGGGATTGCAATGGATTCGCAGTACTGGATGTAAGCATCATCCTCCGAATCCAGCATCCGGTCAAAATACTTGAAAAAGGAACCTAATGTTGTAAAAACTCTTTCTGTGTAGCGGCCAAGCCAAAACAGGCGATCCGCCTTTTCTAACGAGATAATACCCATGTGTCCTTAAAACCTCCTCCTTGAGATGAATTAACTACAAATGAATCCGGGTTGCGGGAGAAGCGGGTCAGGCCGCTGGCCCAGACTCTGGTGGTCTCTCCAGTCAGCACAAACGCCCGCAGGTCTGCCTTTCTGGGCACCTGCTCATCGCCCTCCATAATATCCAGGTCAATAAAATCAATGACCTCCTGGGCAATAAACCTTCTTGGTTCATTGCGGATAATCTCTTTCATTTTTTCCAGTTCTTCCTTGGTAAGGCCGCTTCCGAATACAACGCCGTAGCCTCCGGCTTCCGAAACATCCTTCACCACAAGCCGTTCCAGATTCTCCAGGATAATGTTGCGGTCCTTCT
This sequence comes from Lachnospiraceae bacterium, assembly GCA_030537215.1. Lineage (GTDB taxonomy): Bacteria > Bacillota > Clostridia > Lachnospirales > Lachnospiraceae > Caccovicinus. The sequence goes on from JAUNOF010000005.1 coordinate 49,389, forward strand.
CATAGAAAGCCAGATAGGTAGGAGCGTTCTTTAAGATCGGTTCCTGATCCAGATAATACTTTACCATAATCGGTACGAAATAGTAAATACCTTTATCGTCTGCTACCCCGTTTCCCGGAGCATTTAAGAGCGCTACATTGCCGCTCCGGTACACATCCATGATTCCCGGCACGCCGATCAGAGACTCTGGGACGAAGCACATGGGATCTAAATACTCATCGGATAAGCGGCGGTAAACAGCGCCTACCTGCAGGCTTTCTCCCTCATACTGGCGATAGTACAGACGGTTATTTTCCACATACAAATCCTGAGGCATCGCCAGCACAGCACCGGAGCGCTCTGCCAGATAGGAATGTTCAAAAAATGCTGCATTATACCGGCCTGGTGTCAAAACTACGTTGATGCCTCCTGTATTCACATGATCCATGGTCTCCCGAAGCATCTTCGCGTAGCTGCGGTTGTCCACGATCTTCTGATAGGTGAAGGTTCTGGGGGAAGCTCTTCTGGTCAGCTCCCTAGCGATCATGGGATACGAAGCGCCGGAAGGAATCCGAAGATTATCCTCCAGTATGTACCAGGTCTTATCCTTAGCCTGTACCAGATCAATGCCGGAGATGTGGCTGTAAATGCCCTTCGGCGGCTTAATTCCCTCGCACTGCGGCAGATAGCCCTTAGAGGAAAAGATAAAGTCCTCCGGGATCACCCCATCTTTCACGATTTTCTTTTCACCATAGATGTCAGCCAGAAAACAATTCAGAGCATCTACTCTCTGGATCAGCCCTTTTTCCAGGAAACCAAACTCATCTGTCGGAATGATCCGCGGAAGTGGGTCAAAGGGGAACAGCTGCTCATGAAATTCATTATTCTTATATATGCCGAATTTCACGCCGTAACGGGCCAAAAGCCGGTTGATTCCCTCTGTGTGGTTGATCAGTTCTTTCATAAATACCATTCCCTTTCTTTCACTTCCACAGCTGATATCCGTTAAAACTGCAAAAGCTTAATTCATATACTGGTTTTAAGCCGTAAAGTAAACGAAGAACCGTTTAAAATACGAAAAAGGCGCTGAAAACAACTTCAGCGCCTTTACTTGTTATGTATCATACAACTTCTCCTGTTATTTGTCAATGAAAAATGCCAGGTCTGATGAAAAAAACGTTGGATTCTTCGATTCTTTCTAAATCTCTCCTGATTTTTATTCTTTACAAATCACCGGCATCAGTGGTAAAATGATCCTGTATTTATTAGGAGGGCTAATAATGGATATTAATTATGAACTATATAAAGTATTTTACCACGTAGCAATCACCTTAAGCTTCTCCGAAGCTTCTAAGCAGCTTTTTATCTCTCAGTCAGCGGTCAGCCAGTCCATCAAGGTTCTGGAGAAAAAGCTGAACCAGACTCTTTTTATCCGCAGCACCAAGCGGGTTCAGCTGACGCCGGAGGGAGAGATTCTGCTAAAGCATGTGGAACCGGCCATGAACCTGATCCGCAAGGGAGAAAACCAGCTTTTAGAAGCCAATACCTTAAACGGCGGCCAGCTTCGGATCGGGGCCAGCGACACCATCTGCCGCTACTACCTGGTTAATTATTTAAAGGAATTTCATCTGCGCTACCCTAACGTCCATATCAAAGTAACCAACCAGACCTCCATCGAGTGCGCCCACCTGCTGGAAAACGGACAGGTGGATTTCATTGTCACCAACTACCCCAATTCCGGGCTTTCCAATACCCAGAATGTACGGATGATCTATGAATTCCATGATGTGTTCGTGGCGGACCGCACCCATTTCCCACTGGAGGGGAAAAAGCTGCGTCTTCAGGATCTGCAGGCATATCCCATCCTGATGCTGGACCGAAAAAGCACTACCAGCGAATTTCTCCACCGCATGTTCCAGCGCAGTCAGCTTGACCTGGTGCCGGAGATCGAGTTAAGCAGCAATGACCTGCTGATCGATTTGGCCCGCATCGGTCTGGGAATCGCCTTTGTGCCGGATTTCTGCATCCCACCCAACGAGCCCCATCTTTACGTGCTGAATCTGGAGGAAAGCCTGCCTGCCAGACAGATGGTGGTGGCCTACAATGAAAGTCTGCCCATCTCCCAGGCAGCAAAGCAGTTTATGGACATGCTGTAATGATCAGCAGGCTGCGCTCACGATGTTCTCCCCTGCCAGAACCATCTCACCTGCTCTCCCACCTGGTTCAGCCTGGTGACCTGATAGTCCGACCATTCCCGGGGAAACAGCGCCTGGTAATCCGGCTGCAGAAACCGGTCATCCAAAAGGGCGATCACGCCCTCATCCTTCATGGTGCGGATCACCCGCCCTGCCGCCTGCATTACCTTATTCATCCCCGGGTACTGATAGGCGTAGGCAAATCCCGGCTTCTCATGGCGTTCAAAATATCCCTTCAGGATATCCTGCTCCGGGCAGACCATGGGAAGGCCGGTTCCGATCACGATGACGCCGATCAGACCTTCCTCCTTCAGATCGATTCCTTCTCCGAAAACACCTCCCATCACACACAGCGCCACCAGGCTGGTCTGCCCCTCGTCCTCCCCGGATGCATCTTCCAGCTCCGTTTGATTCCTTTTGGTGAACTGATTCAGAAAGTCCTCTCTCTCCTGTTCATTCATCCTGCTCTCCTGAACGATCATCCGTACCCTTCCAGTCTCAGGCGGGGCGCATGGCCTCTTCTCCGCTTCCACATCCGCTTCCACCTCTGCGCCCAAATCAAATTCTGCGCCTGTTTTTGAATCAACCGCTTCCTCTGAACCAGAATCGGATTCTGCGGCCATTTCCGGTACCACTTTTTTTCCAGAGCGCCAATGAGATTCTGTGTGGAATCCGGCCTCTTCCAGACATTCCGCAAGCTCTCCCAGATACTGGTAGGAAGGGCAAAATACCATATAATTCCCCACTTTTCCTTTTACGATCTTCTGGACATAGGCCGCTGCCTTCTGATACTCCCGCAGATTCCGCCGGCTGTAGCGGCTGCTCACATCCTCTGCCACCAGAAGAAGCCGTTTTTCCTGTAAAAAAGGCGATTCTGCATAAACCGCAAAACCCTCCGGCTCCCCGCTCAGCAGCTCCTTATAGTAGGGCATGGGAAGCATGGTAGCGGAAAACAGAATGGTACTCAGCCCCTGGTCCATGCAGGCCCTCAGACGGCCGGAAGGATTAATGCAGAACAGCTTTACCTGAAAGGTTCCCTCCGGCAGCATTTGACTGTAGATCTCATATCCATCATCCATCCACTGAAACACATTGAGAAAATCGCGGACCTGGAAATAAAAATCCAGCAGTAACTCCCGATTTTCCAATTCCGGATGATCCTCCATAAAGACATCCAGCTCTGCAGACATCCCCATTACCTGGACAGCTAAATGGTTCACATCCTCCAGGATCACGTAATTCTCACATTCCCGCTTCAGCTCCAGCATGCTTTTATTACAGCTTTCCAAAAGCTTTTCCAGCTTTCTGGAATGCCCTTTTACCAGACGTTTTGCAAGGAGGATATCCTCCTTCACCAGAACTGCGCTGTACATCTCCCTGGCTCTGGAAACCAGATTGTGGGCCTCATCGATCAGAAACAGATACCCGCCCTTTCTCTCCTCCGCAAAATACCGTTTTAGCCGCACGTTGGGGTCAAACACATAATTATAGTCGCAGATTACGCCGTCCACCCAATTGCTGATATCCAGGCAGAACTCAAATGGACAGATCTGGTACCGCATAGCATACTCCGTCACACGGTCCCGGGTAATGGCAAATTCCTGGTGGATAATATCAAACACGGCATCATTGACCCGGTCAAAATGGCCTTTTGCGTAAGGGCAGGCCTCTGGATTGCATTCCGGCGTTTCCAGGAAACACAGCTTCTCTTTTGCCGTAATGGTAACGGACGAAAAATACAGCCCCTTTTCCCGCAGGATAGAAAGCCCCTCCTCCGCCACCCGCCGGGTCATATTCTTCGCGGTCAGGTAAAACAGCTTATCCCCATGCCCTTCTCCTATGGCCTTCAAGGCCGGATACACCGTAGACAGCGTCTTGCCGATTCCAGTAGGCGCCTGGATATACAGATTCCGGCCTCTGGCAATAGAGCGGTACACATTGACCGCCAGCTCCTTCTGCCCCTTTCGGTAGGGATAAGGAAACTCCAGTTCCTTCAGCGATTCCTGGCGTCTGGCATGATGGCGGTGCAGATATTCTGCCCATTTTACATATTCATGGATCAGTCCGGTAAACCAGACCTCCAGCTCCTCAAAGGATTTCTCCTGCCGGAACCGGCGGATCTCCTCTGTCTCCATCTGGCAGTAGGTGATCTGGATCCCAATGGAGGCAAGCTCCTTTTTCAGACACCAGAAATACCCGTAGCACATGGCCTGAGCCAGATGCACCGGGATCGGTTCTTCCAATTTATCGATAGTTCCATACATGCATTTGATCTCATCGATGACACTGCCGCCATTTTCTGTAATCACACCGTCCGCCCGGCCTTCCACCAGGATCTGAAACTGCTCCTCCTGCACCACATGGCGCATAGCCACCTCAGCCTGGTAGGAGCTTCCCATCCGCTTCTGGATCTTCCGGTGGAGACGGCTCCCCTCCTGCATGGCTTCCTTCTTGGCTCCGGCCGTCCGCCGGTTATCGATATCCCCGGAGCTCATCACAAACTCCACCAGGTCACGGACGGAAATGCTGATCTGATCATCCTGCTTCATCATATTCTTCCTGCTGCATTCCTGCTTTCTTGTACTGTTTTATACTTTGCACTCTCGCAATCGCCGCCGGTATTCGTAATCCGGGCTATTGCCCTGCTTACTCATACCCGCTTGCCCGGCCGATATCCGTGAATTCGCTCATGCAAGCATGGCTCATTCACGGCTGCCGTCCGG
>JAUNOF010000069.1:0-4755 GCA_030537215.1 Lachnospiraceae bacterium
GTGGTTCCCGACTGGCTGGTCTGGGCGGCTCCTGTGGTCCCTGACTGGGTATTTTCTGTACTGCCTGCCCGTGAGGCTTCACTGCCGCCGGACGGTCTGCTGCCTCCGCTGTTTCCAGAAGGCCTGCTGCTCTCCTCACCTTCTTCTGACGCAGGGAGCTCGCCGGGAAGCTGGTAATTTTCTCCATCTGGTTCTACATACTCATCGGTTTCATATACCTTGGTCTCCGGCTCTGTCTCCTCCGGCGCCATGCCTTCTCCTTCGGAGATTCCCTCTTCCTGAGGAAGCTGATTCTCAATCTCCTCCGGAATATCGATCATTTCCGTATCAGGGAATACATTCATGTACGGAAGCACATCAGTTAAAATCTGCTGAACCACATTGGTAGCATAGGTGCTGTGAGGCTGATCCTCTACATGAGGAACATCGATGATCACATATACAAGCACCTGGGGGTCATCCACGGGAGCAAAGCCGGCAAAGGACACCAGATAATCTCCGGTTCCCCGGGGATACTTCTCTGCCGTACCCGTCTTTCCGCCTACCTCATAGCCTTCTACCTGAGCTGCCTTTCCGGTACCTTCCGATACGGTCAGAAATAACGCCTCCTTAATAAAATTTGCTGTAGAGGCAGACACCGTCTCCCGCACCAGATTCGGCTCAATCTTTTTCACCACAGAGCCCTGCTCATTTAAAATCTGCTTTACTACATGAGGCTCATAGTAGGAGCCTCCGTTGATCACGGAGCAGTAGGCTGCCGCCATCTGGATCATGGTGCAGTTAAAGTTCTGGCCGAAAGAATTGGTGGCCAGGTCGGCTGCGCCCATGTCATCCGCATCATAGATCAGCGTGCTGGTATCCGCCTCGCCGGGAAGGTCAATGCCGGTTTTTGCTCCAAACCCAAACATCTTCTGATACTTGACGAACCGCTCCTTTCCCAGCATAGCGCCGATCTGCATCAGAACATCATTGCAGGACTGCATCAGCGATTCCGTCACCGTCAGCATTCCATGTCCGGTCCTCTTCACGCACTTGATCGGCCATCCTCCTACCATCTGAAAGCCATCACACAAAAAGCTTTCATTGCCGTTAATAACGCCTTCCTCCAGAGCCGCCGCAATGGTAAAGATCTTCTGAGGAGAACCAGGCTCATAGGTATCGCTGATGCAGAAATTCCTCCACACGGTATTCCATGCCACCTGGGTTCCCAGGGATCGGATCTCTGCCTCTGTATAATGCTGCGGCACCTGATCCTCTGTCAATCTGGGCTGATCTGGATTTTTCCTTCGGTAATCACCGATCGCCTCCTTGATCCCAAACTGCCAGATCTCCTCATCCGTGTACCGGTTCTGCAGATCACGGGGATTATTTAAGTCAAAACGATTCTTATTGGCCATCGCCAGCACTTCACCGTTATTGGGATTCATAACGATGGCAGCGCTCATGTTGCTTCCGGTGGTACTCTCCCACTCATCAATATATTTTTCCGCGATCTTCTGGATGTTCACATCGATGGTGGATACAACGGTATTTCCATTGGAAGCAGACTTGATCACACGCTCCAGATTGGTTTCCTCATTCAGATAGCCATATTCTCTGCCATTTACGCCGATCAGCTGGCTGTTGTAATACTGCTCAATGCCGCCGCTTCCCGTCTCTCCTCCCGCCTGGGCAAATCCGATCACATTGCAGGCCAGGGAATTATAGGGATAAAACCGCTTATATTCATCCTCAAACCAGACGCCCTTTACCCGTTCCCTGGAATCTGCAGCGGAGTAGGCTTCATTCATCTGGGTTTTCAGCGTCTCAAATGCCTCCTTCTGATCGTAGGACAGCTGTCTGGCATACCGGATGTAGTAGGAATCCTTATGGCTTTCAATCAACGTCCGCAGCTCTCCGGCATCATAGCCGTACACCTGGGATAATGCCGTTAGAGTAGGCTCCAGGTAACGCTCCGGCTTGCTCATGATCTGGTTCGGGTCCAGGATCAGATTATAAACCTTCTCGCTGGTAGCCAGAAAGGTACCGTTCCGGTCTACGATATCGCCTCTCCGGTAGGGAATCACCCGGCTGTCATACTCCTGCTGAGACAGCACGATCTGGGTGTAGTCCTCCTGTTTCGTTTTAATAATATTGTAAAGCACCATAATTAATGCAAACAAAGCCAGCGTAATTACCATTACGGTAACCGCCAGCTTCTCCTGCATGTATGTCACAAATAACTTCGGGCCGCCTTTCGGATGCTTCTTTCCCGGCCGCTTAGTGTTTTGGGATGTCGTCATACTGTCTTACATACTCGCTTTCCGTCTTGTTATACATAATGACCTGGTTTTTGTTGGCATATACCATACCTAATTCCTGTGTCGCTACTTCATACACATAATCCAGATCCACATACGTATTGATGCTGGTTTCCAAAGCATCATTCTCCGACTTCAGCACTTCCAGATCCTGCTCCAGCAGTTCAATGTTATGAATTCTGGACGTGATGGAAGACTGCACATGAAGATAGTTCACGCACAGATATAAGGTACAGATCGCTGCGATCGTAAGCATGATAACAAAAGGCAGATCCATCTGAAGAGCCTTCTCCTGATTCCGTCTTACGGTATAATCCACCGAGCGGCGGACTCTCTGGGTACTTTGAACGCCTGGAGCCTGGGCTGGTTTCAGTTTTCGCGCAGTATTCCCCTCAACATATGCCCGTGTGTGATATGAATTTGAATGATATGAATTCCGCTTTCCAGCCATCTTAGCTCTTCCTCCCTTACCATTTCCTGATTAATGATATTACTTTTTTATAGTAAGCTGGCGCCAACCGCTCATGCCCGCTCAAAAACGCGCAGCTTTGAGCTTTTGGAACGCTTATTTGCTTCCTCTTCCTCCTTAGTAGGAATAATCGGCTTTCTGGTGATCACCCTGCCTCTGCTCTTCCTCCCGCACATACATACCGGAAAATTTGGCGGACAGATACAGGGATTTTCATTTTCCCTGAATTTATTCTTCACGATCCGGTCTTCCAGAGAGTGGAACGTGATAATGGCAAGTCTTCCTCCTGGATTCAAATGCTCAATCATCCGGTCAATGGATGACGTCAGCACATCCAGCTCGCCGTTCAGCTCAATGCGGATCGCCTGGAAAGTCTGCTTCGCCGGATGACCTCCGGTGGCCCTCACCTTTGCCGGGATCGCCGCCTTAATGGCTGTGATCAGCTCTCCTGTCGTCTCAATCGGCTTCTCCTGCCGCATCCTGACAATATGCTTGGCAATATTTTTTGCAAATTTATCTTCGCCGTAATCTCGTATGATCCGATATAGCTCCATCTCACTGTAGCCGTTGACGATGTCTGCTGCCGTCATGGTCTTTCTCTGATCCATCCGCATATCAAGAGGCGCATCCTCCCGATAGGTAAAGCCCCTCTCTGGTGTATCCAGCTGATACGAAGACACGCCTAAGTCCAGGTAGATCCCATCCACTTTTTCGATCCCCAGATCTGCCAGCACCTGAGGAGTCTCCACATAGTTGCTTCTTACGATGGTCACCCGATCGCCAAATTTCTCAAGCCGTTTCGATGCCGCCGCAATCGCTGCTGCATCCTGGTCAATTCCAATCAGTCTTCCGTTCTCATTCAGTCTGCTGCACAGCTCAAAGGCATGTCCGCCTCCGCCCAGGGTGCCATCTACATAGATGCCGTCTGGTTTTACGTGCAGGCTGTCAATGGTTTCGTGAAGCAGCACAGATGTATGCTCAAATCCCATTAAATTCCTAGTCCTTCCATATTTTCTGCAATTTCTTCCATGTCATCATAGGAGTTTGCTTCCAGCCAGCGGTCCTTCGCCCAGATCTCAATCCGGCTTCCAACACCAACCAGCACAGCATCCTTCTCAATCCCGGCAAAATCCCGCAGAACAGATGGGAGAAGGATTCGTCCCTGCTTATCTACTTCACAAGAAGTGGCTCCTGCCAGGAAAAATCGTGAAAACTTTCTGGCATTTGCATTGGTAAGCGGCAGAGCATGAAGCTTTTCTTCCAGGGCCTTCCATTCGGTGTTCTCATACACAAATAAGCAGCCATCCAACCCCTTCGTCACCACGAATTCATCTCCCAGCTGCTCTCTGAACTTAGAAGGTACGATCAGACGTCCCTTCGCGTCGACTGTATGATTGTATTCACCCATGAACATAATAATCACCTGGACCTATTCCATACAACCAATCCACTTGGCTACCCCTTTGTTCCACTTTCTACCACTTTCCACCACTTGTATAATCATTTTAGTACATCCAATAGATAAATGCAAGAAATTTTTCTGGAAATAGGAAAAAAGAAAATTGGGGATGCTACTTTGTTGGCGAAGGGTCCGCATCGGGCAGGGCGCCTCCCTGTTCAGCTCGCTCTCGCTCTATTCAGCGCGCAGCGGTACGTAAGGCGCGTGAGAGACCGCGCCTAAGTACCGGCGGGCTGAAAAGGCGTTCACAGGGAGGCGCCCTGCCCGATGCTGCTGTGTTGGCAGAATGAAGGAATTAAGAAGGATATGGCGGGAGTGGGGTATTTATGATATAAAAAACCTTCAAGAATTGGAGGAGAGCCGATTCTCGAAGGTTTTTATTTGTTTCTGTATTATTGATTAAATTTTAACTTGATGTACTGCTTGATCAGTTCTACGCAGTTGTCAAGGCCCAGGCTGGAGGTGTCGATGCATAGGTCGTAGTTTTCTGGGTTTTTCCAGCGGCGGCCGGTGTGGTAGACGTAGTA
>JAUNOF010000069.1:4855-15792 GCA_030537215.1 Lachnospiraceae bacterium
CTCCGAGGCAAGGCGCAGAAGCTTGCGGTCATACACATCAATGCCGTAATCGGCAGCCAGCTTCTTTCCGATGTAGCTTCCGCCTCCGCTGCCGCAGGTGCGGGTGATGGCCACTGCAAAAAATTTTTCACTCATAACGATTATCCTTTCCTTTCCCATGCAGCATCGCCGCGCAACGGCGGCATGAAAGCTGCCGGGAAATACTATTGTCCCAGATAAGCCTTCTTCACGCGCTCATCATTTAACAGAGCTTTCGCACTGCCTTCAATGGAGATTTTTCCAGTCTCCAGCACATAGGCCCGGTTTGAGATGGACAATGCCATCTTTGCGTTTTGCTCCACTAAAAGGATTGTGATCCCCTTCTGGTTCACCTCTTTAATGATCGAAAAAATCTCCTTTACTAAAAGCGGGGACAATCCCATGGATGGTTCATCCATCAGGATCATCTTGGGCTTTGCCATCAGCGCGCGGCCTACGGCAAGCATCTGCTGTTCACCGCCGGAAAGGGTTCCTGCCAGCTGCCTGCGCCGTTCCTTCAGCCGCGGAAAGCGCTCAAATACGTCCTCCATCGCTTTCCCTTTCTCTTTTCCATCGGCAAAGGCCCCCATTTCCAGATTCTCTTCCACCGTCATCTGGGCAAAAATATGCCGCCCCTCCGGCACATGTGCCAGCTTCAGGTTGATGATTTTGCTGGGGGTAGTTTTTCGCAGATCATGGCCGTCAAACAAAATTGTGCCGTCCGTGGCCTTTTCCAGCCCGGAAATGGTCCGCAGGATGGTGGTCTTGCCTGCGCCGTTAGCGCCGATCAAGGATACGATCTCCCCGTCATTGACCTGCAGCGACACGCCCTTGATGGCATGCACCGCTCCGTAGGATACGTTTAAATCTTTAATCTCCAGCATAGGGCTGCACCTCCTCATCATCCTTTCCCAGATAAGCCTCGATGACCTTAGGGTTGTTGGCGATTTCCTCAGGAGCGCCGGATGCAATGGTGGTACCAAAATCCAGCACCTGAATCCGCTGGCAGATCTTCATAACCAGGCTCATATCATGCTCGATCAAAAGCACGGAAATCCTGAATTCATTTCGGATATAATTAATGATCTCCAGCAGCTCCTCCGTTTCGGTAGGATTCATGCCTGCTGCCGGCTCATCCAGGAGAAGCAGCTTCATATCGGTGGCCAGTGCACGGGCGATCTCAAGACGGCGCTGCTGTCCATAAGGAAGATTCGATGCTTCATAATCCTCCTTGCCAGACAGATGAACGATCTTTAAAAGCTCCCTGGCACGTTCTGTAATCTCGGCCTCCTGCTGCCAGTACGCCGAGGTTCGGAAGATTGCCTGAGGCAAACGGTAGGTAAGCTTGGCATTCATGGCCGCCTTCACATTATCGATCACGGACATTTTTTTAAACAGGCGGATATTCTGGAAGGTACGTGCAATCCCCGCCTCCACGATCTGGTGGGTCTTTTTGCCGTTCATGCAGACACCATTTAAATAGAAAGAACCCTCTGTGGGCTTATAAACACCGGTGATCAAATTAAATACGGTAGTTTTTCCTGCGCCGTTTGGCCCGATCAGGCCCACCAGCTCGGACTCTCCGATTTCCATATTAAAGCCGTCCACTGCCTTCAGACCGCCAAACTGAATCCCTAAATTCTGCGCCTTTAATACTGGTGCTTTGCTGGTATCGTTCATCAGCCTTCACCTTCCTTTCCAGATTCCTTTGCCGCTGTTCCATTCAGACGGCCTGTGCCGATATGAAGAATACGGGACAGGGAGAATTCCCAGGAGCCGAAAATGCCGCCTGGCTTAAAGATCATAACCAGCACCAGTACCACGGAATAGGCCAGCATGCGGTAGGTGGAGAAGGAACGCATCAGCTCCGGCAGGGAGGAAAGGAACGCCGCCCCGATAACGGAGCCGGTGAGAGACCCGGTGCCGCCGATAATAACCTCAGAAAGCAGCTCTGCCGAATAATTAAAGTTAAAGTTGGTTGGAATCATCGCCGTCATATAATGGGCGTAGATCCCGCCGCCTACCCCGGCGAAGAATGCCGCAATGGCAAAGGTCAGCACCTTGTAATACGTCACATTGATACCTGACGCCGCAGCTGCAATATAATCCTCACGGATTGCCTTCACAGTACGCCCGTAACGGCTGCGCACATACATGTACATAACTGCGACACAAACCACCATGATCCAGTAGGACCAGTAAAAGTCAGCCAGCTTCAGAATACCGCTCATGGTCTTGCCGCCGCCTGTAATAGAAAAGTTGCAGAAGCACACACGAATAATTTCCGCAAAAGCAACTGTAACAATAGCAAGATAGTCGCCCCGCAGACGAAGCGCCGGAATTCCTACCAGCACACCGGTAGCCGCCGATGCAAGCCCTCCGGCGATCAGCGCCACCAGAAGAAGCGCCAGATCCGGCAGTCCCTTGCCTGCCAGAGCACTGGACACGATGGCGGAGGCGTAGGCGCCTACTGAAACAAAGCCTGCGTGGCCCAGAGAAAACTCCCCCATACAGCCTACGATCAGATTCAGGGAGCTTACCATAACAATGGTATAGCAGGCGGTGGTACAGATCCCCTTGATATACTGGGTGCGTGTGCCCAGCACCTGGCTTTCAAACAGCGCCAGAAACAGAAGGAACACCAACAGGACCCCGATCAGGTTGACGAGATAGGAAATCTTATATGCTTTTTTCATCACGCCACCTCCATCAGACTTTCTCTCCGACATTCTTTCCCAGAATACCGGACGGCTTTACCAGCAGAATCACAATCAGCAGGCTGTAGGTCACGGCCTCATACCAGCCAGGTGCAAACAGTTTTACAAAAATTTCAACCAGTCCAATGATAATCCCGCCCAGCATAGCACCAGGAATTACGCCGATGCCGCCCAGCACGGCTGCAATAAATGCCTTAAGTCCCATCATGGAACCCATATCATTGGTAACACGGGGATAGTTTGCACAATACATCAGTGCCGCTACCGCCGCCAGACCGGAGCCGATGCCGAAGGTAATGGTGATAATACGATTCACATTGATTCCCACCAGGACGGACGCATCCTTATCCTGCGGGACGGCACGCATTGCCTTTCCCATTTTGGTCTTCTTGATAAAAAGCTGCAGGCCCACCATCATCACCAATCCGATGGCAATGGACAAAAGCACATTCACAGACAATGTGATACCCATGATCTTGATGTTGGGGAAGCTGAATATCTTCTGAACATTGTGAGGCTTTGCGCCGAACAGCACCATTGCCAGATTCTCCAGGAAGATGCTCATAGCCATTGCGGTAATCAGCGCCGAAAGTGAGCCTGCCTTGCGCACCGGCTTGTAAGCAATGGTTTCCACCAAAATGCCCACAGCAGAGCAGACCGCCACAGCAAGGAACACTGCCATCCATACCGGCATCCCTGCACTGGCCATCAGGGGAATGGTATAAAATAAGGTATATGCACCGATCATAATGAAATCACCATGTGCAAAGTTTATCATACGGATGATACCGTAAACCATGGTGTAGCCCAGCGCAATCAAGGCATAGATGGCGCCCTGGCTGAGCCCATTAATCAGGTTTTGGAAAAATAATGAAAATGTCATACGCAAGATTCCTTTCTCTGGACTGCTTTGCAGTGCGTCCTGGAGGAAAGCAACAATGTGCATGGGCCTTGAAAGCCTCATGCACACTGCTGTCCCATCTCATTCCGTCTGTTATGGATATCCTTATTTCTTCTCACCACTTGGAGAAAGGGTCATCAGCCATTTCACCTGACCGTCCTCATAAGTGTTGATCGCCACAGATTTCTCCGGATCCCCATTTTCATCCAGGGTAAAGGTTCCGCCTACACCAGTAAAGGTCATACCGGTCATACCCTTAACCAGAGATGCGCTGTCACTGCCGCCGCCGTTTTTAGCAGCCTCTTCCAGCATGTAGATGGCATCATAGTACAACGCAGCACATGCATTCAGACTCTCGGTTCCATAGGTTTCCGTATACTTGGACACGAAGTTTGCCACTGCCGGGGCAGTATCCTCTGAAGAATAGTGGTTGGTGAAATAGCAGTTTGCGAATTCAGCCTCAAGGCCGGAGGTATCGGCGCCGTCCCAGCCGTCGCCGCCCATGATCGCGCCCTCAAAGCCTGCATTTCTTGCAGCGCCTACCAGCAGCGGAACGGTATCCAGGAAGCAGGGATAGAACAGGAAGTCTGCTCCGTTTGCCACCACCTGGGAAGCCTGTGCGGAAAAGTCAGTATCCTTTGTGGTGCATTCTCCGGTGTAAACCACTTCAATGCCGTTTGCCTCTGCGTTCTCGATAAAGGCATCCTTCAGGCCGTTGGAGTAATCATCGTCCTTTGCATAGATAATTGCCGCCTTTGACCAGCCCTTTTCCTTGGCAAACTGTGCAGCCATCTTACCCTGATACGGGTCGATAAAGCAGTCGCGGAAAATCGAATCGCCCTTTAAGGTCACATCTTTATTGGTGGCTCCAGTTGCCAGCAGCAGCATACCATCCTTAGATGCCTGCTCTGCAATGGGAAGAGTTACCGATGAGAAGAAGCATCCTACAATGGCTTCCGGTCCAAAGGCCATCAGTCCGTTATATGCATTGATCGCCTGCTTCGCGTCTGTTGCGTCATCCATCAGCTTTCCGTCATTGACGATCTCAATGGTATATTCCGGGTTGGAGGCATTGATTTCCTCCGCCGCCATGGTAACGGCATTCTGAGCGCCCTCACCGTAGATAGCAGAACCGCCGGTCAGAGAGCAGACAACGCCAACCTTAATAACATTGTCCTCCTCTCCGGATGCAGCCGGCTGAGAAGACGCTGGACTGGTTTCCTCAGAGCCTGCCGCGGCTGCTTCAGAAGGGGCAGGGGCTGCTGACGTAGCAGCTGCCTGCTGTGCAGAAGAGCCGCACCCTCCAAGCATGGAAACCGACATGGCAGCAATCAGTGTTGCAGACAATAAACGTTTTTTCATAATGATTCCTCCTCATAAATAAAAAACGAAGCTGTTTTCTTCTGACATGCAGATGTATGCAGAAAGAAAAAGCTCCATTGCTTTTCAGGAAACAAAAAAAGAAGAGATTCCGCCGCTTAGATGCGGCAGAGACCTCTTCGTACTCTGTTCCTTGTGCTTGGGGTGAATTATATCATCCCTGCTTCAGAAATGCAAGTTTTTTCAGCCATTCCTTGTTATATTAAGCCATGCAAAACCGAAAATCCGATTTTGGCTTAAATAAAATTATTTTTTTCGTTTTTTAAGTGAAACGCTTCTCAAAATCCTGCTATGATGTATTGCTCAATCAGCATATCCAGCTCCACACTGTACTGGTAGATCTGCTCGTAATCCTTACCTTCGTCAATGCTGGCATTTAAAACCTGCCTGGCCGATTCGATTTTCTCGATTAATTCGTTCTTTGAAAGATTCATCCCACGGTCTCCTTTTCACCATTTCCCAGTTGTTTATGCTTCCAAAACAGGGCACTGGCTGCTCCTACTGCGAGAATGATGGACAGACATTGGGAAACCGGGAGTCCGGTGCCGAACAAGAGAAGCTGATCGGTTCGAAGGCCTTCTATCCAGCTTCTTCCTATTCCATAGCCGAGCAGATAAATCAAAAACATCTCACCGTCAAAACGCTTCCGCTTCCGATACCACAGCATAAACATCAGAAGGCAAAAATTCCAAACTGATTCATAAAAAAATGTGGGATGTACCTGAATGTACTCCACTCCCTGCTCCACGATCAGATGGTCAATCAGCTCCTGGGATATCATAGATGGGTTCACCAGGGAACGCTTGATCCTCATGGCAAAAAGGCTTTCTGTATATCCGCCGAAGGCCTCACAGTTGAAGAAATTACCCCAACGTCCTATAATCTGTCCCAATACCAATCCCAGCACACCGCTGTCCGCCATCGAAAAGAATGACTGTTTCCTAATCCTGGTAAAAACAATCAGGGTAAGTACTGCACCGATTACCCCGCCGTAAATCGCTAGTCCCCCAGCCCTCAGGTTAAACACTTGAAGCAAATTATCCTTGTATGCGTCCCACTCGAAGATCACATAGTACGTCCGTGCTCCGATGATAGAAAAGATGATCGCGTACAATGCAAAATCCAGGTACAGGTCCGGATCCTGTCCTCGACGTTTTGCATCGGACTGGGCCAGCCAGATCCCTGCCAGCATTCCGCAGCCGATAATAATTCCGTAAAATGCAATTCGGAAGCCAAAAATGGAGATATGGTTCTGCAGGTGCTCTATAGTAATGCCCAGATTAATGAAGCTTAAATCTGCTCCGCTTGTCGTCATATGTAAAACTCCTCTCTGCCTTTGAGCTGTTTACATTTTAACCCTAAACTCGGGAAAAAGCAACGAAATTCGATTGACAGGATGTGAGGGGGTTCGACAGATGGGATGGAGGTTATTTGGCAAGGGTACGCAGCAGCCGGACCGCCCTCCCTGCTCAGCGCGCTCTCGCTCTGTTCCGCGCGCAGCGGCACGTAAGGCGCGTGGAGAACCGCGCCTAAGTGCCGGCGGGCGGAAAAGGCGTTCGCAGGGAGGGCGGTCCGGCTGCTGATGGGGGTTGGCATGGGAATTTTAAATGGATTTTTGTACGTAACTGTGATGAGACGGAAGGGTTCCAGCTTCCTTAAAATAGAGAACATGTAGGGGGACGGCTGTATAAAAACATCTCCGGCTGCGGTAATACCTCAGCCGGAGATGTTTTTAGGATGCAATCCTGTATTTTTCTCTGATATTTTTATACGTTGAAGCGGAATAAAATAACATCGCCGTCTTTCACTACATAGTCTTTGCCTTCCAGGCGTACCAGCCCTTTTTCCTTGGCGGCTGGGTAGGTTTTGCAGTCCAGCAGGTCCTGGTAGTTTACTACCTCGGCGCGGATAAAGCCTCGTTCGAAATCGGAATGAATCTTTCCGGCGGCCTGGGGAGCCTTGGTTCCTACCTTGATGGTCCATGCGCGGGTCTCTGTAACACCGGCAGTGAGGTAGCTGATCAGACCAAGGATACGGTAGCTGGCAGCGATCAGCTTGTCCAGACCAGATTCGGTCAGACCCAGGTCTTCTAGGAACATAGCTTTTTCATCATCATCCAGCTCTGCGATCTCCTGCTCGATCTGGGCGCAGATCACAAATACCTCGGAGTCATTTTCCCTGGCAAATTCCCTTACCTTCTGTACATGAGGATTGGAGGCGCCATCGTCAGAGAGATCATCTTCGCTTACATTAGCTGCGAAGATCACCGGCTTCCAGGTTAAAAGGTTCAGGGAATTGACAAATGCCAGCTCATCTTCATCAGCAAATTCCATACCGCGGGCCAGGTTTCCGTTTTCCAGATGATCCTTGATCCGTTTCAGAAGCTCCACTTCCTTCGCCAGCTCCTTGTTGTTAAAGGCGCCCTTGGAGGTTTTGGCGATCCGGCGCTCCAGGATCTCAATGTCGGAGAAGATCAGTTCCAGATTGATGGTTTCAATATCACGCATGGGATCTACGCTGCCGTCTACATGGATCACATTCGTGTCCTCGAAGCAGCGCACTACATGCACGATTGCATCTACCTCACGGATATTGGAAAGGAACTGGTTTCCTAAACCCTCTCCCTTGGATGCTCCTTTTACCAGCCCGGCAATGTCTACGAACTCGATTACAGCCGGTGTGATCTTTTCCGAATCATAAAGATCTGCCAGCTGCTTTAAGCGAGGGTCCGGAACTGGAACTACGCCTACATTGGGGTCGATGGTGCAGAATGGATAATTTGCTGACTCTGCGCCTGCTTTTGTCAAAGAATTAAAAAGGGTGCTCTTTCCTACATTTGGGAGCCCTACAATGCCTAACTTCATATCGCATACCTTCCTGTTTTTTCCTAATTATAAGATACAGTATTTCTGTATTTTAGTCCAGGTATAAGGATAACATAGTTTCCGTGGAAAAGGAAGTATAATTTTTATCTGCTGGCTTAATCCTCCAGCTGGTCCTCGCCTACGATCTCATCATATTCAGCTGCATCCAGCATCTCATCAAATGCCTCGGATACAATGTCAAATTCATCGTCATCTTCAATATTTTCCAGATTGGGCTGACCGTCTGCATCCTCCGTATAACGGTACAGATAAACCTCGCCCTCCTCTGCTGCCGGACCTTCCATTGGAAGCAGTGCGATATATTCCTTGTCTCCTGCCTTGAAAATGTTAATTACAACGCATTCCAGGGTGGTGTCATCATCTAAGGTCAAGGTAACTGTAGTCTCCTCCGGTTCCTCGCCGTTCTCACCTAAATTGCTGTTGAATTTCTCATTATCTTTCATTTGTTAGTCCTCCTAGGCTAATTTTAACATTTATTTTTAATCACTTTACCAAAATATGCCGGGAAAAGCAAGGTTTTTGCAGTATTTCCTGTCTTATTTTCGCATCGTTCCTGTTCCCATTCGTTCACAGCAGCCCCCTGCTCTGCGTTTTGATTAATACTCAATGCCTTCTCTGGCCATGACGCCCTTCTCATAGGGATGGCGCACCGGCTTCATTTCGGTAATGTAGTCCGCCGATTCAAGAAGAGATTCCCAGGGGTTTCTCCCAGTCAGCACCACTTCCAGGCCAGAAGGACGTGTTTTCAGAATGTGTTCCAGGCGCGCCTTCTCCACCAGCCCGGCATTACAGGCTCCCAGGATCTCATCCAGGATGAGAAGATGAATCCTTTCATTCCGGGCAGCCTCTGCCGCCTTCTCAAGCACCTGGCTGTAATATGCACCAGCTTCCCTCCTGACCTCCTCCGTCATCTGAAAGGTAAAGCCAAAGCTTTTCTCACATGGCAGCACCTGAATCCCCGGAATCTGGCGCAGCACAGAAACCTCGCCGGAATCCTCGGTTTTTAAAAACCGGGCAATTAATACCTGCTTTCCTCTTCCCGCTGCCCGGACGGCCAGCCCCAAAGCTGCAGTGGTCTTGCCTTTTCCATCTCCGCAGTAAATATGCACCAGTCCAAATCCCTTATTTTCCATTCTTTCCTCCCAGTCTGCTTCCCCGACCATACCCGGCAGGCCGTTCTCCTCCCAGATATTCCGTTACAAACCGGGATACCTCCTGCTTCTTATGATACCGCTCCTTCACATAATACACATGAAGCCGCTCCTTTGCCCTGGTCATGGCCACATAGAACATCCGGCGCTCCTCCTCCATATCAGCATCCAGAAAGGCTTTGTGATGAGGAGTCACCCCCTCATTGGCATCCAGAATATACACAATCCGAAATTCCAGCCCCTTAGAGCTGTGCATGGTCATGAGAGAGACACCTTCCTTCTTCCGGTTCCGATCTTTCGCCTGCTGGGCCAGCTGCTCCTTATATTCCAGGATATGCTGAAACCACGCCTCGCAGGTTTTATACTCCGCCGCGCTTTCCTGGATCTGGTCTGCCACCTCCATAAGCTCCTCCGGCTTCATCCGGCGAAATTGAGCATACTCCTTCAAATAGTCATTATACCCAACTGCTTTCCGAATATAATTGATGGCCGCGGTAGGAGCCATTTTCTTAATGGACATCAGGTGATACTGCAGATCCTCGATCCGCTCTACCATCCAGCCTTTATCCTGGTAAAAGGATTTTACCTGCTCCCAGTTTACCAGATCCCCTTCCAGGGCATCTCGGCTGATATATCGTTTTGGGCGGTTGATAATAGACAGCACCCGCCCCCGCTCTGCATGACCTCTGGCTACCAGAATGTAATCCAGAAGGTTTCTGGCGATCCAGTGATCATAAATATTAGGAAGCTCATCCCTGATTTGGAAAGGGATGCTGTACTCCATCATTTTTTCCACCAAAAGCCTGGGCCCCTGGTTGGTCCGAAACAGCACGGCAATGTCCTCATAGGCTGCTCCGGCCCGGATGTAATCCCGGATCTCCTGGCAGATCGCCTCCACCTCCTGGGCTCCATCCTGCCAGATGCGGGTAACTACCGGTCTTCCCGGCTTTTTATTGGCCCGGATAGACTTGGAAAAACGCGCCTTGTTATGAATGATCAATCGCCCAGCCGTGTTGACGATCTGGGGTGTAGATCGGTAATTGACATCCAAAAGAATCTGCTTCGCTTCCGGGTAATCCTTGGGAAATCCCAGCATCAGCTCCGGCTTTGCTCCCCGAAAGCGGTAGATGGACTGGTCATCATCCCCCACCACAAACAGATTATTCTCCGGCAGGGCCATCATCCGCATCACTTCGTACTGGATCCGGTTAATGTCCTGAAATTCATCGATCAGAATATATTGATACTTCCGCTGCCAGGCGGATAAAATATCCTTCCGCTCCTGAAACAGCTGATAGCACATCACCAGCATATCATCAAAATCCAGAAGTCCAAGCTGTCTGAGCCGCTCCTCATAAGCCTGATACAGCGCCTTAAAGATCTCCTCTGAGCAGTTTTTGGAATAATAATGATCCAGGGACATCATCTCACCCTTCACTGCGCTGATCTCACTGAGGATGGACTGGATAAATTCCCCTTCATCCTCCACATCCAGAGAAAGCTTCTCCATCCGCTCCCGGATAAACTGAATCCGCTGTTCTTCCTTTACAATATTTTCTCCACCATACTGGTATGCCAGCTTTAAGATCCGAAAAAATACAGAGTGGAAGGTGCCAAAACTGACCCTTCCACCTGAACTGTTCTGTTCACAAGCCAGATACCGCTCCTCCATCTCCCTGGCTGCCGCCCTGGTAAAGGTGATGACCAAAATATTGGAAGGATTTACCCCCTGCTGCTCTACCAGGTGCCGGACCCGCCCCACGATCACCGTGGTCTTTCCCGATCCGGGACCTGCCAGCACCATCATCGGCCCCTTTCCATGGCAAACTGCCTGGGACTGTGCTTCATTAAATGGCATCTGCACTCCTCTTATCTGTTTCTAATT
>JAUNOF010000231.1 GCA_030537215.1 Lachnospiraceae bacterium
AACAAAATAAGCTGACTTCTTTCAGAAAAGGAAGTCAGCTTATTGAGAATTTATGGACAACTTACTAAAAAATGTTCGTTCTCCTCCTAATGCGTTCCGTAAAGAATCGCCCCCTGCTTTAAGAGCAGCTCCTGAAGCTCTCCTACCGAAGCCTCCAGCTGCCTTGGGGTGATTCCCTTCTTGGCACAGATTGCTGCTGCACAGCCAGCTGCCTGGCCAGTCACGAAGGTCTGCTGCAGGAAACGGTTATGGGACGGCCGATCGGTAGAGATCGCCTTACCTGCCACCAGGATGTTATCCAGTCCCTTTACCACTAGGCAGCGATAAGGAATATCATTGGAGCCTCCATCCTTTGGATGTCTGGCAATGGCAGCCACTGTCAGAGTGCCGTTGGTAGTGTTTGCATCCGATGGAAGCACATGCTTCGGTCCGCTTGGAAAAGCGCTCTTTCCGATCACATCATCAAACTTTCTGGCATTTGCCACATCCTCTGCCTGCAGGATATAGTCTCCCACCACTCTTCTGGTCTCTCGGATTCTGGCCTCCGGACACACTCTTGTGATATACATATGTTCAAATCCGGGAACATACTTCTTAAAGAATTTGTAAGCGATCTCATCCTGCTCCCTGGCCTCAATCTCAACCCTGGTAATATCCCGCACATCGGTACAGTCTGCATGGCCCACCTGGGAGGAATGCTGGAAGTGTGCCTGGATCTTGCCGCCCTCTCTCGGCATAATAAAGAATCCCACTCCGCTGTAATTATGCCATTCTCCAACCTGCATCGCCTTCTCATGAAGGGAAACAAATCCCATAACCTCACCGATATCCTCAATAGACTTGGCATTCTCTCTGATATATTCCCGGATCTGATCCTCGTCCATGTTAATATACGGATCATAAATATGGTTGAAATCGAACTCATCCAGATGGCTCATAAAGTATTCCATAAATTTATCCCAATCCACACCGTCACAGGTAAATGCAACGGTAGCCGGCTCAAGCTGATCCTTGGGAAGCTTGTCTGTCTCAGCTCCGGCCTGATAGCATACCTCGCCTTCACCGGTACAGTCGATCACCACCTTGCCCAGAATCATGGACCGTCCGCCCGGATGCTCGCAGATCACGCCCTTTACCGCGTCTCCCTCCCGAACCACCTCTGTCACCAGAGAGTGGAGCATGAATTCACAGCCGGCTTCCGTCAAAAGCTGATAAATATACATGCCGAACCAGTCCGGGTCAATGTAATTAAACTGATAGCCAGCCCTCCATCTGGGATGATGCTCCTCCATGGCATGTCCCTCTGCCAGCATCAAATCATAGATCTCCTTTGCAATGCCGCCTACTACCAGTTCCTGCCTTGCATTATAAAGCCATGCAAAGGAAAATCCTGGCGGGCCGGAAAAATTCATTTGACCGCCTAACTGGCCCACACGCTCGATCAGCAGCGTCTTAGCCCCTGCTCTGGCAGATGCCAAGGCCGCAGACACTCCGGAGGTTCCGCCTCCGCATACGATCACATCATATTCACCATAGTAATTTAACATATCATCCGCCTCCTTATCTCTTTTGCAGCTGCCTTATACCCTTACAGCCGCCTTCCTCTCCTTCCTAATGAGTTCCGTACAGGATCGCTCCCTGGGAAATCAGAATATCCTGCAACTCCTTCACATCCTCCTCCAGCTGTCGGGGAGTGATTCCGTCTCTTGCACACAGCGCTGCCGCCACGCCGGCTGCCTGACCGGTTACGATGGTCTGCTGCAGGAATCTCTGATGGGAAGCACGGTCAGCCGATACTGCTTTTCCGGCAACCATAATATTTTCAAGCCCCTTTACTACCAAAACCCGATACGGAATATCATTGGAACCCAGATCCTTGGGGACAGCCATGGCCTCCAGCGCCAGGGCCCGTCCGTTCACCGCATGCTTGGCTCCAGTGGGGAATGCACTCTTTCCGATTACATCCGGGAACTTTCTTGCCTCCTTGATATCCTCAAACTGTAATATGTAATCCCCCATAACCCTTCTGGTTTCACGAATTCGGGCCTCCGGACAGGTTCTGGTAATGTAGGCATGTTCAAAACCAGGCACATATTTCTTAAAGAATCTCCAGGCCATCATATTCTGCCTGCGGCATTCCACCTCCACCTGGGTAATTCCCTTTACCTGGGAGCAGTCGCATAAATCTTCCTGGGAAGAATGCTGGAAATGGGCCAGAATCCGTCCCTCCTTCGGCATCAAGAAAAATCCAACACCAGATTTATTATGCCACTCTCCAGTCCAGGTAGCATGCTTCTTCAGCCCCAGATATCCCATGACCTCGCCGATCTCCAGAATATCATCGATCTCCAGCACACGCTGCCTGATCTTTTCCTCTGTCCACTCATTATATGGATTGTGAAGCTGGTTAAAGATAAACTGGTCAATATTTTCATGAATATAGGCTACTACCCTGTCCCAATCCACACCATCTGCTGTAAACGCCACAGTAGACGGCTCCAGGATCTGGATCGGAGCGATCTCACACTCAGCTCCTGCCTGATAGCACACCTCGCCTTCGCCGGTACAGTCGATGATCACCTTTCCCATTACTGCCGACCGGCCGCCGGGATGCTCACACACAACGCCTTTTACCACATTTCCATCCCGGATCACTTCCGTTACCAGGGAATGGAGCATCAGCTCAACGCCTTCCTCCCGGCACATCTTATAAACCAGCAGTCCCCACCAGTCCGGGTCCACATAGGAGAAGGTATAATGCCCTCTGTGCTCTACCAGCATATGGGGGAGGGCATGTCCTTCATCCAGCAGTCTCTTGTGGGTCTCTTCCGCAAAACCGGCAATGATCTGCTCATGTCTTCCATTAAACAGATGGGCAAAGGAAAATCCTGGCGGGCCGGAAAAATTCATCTGACCGCCTAACTGGCCTACCCGCTCGATCAGCAGCGTTTTTGCCCCTGTCCTTGCAGCCGCAATGGCCGCCGTTACGCCGGAGGTTCCGCCTCCGCATACTACAACGTCATAAAAACCGTAAAGTCCTAACACTTGATTTCCTCCT
>JAUNOF010000070.1 GCA_030537215.1 Lachnospiraceae bacterium
AAAATGGCTGCAATAACGTATCCAATACTCCTTGTATACTCCGCTCCTCCACCGGAATCACTAAATTCGGCTCATGGATATGCTCCAGGTAATGAGCATCGGAGTTGCTGATGATCCGGCAGTGCTCCAGGTAAGGATGCTCCTTCTTCAATCCATGGAGCTTTTTCAGATCCTTCACCTCAGCGGTGGTAAACCGGCTGTCCGGAGGGATAAAGCCTAAGTTGGCGATCAGACTGTTGGCAGTCTTATCTACATGGGCCGGGAACATAACCCCATCGTAAGAGCGGACCAGCTCCCATAAGCCGTCAAAGGAAATGTCAGCGGCATTGATCAGAAGATTGGGGACGGTTCCGCAGATATGATCCTCCAGATCGTAGATCAGCTGCCTGCCGAAAATGGCCTCCTTATTTGGAAATGGGATCAGCCGGTCATAGACGTAGGAGTCAAAATCCATGGCTGCCTCCAGATTGGGAAAGAGACAGACTGCATGAACCTCCTCAGACGTGTTGATCTCCATGCCGGGAATCGCCAGTACACCGTATTCTGCAGCAGCCGCCATTACAGCAGGGCAGTTTTTGCAGGAATTGTGGTCGGTGACTGCGATCACATCCAGGCCCAGAAGGGCGGCCATCCCCACGATATTGGCGGGAGTCATGTCGTCATCGCCGCAGGGGGACAGGCAGGAATGAAGATGTAAGTCATAGGTAAGGCTTATCATAATAATTCTCCGGTCAGCCTCTGATGAATGGCCAGGGCTGCGTCAAAGATGGGAAGCTCCGTTTCCATCACAGCAATTCCCTGTATCTTTGCCTTCGTCAGGGCTGTTTCGTCCAAATGGGCGCCTTCTGCCATGATCACGCAGGCGGCGTCCGCCAGAGATGCCACTGCCAGAGTATTCATATTGCCCATTACCGTGACCCAGGCACAGCCAGCCGGGGCCTTGCTCATGGCGATGCTTAACAGGTCACAGCAGAACAGCTTGCTGATCTCACGGTCCATGTCATCGCCTTCATTTATCTGCTTTAATAATCCGCTGTCCCATAATTCCTGAACGGTCATAGATAAATCCTCCTTTTTTGCGGCTGTTTTCGTATTTTCTATGTTCTAATCCTCTTCGTCCCTTCGGTCCAGAAGACTCATCTCGTCGGAGATACGCTGGATATATTCCTTTAAGATCCGAAGGGTTTCCTTACCGCCCTTGTCACCTTCTGCCAGGTCATCTGCCAGAATGGAAACCTCCTCGGACAGGTTATGCAGGTTTTCTCTTAAATAGTAAACGCAGTCGGTTTCCTTTGCATCACCGCGGACAATATCTTCTGCCAACGCCTTGCAGGTAGGGGCACCGCAGGAGCCGCAGTCCAGACCAGGCAGCTTTTTGCACAGACGTTCTACCTGGTTTAAGCGGGTGAAGCTTTCCATCATATTGGTACCCAGTCGGAAGACCGGTTCGTACTGCACTCCTGTGGTCCATGGGATAACCTCCTCTGCTTCATGGGTCATATGGGTGCGGGCCACCGGCATATAGCGGCGAAGGCGTTTCAGCTTTGTTTCCGCCACATAAGGGTTTTCTACGGTCAGGATACCGCCTACACAGCCGCCGTTGCAGGCGTTCAGCTCGATAAATTCCAGATTCGTAAACTTCTGGTCCTCCAGATCCTCCAGCACCCGGATCACATTTTCAATGCCATCGGCAGCCAGGTAGTTTTCTGACAGAAGGCCGCTGGATTCGCCGCCGCTGCGTCCCCAGCTGATACCGATCTTGCCGGAGGTTCCAATCTCCGGGTAGTCGCTGCCCACTGCCTTCATCCGGGATAGAAGCTGGGGATAAACATCCTTGATGGCAAGGACTCCATCGATCTGGCTGGATTCATTGCCAAGAGGGGCGCGGACGTAAGTAACCTTGGAGGGGCAGGGGGAGATAAAGAAGATGCCGATCTTCTCTCTGGACAGCCCTGTCTTTTTCATGGCCCGCTGTGCAGCCAGCATGGCAGCGATCTCCACCGGCGGATTGAGGGGCAGCATGTGGGGGATCAGATTCGGGAAACGAACCCGGATCAGACGCACCACAGAGGGGCAGGCTGTGCTGATAATGGGAAGCTGGTCCTTGTGCTCTGCAATATAGGTTCTGGTTGCTTCCGAAACCAGCTCGGCAGCGGCGCTTACCTCAAATACATCATCAAAGCCCATAAGCAGCAGTGCATTCAGTACGATATTCACATCGTCCAGGTTATTAAACTGGCTGTAAAGGCTGGGGGGCGGAAGCGCAACGGTATATTCATATTTCCGCATTTCATCCAGTTTGTCATAAATGGCATATTTGGCGTGATGGGGACAGACCCGGATACATTCTCCGCAGTCAATGCAGAATTTGCTGTTGATCAGAGCCTTGCCGTTCCGCACACGGATGGCTTCGGTAGGGCATCGCTTGATGCAGTTGATGCAGCCTTTGCATAATTCTGGGTCCAGGCGGACAGAATGATAAAATTTATCCATTAAATATTCACCACCATTGTTATTTTCGTTCCCACACCGATTCTGGTATCAATATCCATAGAATCGGTGTAATTTTTCATGTTAGGCAGTCCCATGCCGGCGCCGAAGCCCAGAGAGCGGACCTCATCCGGTGCAGTGGAATAGCCGGCCTTCATGGCAAGCTCCACGTCAGGGATGCCGGGACCTACATCATCCAGGATCATAATGATCTTCTCCGGTGTGATCTCAACCCGGATCTGGCCGCCCTTTGCGTGAATTACCATGTTGATCTCTCCCTCGTACATGGCGATGGCAACTTTGCGGACAGCCTCCGGGCTGACACCCATTTGTTTTAATTTTCGTTTTACATCGCTGCTGGCTTCCCCGGCACGGGTAAAGTCATCAGGCGATATCTCATAGGTCAGGCGGATGGCATCATCCATCAAATGGCACCTCCTCTCAATCCGGCAGCGTAAAGCATGCCGCAGGCAGAAAACATACGATGTCCGGTGGCAAGAACCACCAGCCCACGCTCCGCAGCCATCTCAATGATGGAATCATCCGGCTTTTTTCCGCGGACAAACACCAGACAGACAATATCCAGCATTTCTGCGGTGCGGATCACCTGAGGGTTGCACAGGCCGGTCAGCAGCACGGAATGATCCTTAGAAAAGGCCAGTACATCACTCATCATATCAGAACCGCAGGCGGAGCGCACCTCCTGATCCAAAAGATCCTCACCGGTTAAAACTCTGGCTTTTAACGTGTCCTTCACATCCTTAACTGTCATAAACAAATCTCCTTTGATTAATTTTAAACGGATTTTAAATTCTTTTCATATGGCCTACTTTAAAGATACCATTTGAGGAAGGAATAATCAATCAGAAGTTTTGTTAGTTTTTTCACAAAATAAAATAAAATACAAAGAAAAATTGTGCAAAACATAGAGAAAAATGCAAAGAAATTGCTTGGCTGGGATTTGCAAGGGTATAAAAAAGTGGTATGATGGAAACATGGAGACCATGTATCAAAAAACGAATGTGCTGCCTGATGTGGGCTTTCAGATTGAATTTGTTACCATGAAGTACAATTCGCCGCCTCACTGGCACCAGGAAATGGAAATCCTTTATATTCTGAACGGGAGCGCTGTCATTATAATGGAAGGAGAACGGTATCAGGTAAGGCCCCTGGATTTAATTGTGATTGACTCCGCAACAGTCCATGAGGTGGTTTATAAGCTTCCGCAGACAATGGGGATCTGTATTCATATTTCCAAGGGCTATCTCAGGCGCTATATCGCTAATATTGAACTTATGCATATCGCATGCTGCCAGGAGAAAATGCGCCCGAACCAGATGGAGGCTTATAACCAGCTTTGCGCTTATTTAAAGGATCTGACCGTGCTTTATTTCGAACAGAAGGCCAGTTATTCTTTAAACAGCAGCGCCAAGCTCCTGCAGATCATGGCAGTGCTGGTAGATCAGTTCAGCCAGGCCCTGCCGGAAACGGCCCTTGCGCAGGACAATAACCAGAGAAGCCGGATTGAACAGCTGTTCCGCTATGTGGAGCAGCATTACAGGGAGCATGTCAGCCTTGATGAGGCTGCCGGCGAACTGGGGCTGAACAAGGAATACTTCTGCCGGTTTTTTAAAAAGAACACAGGCCTGTCCTTTCTTCAATATGTAAACCGGGTCAGGCTCAGCCATGTTTACCAGGATCTTCTGTATTCGGAAGGAAGCATACAGGAAATTCTGGAGCGGAACGGCATCTATAACACCAAGCTGTTCTATCAGCAGTTTAAGGAAACTTACCAATGCACTCCCATGGAACTGAAACGGATGAGCAAAAACAATCCTTATTTGTAGTCGGGGAGGTCTAAAAACAAATAAGCGCATCAGGCATTGAGAACCTGGTGCGCTTACTGAGTTTGATTTGTCTGGATGTAAGGCTTGTGAGGATACATAAGTCAATGGATCCTCCCGGCCTATAAAAAGTATTTGATATATGGCAGAGAATATACCGCTACCATAGCAACCAGCAATATGGTGCCGGAGATAATTTCACCGCCGTTCTTCATCCAAAATCCGCTGATATTCTTCATCATAATCCTTCACTCCTTTTGTGATTTTTATTTTGCAGCATTTTTTGCTGTTGTGCCTATCATACAGGAAAAAGCAGGCGGGTAAAAGGCAGAATCTTAGCTAAAAATTAGTCGATATTGATTTTTAAGGGCAAAAGGGGAGCTGGACGATGAAATGCAGGAAATCTGTAGATTGCAGGGAAAATCGGTCTTTTTCTTCTTGCTGCTGGTCATAGTGAATAAACAGGAACAGAACCTGTCTGCTTACAAATGACGAATCTAGTAGATTTTTTTGAAAATACATGTTAGAATGTAGATACATTGCACAATGCACAACCGCGCCTGCAGCTTCATGTATCCATGGCATTGAGGTTAGGGCGTCCACATCTTTGTGGGAATGAAATGAGGAGGTAACGTAATGGCTTGCAAAAAACAAACAGTTCCGTTTTCCGGGACGAAAGAGCAGGAAGAAGCTTTGAAAAAAGTAATTCTTGAACTTAAAGACACCCAGGGAGCCTTGATGCCGATTATGCAGAAGGCTCAGGACATCTATGGCTATCTTCCGATAGAAGTTCAGACCATGATTTCTGACGAAACAGGGATTCCGCTGGAAAAGATTTATGGAGTGGCAACCTTCTATTCACAGTTTGCGCTGCAGCCGAAGGGCAAGTATAAGATTTCTGTCTGTCTCGGTACGGCATGCTATGTAAAGGGTTCTGGCAATATTTTCTCCAAGCTGGAAGAACTGCTGGGAATCACCAATGGAGAATGTACTCCGGATGGAAAGTTCTCCCTGGATTCCTGCCGGTGCGTTGGCGCCTGCGGTCTGGCTCCCGTTATGATGATCAACGGTGAGGTATACGGCAGACTGGTACCGGAGGATATCCCTGGAATCCTGGCTAAGTACAATTAGCCTATGATGCCGGAGATTTCCCTGAATGTATTAGATGTAACGGAAAATTCCACCCGGGCGGGTGCGAAGCTGGTATCCATCCTGATTCAGGCGGATCATATATCAGACACGCTGACCATCCGAATTGAAGATGACGGATGCGGTATGACGCCAGAGCAGGTGGCTCAGGTAACAGACCCATTTTTCACCACTAGAACCACCAGAAAGGTGGGGCTTGGCATTCCTTTCTATAAATATGCAGCGGAGAGTACAGGAGGAAGCTTTTCCATCGACTCTCAGGTGGGAGTGGGAACTGTGGTGACGGCTGTGTTCGGACTGTCCCATATTGACCGGATGCCTTTGGGAGATATTACCAGCACTATCCACACTTTAATCGTGTATCATCCGGAAACCGATTTTGTCTATACGTATCAGGTGGATGAGAGATTCTTTACTTTAGACACCAGGGAGTTCAGAGAAATTCTGGGAGACGTTCCTTTTTCGGAGCCGGAGATTTCTCAGTACATAATGGAGTATTTGACAGAGAACAAATGTGACGTGGATCAGGGAGCAGTGCTGTAAAACGGCACAAGATTGGAGGAAAACATGAAAACTCTTGCTGAATTAAAAGCAATTCGGGAAAAGATGCAGAATCAGGTTGGTCTTCGTGCAGAGGATCACAACCATACCAGAGTTGTAGTTGGTATGGCAACCTGCGGAATCGCCGCAGGGGCAAGACCGGTTCTGACGAAGCTTTCCCAGGAGGTCCAGGAAAGAGGACTTACGGATAAGATCGCAGTAACCCAGACCGGATGTATCGGTTTATGCCAGTATGAGCCCATTGTAGAGGTTATGGTTCCCGGCGAGCCAAAGGTAACCTATGTCCGCATGAATCCGGAGAAGGCAGTTGAGATCGTAAACCGCCATCTGGTAGGCGGCCATGTGGTAGATGAATACACCCTCGGCTCTACCGATATGAAATAAGGAGGAAGACAGATATGTATCGTTCACATGTACTGGTTTGCGGCGGAACTGGTTGTACTTCCTCCGGAAGCCCACAGATTATTGAAAGATTAAAAGAAGAAATCGAGAGACAGGGTCTGCAGGATGAGGTTGCGGTGATCCAGACCGGATGCCATGGCTTATGTGCATTAGGCCCTATTATGATTGTATATCCGGATGCCAGCTTTTACTCCATGGTAAAGGTGGAGGATATTCCGGAGATCGTTTCTGAGCACCTGTTAAAAGGACGTGTGGTTACCCGCCTTCTGTATGATGAGACGGTAACGGCAGGCGGCGTAAAGGCGCTGATTGATACCGATTTCTATAAGAAGCAGCATCGTGTTGCCCTGAGAAACTGCGGTGTGATTAACCCGGAGGTGATCGACGAGTATATTGGAACCGGCGGCTACGAGGCTCTTGGCAAGGTGCTGACGGAGATGACTCCGGACGACGTGATTCAGACCCTTTTGGATTCCGGTCTCCGCGGAAGAGGCGGCGGCGGCTTCCCAACCGGTTTAAAGTGGAAATTAGCAAAGCAGAATGATGCAGATCAGAAGTATGTCTGTTGTAATGCGGACGAGGGCGATCCAGGTGCATTTATGGACCGTTCCGTTCTGGAGGGTGATCCTCACGTTGTACTGGAGGCTATGGCCATTGCAGGCTATGCCATCGGAGCAAACCAGGGCTATATTTATGTTCGTGCAGAGTACCCTATCGCAGTTGAACGTCTCAAGATCGCCATCGAGCAGGCAAGAGAGTACAATTTATTAGGCAAGGATATTTTCGGAACCGGATTTGATTTCGATATCGACTTGCGTTTAGGTGCAGGTGCGTTTGTGTGCGGCGAGGAGACTGCTCTTATGACCTCCATCGAGGGCAAGAGAGGTGAGCCGCGTCCGCGTCCTCCGTTCCCGGCTCAGAAGGGCTTATTTGGAAAGCCAACTATTTTAAATAACGTAGAGACCTATGCCAATATTCCGCAGATTATCTTAAACGGTGCAGACTGGTTTGCATCCATGGGTACCGAAAAGTCCAAGGGAACCAAGGTATTCGCACTGGGAGGAAAGATCCACAATACCGGTCTGGTAGAGATCCCAATGGGAACCACCCTCCGGGAGGTAATCGAGGAGATCGGCGGCGGTATCCCCAATGGCAAGAAATTTAAGGCGGCTCAGACCGGCGGTCCTTCCGGCGGATGTATCCCGGCAGAGCATTTTGATATTCCCATCGATTATGACAACCTGATCGCAATCGGTTCCATGATGGGCTCCGGCGGTCTGATCGTTATGGATGAAGATGACTGTATGGTAGATATTGCCAAGTTCTTCCTGGAGTTCACCGTGGAAGAGTCCTGCGGTAAGTGTACGCCATGCCGTGTTGGCACCAGACGTATGCTGGAGATCCTGACCAAGATCACCAAGGGCCAGGCTACCATGGAAGATTTAGATAAGCTGGAAGAGCTTTGCTACTATATTAAGAACAACTCCCTCTGCGGTCTGGGACAGACAGCTCCGAACCCGGTGCTTTCCACTCTGCGTTATTTCCGCGACGAGTATGAGGCGCACATCAAGGAGAAGAGATGTCCGGCAGGCGTATGTAAGGCTCTGCTGTCCTATGTAATTGACCGTGACAAGTGCCGTGGATGTACCCTGTGTGCAAGAACCTGTCCGGCAGGCGCAATTATTGGTTCTGTTAAGAATCCGCATATCATCGATACCGAGAAGTGCGTGAAGTGCGGCGCTTGTATGGAGAAGTGTAAGTTCGGCGCAATTTACAAGAAATAAGGGAGGGAAGAACAGATGGAGAATGTTACAATTAAAATCAACGGCATGGAAGTTTCTGCTCCAAAGGGTTCCACCATCCTGGAGGCAGCCAGACTGGCCCACATTGAGATCCCAACCCTGTGCTTTTTAAAGGAGATCAATGAGATCGGCGCCTGCCGTGTCTGCGTAGTAGAAGTAAAGGGCGCAAGAAGCCTGGTGGCTTCCTGTGTATACCCGATCAATGAAGGTATGGAAGTATGGACCAATACTCCTAAGGTACTGGATTCCAGAAAGAAGACCGTTCAGTTATTATTATCCAACCATGACAGAAAGTGCTTATCCTGTGTAAGAAGCGGCAACTGCGAGCTGCAGCAGCTGGCAAGAGAGCTGGGTGTAGAGGATGAGGGATACTATGACGGCGCAAAGACCCCGTCCTGTATTGATGATTCCGCTGCTCATATGCTTCGGGATAACTCTAAGTGCGTACTGTGCCGCCGCTGCGTGGCAGTCTGTGAGCAGGTTCAGGGCATCGGCGTAATCGGCGCCAATGAGAGAGGCTTCCGCACCAATATCGGTTCCGCTTTTGAGATGGGACTGGGGGAGACCTCCTGCGTATCCTGCGGACAGTGTATCGCAGTATGCCCCACCGGCGCATTGACGGAGAAATCTTGCATCGACGATGTGCTGGCAGCCATTCATGACCCGTCCAAGCATGTGATTGTACAGACAGCTCCGGCTGTTCGTGCCGGTCTGGGCGAGGAATTCGGCTACCCCATCGGAACTGACGTGGAAGGCAAGATGGCAGCAGCCCTGCGCCGTATCGGTTTTGATAAGGTGTTTGACACCAATTTCAGTGCTGACTTAACTATTATGGAAGAGGCTCATGAGTTTTTGCACCGGGTACAGAACGGCGGCGTGCTTCCGCTAATTACCTCCTGTTCCCCAGGCTGGGTAAAATACTGTGAGCACTACTTCCCGGATATGACCGAGAACTTATCCTCCTGCAAGTCCCCGCAGCAGATGTTCGGCGCAATTGCAAAGAGCTACTATGCGGAGAAGATGGGGATCGACCCGAAGGATATCGTATCCGTATCCGTAATGCCATGTACCGCAAAGAAGTTCGAGATCGGACGTCCTGACGAGGATGCCACCGGTTATCCGGATGTAGATTATACCATGACCACCAGAGAGCTGGCGCGGATGATCAAGAAGGTAGGATTACGTTTCACCCAGCTTCCAGATGAGAAGTTTGACGAGCCGTTGGGCCTGGGTACCGGCGCAGCCGTGATCTTTGGTGCAACCGGCGGCGTAATGGAGGCGGCTTTGAGAACCGCAGTGGAGACACTAACCGGCGAGGAGCTTCCAAGTGTAGACTTTACCGAGGTTAGAGGAACAGAGGGCATCAAGGAGGCTACCTACCATGTAGCCGGCATGGATGTTAAGGTTGCCGTGGCTTCCGGCCTTGGCAATGCAAGAAAGCTTCTGAACCTGGTAAAGAATGGTGAGGCTGATTATCACTTCATCGAGATCATGGGATGTCCAGGCGGCTGTGTAAACGGCGGCGGACAGCCTCAGCAGCCAGGCCATGTGCGCAACACCACGGATATCCGCGGTCTGCGTGCAAAGGTTCTGTATGATCTGGATAAGAATAACCCAATCCGGAAATCTCATGAGAATCCGGCCATCAAGGAGCTGTATGCTACCTACCTTGGCGAGCCTGGAAGCGAGAAGGCACATCATCTGCTGCATACCACTTATGTGAAGAGAAGTGTGAATTAAAAGCAGTGTAAGTGCAGAGAAATCCGCGTATCATAGGGGGCAGAATATCTTATGACCCCAACATCAAGATATCTGTGCAAGAAAAGAGATGAGGGCAGGTCCCGCCTGGTGAGTAACATCACCGGGCGGGGCCTTTCGTCATGGTGAAATAATTATTTGTGACTGCTGTGAACGCACATGAACAGTAACCCGTACCCTGACCAGAGAAGATATTGTAGAAATGTTTGGGTTGTTTGGGTTATGGAAAACGGTTATAATAGATTCATAAATAGTAGTTTTACTTAGCAGAACTCCAGAAGGAGGGAGAAAATGAAATGGGTGTTTACTTAAACAGCCGGAGCGCGTACGGTTTGTTTCGCAGGGAGTATGCGTCGGCATACTTTGTAGATAAGACAGATATACTGGCTGAACTTGTGCCGCTTGTGGAGATGGAGGAGAATGATATTGAAGAATATGGTCCTAATCAGGGCAAAGGGCAAAAGTATGTAGCGATTACCAGGCCGCGCCGTTTTGGGAAAACAGTCATGGCGAACATGATTGCATCTTATTTTGGGAAAGGTGTGGACAGCGGCAGGCTTTTTCACAATTTAAAAGTGTCAAAGTATGACTGGTATGAGGAACATTTGAACAGGCATAATGTGATTCACATCATGTTTAATGAGATGCCGGATGAGACTACTACTTATGTACAGTATATCGCCAGGATAAAGAAAAGGCTGATTGCAGATTTGCAAAAAAACTATCCGAACGCAGAGATTGAAAAAGAGGATGCGGTATGGGATGCATTGATCAATGTATTTGAATATTATGGAGAAAAGTTCATCTTTGTGTTGGATGAATGGGATTATATTTACCATCAGGATTTTGCCACCGATTCGGATAAGGGAAGCTTTACGAAATTTCTCAGCAATCTTTTAAAGGACAAAGCCTATGTGGAAATGGCTTATATGACAGGAATCCTTCCGATTTCAAAATACTCCAGCGGTTCCGAACTGAATATGTTCTTTGAATTTTCTATGGCAACGTCGACCGCGTACAGCGATTATTTCGGCTTTACAGATGCCGAAGTTGATGCTTTGTACCAGCGATATAAGAAGACGGAAAATAACCCGGCAGTAACCAGAGAGGGACTGAAACTGTGGTATGACGGCTATCAGACAGCAGGCGGCGGGAGACTGTATAATCCAAGGTCTGTGGTCGGCGCTTTAACATACAATCAACTGCGCAGCTATTGGACAAGTTCCGGTCCTTATGATGAGATTTTCTATTATATAGGGGCAAACACGGATGCGGTCAGGGATGATATCGCCTTGATGGTAGCAGACAATCCGGTTCCGGCGAGGGTGGAGGAATATGCAGCTACCTCTATGGAACTGAAAACAAAGGATGAGATATTTTCCGCAATGGTAGTATATGGCTTTCTGAATTATAAGAACGGATATGTTTCCATTCCCAACAAAGAGTTGATGGATAAATTTGCAGAGGTGGTCCAGAGGGAGCCGTCTCTTGGAAATGTGTATAAACTCACGAAAGAATCCGGAAGAATGCTTGCGGCGACTAAAGCAGGTGACATAAAAACCATGACAGAACTTATGGAATATGCCCATAACACCCACAGTCCCATGCAGGTGTACAGTGACGAAGCGGAACTGGCATCTATTATAAGATGGGTGTACCTGAAAGCACTGGACTTTTACCGTATTGAACGCGAGGATAAGGCTGGAGTGGGCTATGTGGACTTTATTTTCTACCCCTTTGTGAAAAGTGATGATTGCATCATCATCGAATTGAAGGTAAACCACACAGCAGATGATGCCATACAGCAGGTCAAGGATCGTCAGTATGCACTCCGTTTTGAAGGAAAATTTGGAGAAAACCCGGAGTATACGGGACGGATTCTTGCTGTGGGAATCGCCTACAGCAAAGAGGATAGGAAGAAAAGGCATGAGTGCAGAGTTGAGGTGCTGCGGGACAGATTGGCTTGAATAATAAAAGATAAGAGGCGGGATGCACGTTCGTATCAGAATATGCACCCGTCTCTTTTTAGTAAGCAGATGTAACTGTGAGGGTACTGAACAGCCACATGCGGATAAATAACCCACGGTTAAAAGGGAGAGTACAAAGGAAAACCAAAATAAACATGGGAATCAAAAGAATAGAAAATAAAACACATAAGGATTGACAGAAATAGGTCTACTGTGATAGACTAAAACAAGAAAAGGACTATTACAATAGACCTGAAAGTAAAAGGTCAAAGCAGAATAGAAAAAGATTGGAGGAAGGAATGTGAGAGAGCAAGCAGAATATCCGAAATCCCATGACAGAAAGGAACACCACCTGTTTGACAGCGAATACCGCTTTATGAAGCTGGTGTGGGAGCATGAGCCGGTGCGGTCTATGGAGCTGGCCCGACTGTGTCTGGCGGAACTGGGGTGGAAAAAATCCACCTGCTTTACCGTGTTAAAGAAGCTGGCAGAGCGGGGCTTTGTAAAAAATGAACAGGCGGTAGTGACAGCAGAGATCAAGGAAGAGGAGGTGCAGCGGCAGGAGAGTAAAGCGGTGGTGGATAAAAGCTTTTCTGGTTCCCTGCCTGCATTTGTGACTGCTTTTTTGTCGGAACGGAAGCTGACAAGAGAAGAGGCTGAGGAGATCCGGGAAATGATCGAGAAGGCAGTTGAGAGGTGAGAGAAATATGATTACAGAAATGGTGATCCGAGTTTTCAATATGAGCTTTGCAGCAGGCTGCACCGCTTGCCTGGTGATCCTGCTTCGTCGGCTGCTTCGCCGCATGCCGAAAGGCTATTCCTATGCCCTGTGGCTTCCTGTGCTGTTTCGCTTCCTGTGTCCCTTCGTGATCCATGCACCGGTAAGTCTCCTTCCGGTCAACCCGGAGCCGGTTCAACAGGAGATCGCATATCAGGCAGATCCTGAGATCCAGACCGGGGTGATCTGGGTGGACCGGGCGGTAAATGGCTCGGTGATGGAAGCACTGGCGCCGGAATCACCGGTACAGTCGGTTAATCCCATCCAGGTGGTGCTTGCGTTGGCTGGAGCAGTCTGGGTGATTGGAATGGCAGCCTTTCTCCTGTATCATCTGGCGCAGTACGGGATACTTAAAAGAAGGCTTTCCACGGCAGTTAGAATGCCGGAATATGAAGAGATGGCAGATGTGCAGGCAGCTGGGAATCAAAATAAAAGGAAGATTTTGGCAAAGCAGATTCCGGTTCGGGTCTCTGACCGGATCGATGGGGCTTTTGTATTTGGAATCTTTCATCCAGTGATCTATCTTCCTGTTGGGATGGAAGAGGAAGCAGTTCCTATGATCCTACGCCATGAGATGGTGCATGCATGCAGGCGGGATGGGCTGATGAAGCTTTTTTGGCTGGCGGCTGTGATGATTCATTGGTTTAATCCACTGGCATGGCTCAGCTTCCGGCTGATGTGCGCCGATATGGAGATGTCCTGCGATGAACAGGCCCTTCGGCACTGCAGCATGGAGGAGCGGAAAGATTATTCCAGAGTATTGCTGGCAGAGGCCGAGAGAAGGAGCCGGGTGCTTCTGCCGCTGGCATTCGGAAAGCATTCGGCTTATCGGCGGATCCAGAATATTCTGTCTTACCGCAGGCCGAAGAGGGCTGTACTTGTGCTGTGCGGGATTCTTTTGGCAGCGGCGGGAGTCAGCCTGATGGTAAGCCCGAAAGCGGACGGCTCCGATGATTCGGCTGGTGCATTTGACGATGGGGGAGATACTGCCGTGGTTTCTATTATTGGAGGGGCAGATGGACCTACCAGTATTTTCCTGGCCGGAAAGCTGGGAAATGACAGCGGTGACGGTTCGGTTGGTGACAGTGGTATTAGTAAAGATGGTTTCCAGCTGACAGAAAGACCTGACAGTCAGTGGCTGGCTTCCCAGCGGCTTGGTTGGCGGCAGTTTCAGGATAAGGATTTCCAGGAGACAGGCGAAGAGGAAAGGAATGAAGCAGAAGGGGAGAATGCCGGATCAGATGGAGCAAGCACCAATGGAGTGAACACAGGTGGAGCAAACACAGATGCAGTAGACACAGATACAGTGCCGGTACACAATATTTCCATCGATCTGGCAACGGAGGATACTCTTATTTTTCATGGAGACTTTGGATTGTTTGCCTTTGAACGAAATCGCGATGGGTATTGGAAACAGAACTTTTTTCTTTCCGATACGGAAGCAGTCAGCACGATGACAGCATCTTTGGAGAAATTGACGCCGGAGGAATCGGGGATGAGCGAGGACAGCGTTCATCGGGAGGACCGGTTTATCAAGAATTTTGATTCCGGCATCCTCTCTCAGGGGCAAGATGATATGCTGGATTATGCAGTAAACAAAATGGCAGACGGCAGGATCACGATTCTGGGAGCAAACCCGTCCGGGACGGTGGAAGGCCGCCTGATCGATCTCTGGTATGGATATTATGACCCGGACCGGCAGGTGATGACTCAGGTATATCTGTTTTTAGGCGACGGCAAGGAGTTTGAAAATTATCCGGGAGATATAGCGGAATGCCGTTATCTCTTTTCTCGAGATGATTACGATTATTTCCTGCGGACACCTCAAAGCTTTTTAGAATTTGAGCAGCCGGAGGAGGGAAAACAGAGGAGCTTTCATCTGCCTTATGACCGTCTGGAGCTGGTGCGGAGCCGGAATACCGGTGATCAGGAGAACGGTTTAGCCGGAGAAGAGAAGGAGAACCAGATCCGTGCATCGGAGGAGGTGCTGGATCCTCTGGTATGCATCCAGATACCGGAGCATCAGCGGATCGTGCTGACGGAAGACCGGATCGTTTACACGGCGGCAGCCGATGCCAGCAGCGTAAGCCTGAAGACACCTGGACTGGTCAGTATCCGGCTGGATGGAAGCGACCGGAGAATCGCCAAGATCCCCTATCAGGTTTACCGCAATCTGTCCTATGAGGGAGGCTATCTATATTATGAAGGTTGGACCAATGATGGAGCCTTCCCCCGTCCGCTGTACCGGATGAAGCCGGATTTTACAGAACAGGAGAAGGTGGGGGAGGTCAATCCGTAACGGATGAATGGATCCGCCGGTATTTTGAGGGCGGCATTCCCATCTGCTTTTTAAATACAGTAGAAAAGTATTTTTCATCTTTAAAACCGGTCTGATACGCAATTTCATAGTTTTTAAGAGATGTGGTTTTTAAAAGCTGGCATGCTTTTTCAATGCGGTAGTTGGTGAGAAACTCTAAAAAGTTAATTCCTGTCTGCATTTTAAACAACAGGCTTAAATAGGCGGGGGTAACGTGTACCTGCTCCGATAACCGGTTGAGATCCAGATTTTCCTGGTAGTGTTCTTCGATATATCGAATGGCAGCATAAACAGGAATGCTTTTTCCCGACTTTTTATCAATCTTTTCCGTAATGTCAATAACCGCTTCTTCGGCAGC
>JAUNOF010000071.1:0-1326 GCA_030537215.1 Lachnospiraceae bacterium
TGGGAACAACGGCACAGAAAAAAACATGGCCTCCCAGTCCTGCTGGGACAGCCATGTTTTTCACTCCCTATAGGTTATACGCCTTTGTAAGAAATTCCTCCAGAAGAAGCTCCTTCTGATTCATCTCCGGCTGCTCCAGCACCAATTCAAGCAGCATGTTAAGGGTTTCCCCAACCTGCTTTCCCGGCTTCATACCTGCCGCCAGCAGATCTCTTCCCGTCACAGCCAGCTCCTTCAAGGAAACACAATCACCGGCCCTTCGGATTTCCTCCGTCAAACGTTCAAGAGCCTCAATGCCCTCTTCTCCCACGGACTGCTTCAGCACCAGCAGATCGTCAAAAAGCGACGGCTCCATCTGGCTCATGGCCCTTCGGATCTCTATCTTCTCTGCCGGAATTCTCCGGCCAACCCATCGATTCAGCATCCGAACGCGGGCAATGGTATCATTATCCAGCTTCAGATCCTTTAAGATATTCACGACAGCATTTTCATCTTCATCCTTAAGGAAAGCCGCCCACCGGATATGCTTTTGTCTGGGAAGCTTAGGGCTGATGCAAAGGCGATGATAATCTATCTGGTGAAAGTGTTCTGACACATACGGGCTGATGCCAGTTTCATAGACCTCTTCCATCCGCTCCGGATGATCTGACAGAAGCAGCTTGGTCAGCTCCACCTGGACCCGCTCCTTGCTGACCCTGGAAAGATTAGGCGCTATCGCCGTAATTGCCGCCCTGGTCTTTGGCTCGATTGAAAAATTCAGCTGGGCGGAAAACCGGATGGCCCGGAGGATCCGCAGCGCATCCTCTGTAAACCGGTCCATGGGATCACCCACACACCGGATCACTCCTGCCGCCAGATCCTCCATTCCGCCAAACTCATCCACGATCCCGGTCTCATGACTGTACGCCATAGCATTAATCGTAAAATCCCGCCGCCGCAGATCCTCCTTCAGGCTGGAGGTAAACACCACAGACTTGGGATGCCTGCCATCCTCATACTCCCCATCGATCCGGTAGGTGGTCACCTCGTATCCCACATGATCCTTCATGATCGTAACCGTCCCATGCTGGATCCCCGTATCAATGGTCCTGCGAAACAGCTCCTTTACCTGATAAGGCGATGCCGACGTGGTAATATCCCAGTCTCCCGGAGTTCTCCCAAGAATCGTATCCCGAACACAGCCGCCCACAGCAAACGCCTCATAACCGTGCCGATTCAATTTTCCAATAATCTCCTCCACCGCATTCGGAATCTCGATCCTCATAATATATTCCTCCGTTCTACCAGATACTAAAACACATCACTTTTCTACAATCTTCTGCTCCA
>JAUNOF010000071.1:1426-15262 GCA_030537215.1 Lachnospiraceae bacterium
TCCTCCGTTCTACCAGATACTAAAACACATCACTTTTCTACAATCTTCTGCTCCAAGCGCCCCATTACACAGCAGCCAGGAATCATGGTTCCCTAAAGAAACCGTAAAAAACGACGGCACTTAGGCGCGGTCTCCCACGCGCCTTAGTACCGCTTCGTTTTTTCCCGAGCGAGAGCGCGTTTCTGTGGGAACCATGGTTTCTGGCTGCGTTCCCGAAGCCAGGTTGACTCAACATTCTAACCCGGAAGCAGATCCTTCTATTTTAATAAGCCCTGCCCCAGTAAACCATCTTCTTCGCCGGCTTACCGCAGCAGACACAGGTATCTGCCAGATGCTCCTGGTCAAATGGCATACAGCGAGAGGTAGCGCCGGTTTCTTCCTTCACTTTATCCTCGCAGGCCTGATCGCCGCACCACATTGCCTTCACAAATCCCGGCTTGGTATTGATGGTCTCCACGAACTCATCCCAGTTCACTGCAGAATAGGTATGTGCCTCCCGATGGGCTCTTGCCCGCTCCAGCATATCTGCCTGAATGGTATCCAGCATCTTTGCAACCTCTGCCTCTAATTCATCTAAGGAAACCACCGTCTTCTCATGGGTATCCCGGCGAACCAGCACAGCCTGGTTATTGGCCATATCCTTCGGTCCAATCTCTACGCGCAGCGGAATACCCCGCATCTCGCACTCGCTGAACTTCCAGCCTGGACTCTTATCGGAGTCATCTACCTTCACCTTAAAACCAGACAGGCGGTCCCGCAGCTCATAAGCCTTGTCCAGAACGCCTTCCTTCTGCTGCTGAACCGGGATAATGATCACCTGGGTGGGAGCAATTCTCGGAGGCAGCACCAAGCCATTATTATCACCGTGAACCATGATAATGGCGCCGATCATACGGGTAGTCATTCCCCAGGAGGTCTGATGAACATATTTTAAGGTGTTATCCTTATCTGCAAACTGTACGCCGAAGGCCTTTGCAAAGCCGTCGCCAAAGTTATGGCTGGTGCCGGACTGAAGCGCCTTGCCGTCATGCATCAGGGACTCGATGGTGTAGGTAGCCTCAGCCCCTGCAAACTTCTCCTTATCTGTCTTCTGGCCCTTTACAACCGGAATCGCCAGCACCTGCTCACAGAAATCCGCATACACATTCAGCATCTGGATCGTTCTCTCCTCTGCCTCCTCAGCGGTGGCATGAGCCGTGTGCCCCTCCTGCCATAAGAACTCTCTGGAGCGAAGGAATGGACGGGTGGTCTTTTCCCAGCGCACAACAGAGCACCACTGATTATATACACGGGGCAGATCACGGTAGGAATGAATATCTTTCGCATAAAAATCGCAGAATAAGGTCTCAGATGTGGGTCTTACGCAGAGACGCTCCTGCAGCGGCTCCAGCCCGCCGTGGGTCACCCACGCAACCTCCGGGGCAAAACCTTCTACATGATCCTTTTCCTTCTCCAGAAGCCCTTCCGGAATAAACATCGGCATGTATACATTCTGCACGCCGGTCTCTTTAAATCGGCGGTCCAGCTCATTCTGGATATTCTCCCAGATCGCATAGCCTGCCGGCTTGATCACCATACAGCCCTTTACGCTTGCGTAATCACAAAGCTCTGCCTTCTTCACCACATCGGTATACCACTGGGCGAAATCCTCGTCCATGGATGTGATGGCTTCTACCATTTTTTTGTCCTTAGCCATGACACATTTCTCCTTTTCTGTTTCAATTATTTTATTTTCGGAACAGCAGCCCGGCTGCAGCCGTAGCTCCATCTGCATACAAAGGAATCCTGCCTGTAGGGCCTTTTGCTGCATAGAAGACTCCGGATGAATTTCCTGTGAAATAAAAAAGCTGCCGTCCCTGTCTTGCACAAGGGACCGAACAGCTTCGGCGGTACCACCCTATTTTCAATTTCGGATGCGCCTAAAAGCATATTTCCTTCCGCCTTCAGGTTCCGAAATCACTCTCATTTCTCATCCGTTA
This sequence comes from Lachnospiraceae bacterium, assembly GCA_030537215.1. GTDB lineage: Bacteria > Bacillota > Clostridia > Lachnospirales > Lachnospiraceae > Caccovicinus. The sequence goes on from JAUNOF010000071.1 coordinate 3,406, forward strand.
ACGCCGGTAACTACGCTGCGCTTATCTCACGCAGAGCTCCAAGGCCGGTTCAGAATACAGGGACCGGAAGGCCTTCCACCAGACGGCCCTCTCTCTGCGCAGTATCTATCCTTACTAATCCTCTTCATCGCTTTTGGTTTGTAGGTAGATTGTACGCTAAATTTCCGGCTTTGTCAACAGCAAGAACCCTCGGTTTCCCGAGGGTTTACTTAAAGAGTTACTGTTCCAATTGTTTTATCCGCAAGCCGAATCAGACACAGCTTCCCAAAGAATGCCGCTCCATAACAAAGAACCGTCCGGTAGCCTTCCAGCTGCAGGTTTTTCCCATACTGCTTCTCTTCAATCTGTTTTAAGGCATTCTCACATTCCTTTTCCAGGCTGCCGCCCTCTCTGCCGGGCCATTTCACTTCAATCACAATGGCCCGCCTGCGCTCTGGCTCTTTGATCACGATATCAGCCCTTCCCGCGCCCTGCTCCGAATTAGTCTGAACCTGGTAGCCGGCGCCGGAAAACAAGCCGGCCACAAAGGCGTGATAAAAGTCTTCCTTGTAATCAAAATAGCTGATGGTTCCAAACAGGATATCCGTAACCTCCTGGGTCAGCCGCTCCTCATCGCCGCTCCACCAGGCCCGGAACAAACCGCTCCGGTCTCTCACCGTGATTTTCTCCTCAAACCACCGCTTCACCGTATCGCCGAATACGGACTTCACCTCTTCATTAGGAATCCGCAGGATCTTTTTGCCCGGCAACGGGCGCATCCCCTCCGGCAGCTTCTCCGGCAGAACCTGGGTCAGATACCCGGTCAGGTACAAAATGCTCCACAGGTTATCCTCTGTCGAATGGGCAATGTCATAGCTTAGATCCTCACGGATCGGTTCCTGGATCACGCCGCCCGCCAGCAGCATCTCAAACTTTGCATTGACGTTGATATTGGGATAATCAATAAAACGCTTGATGATATTGTTGTGGCTCGTATCCAGCCAATAATTTTCCGGCACTGCGTTCCTGTCCGTCAGCAATGCATCCACATGGTTGATTACATCCCATGGACAATAGATCTCCTTCTCGCCAAACACATATCCGTCATACCATTGCTTCATCTCCGGCAAAGCATCCTGCAGTCCGGCCGCCTGCAGCAGCGCATATACTTCCGCTTCCTGAAATCCGAAGCAATCCTGATACTTTTTGCTGGAAATCGAATTCGAAATAAAGTTATTAGCGCCGGTAAAGATACTTTCCTTCGCAATCCGGAGGCAGCCGGTCACAACCGCAAACTTAAGCGCCGGATTCGACTTCCACGCCATACCAAGAAGGCTGCGAACCACCTCCAGCATCTCATCATAATATCCATAGTCGCTGGCCTTGGCAAGGGGCACATCATATTCATCAATCAGCATAATCACATCTTTCCCATAGTGCGATTTCATCATGCGGAGCAGCGTATCCAAAGAACATTGGATTTCAACATCCTTTGCATCCATTGCCTTTAAACGCAGAAAAATATCTTTGTCATCCCTGTCCACGAAATCGCTCTCCGCCAGATAGGCATGCTCCTTGCACAGCTTTGAGATTCCGTTTTTCAATAAATCGTATGCTCTTTTGAATGATTTTCCATCCACATCCTTCAGCGTCAGAAAGAGCACCGGCCACTGATTCATCCATTCCGTACAAAGTTCCCTGTCCTTTGCGATCTCAAGTCCGTCAAACAGCTTCCTGCTGTCCTTTCGGATGTCAAAAAACTCTGACAGCATACTCATGATAAGCGTCTTTCCAAAGCGGCGTGGCCTGGTGATCAAATTCACATCAAATGTCCGATCCAAAAGTTCCTTAATAAAGCCGGTCTTATCAACGTAATAGCAGTTACTGGCCCGTACTTTTGCAAAACTGTCAATGCCGTAGGGTAAATTTATTTTCGCCATCGCATCAACCCGTCCTTCCTTCACAAATATCCGAATCCTGTTATGTCCATGCTACCATAATCCGCTCCCGATTTCAACTTTACTATTTATTCGGTTTAAATCCCACAGGAAAAAGAGAATTGGTCTGCTGCCCGAAAATTTGGATGAGACTGCGGATAGCCTTATCACCTTACATCAAATTGCCCATTCTTCTCTTCGTTAGGCCCCTGGATGGTAATCTGCACATCCCTGCAAACCCAATCCTTCACGCCTTGCAGCCGGCCAAACTCCCTGGCGCTGATGGAAACATGCTCCAGAACCACATGCTCCATCGGCTTTTCCGGGAAAGCCTCCACCTCAAAGGCTCTGGAAATGCCATGATAATCCGGTTCATTTCTTGAGGTCACATTCCGGATGGTAATATTCTGCACCTTGGGGATTCCCAGCTCCTCGGGCACCGGCGCCGCAAGAACATGCCAGTGCTCCGGAATCTCTCCCTCATAGTCCTCCGGGATGGCGCAATAGCTGTAGGCCGGATGCCAGTTCAGCACCATGTTAAACGGATATTTTACATTCACCATCTCCAGATTTTCCACCAGCACATCCTGAATCAGGCCGCCTCTGGTCTTTGCCGATTTCAGCCGGAAACCGCAGTCGGTATTTCGGTATTTCAGATTGCGGATGGTGATATTTCTGGCTCCGCCGGAGGTTTCGCTTCCGATGGTCACGCCGCAGCCGGTAAGGATTTCACAGTTCTGGATCAGCACATGTTCACATACCCGGTTAACCCGAAGTCCATCTGCATCACGGCCGGATTTCACGCAGATGCTGTCATCATTGCAGGCAATGCAGCACCGTTCCACCACTACATGACTGCAGGAATCAATATCAATCCCATCGGTGCTGGGACCGTCATTGTCATGGATCCGCAGTCCGTCCACATGCACATCCTTACTGTAGCATACATGGACATTCCAAAAACCGGAACGGACGCTCTCAATGCCGGACAGCTCCACCTGTTCCGAGTTCATCACCACCAGATTTCTGGGGCGGCGGCAGTCGTAGTCCACACACCAGCGGAGATTTCTGGCATCATAAGGCTTTCTCATCCCGCCCTTCCTGTCCTCTCCCCAGTATTTCCTCCACCAGAAGGGGCCCTGGCCGTCGATGGTTCCCTTTCCCGTCACTTTTACATCCTTCTGCCCGTCAATATTTAAAATACCAACCAGCCACTTCATCTCGATTCCGGCTACTCTGGTATCCATGACCGGATACTCGGCCTCATCGGTGGTGCCCAGCAAAACGGCGCCCTCTTTCATATGAAATTCCATATGGCTTCCCAAAAACAGGGAGCTGGTCAGATAGGTGCCTGGCTCCAAAACCACTCTTCCCTGTTCTCTTGCCGCATCATCAATGGCCGCCTGGATGGCTTTCGTATCCAGAGTCCTTCCATCAGCGGCGGCTCCGTAATCCTTTGGATTAAAGTCCTTCATTTTTTCCTCCATTCTGTACCTGTCTGTCATCCTGTTCCATCTCACCCCTGGGTCTGCTTCATTTTTTCCATCTCAATTCCTGCTAACAGCACGATCCCGGTTCCGTGGGTATCATTAACATTCCAACTCAGCTCATGGGCATAATACTCCTTGCTGAAAGAATATCCGGAACCGCGGCAGACACCGTAAATATTTCCTTTCCAGTCAATGGCGGTCCGGCACAGGGCCTCCCAGCCCCGCAGAGCGCTTTCCCGGTAAGGCTCCGGATCGGTAAGCCATCCGTACCGCACACCTCTGGAAAAGCCGTAGATAAACATGGCTGTGCAGGAGGTCTCCCTATAAGAGTCAGGGAAGGTCAGCACCTGATGCCACATGCCTTCCTCATCCTGCAGCTTCCGGTACCCCTCACACAGCGTCTGGTAGATGGAAAGGATCTCCTGCCTGTCCTTATGCTCCTTTGGCATCACTGCCAGAAGCTCTGTGATGGAGAAGAGAACCCATCCATTTCCTCTGCCCCACGGCACCTTAGTCTGCACCTGATAATGGGTATCATAAATATGGGACATGATCTGCAGCTCAGGCATAAACAGATACCGGTAAAAGTTTTTTACCTGGCGGACGGCATCCTCCAGAAAGCCTTCCTCCCCTTCCAGCTGATAATATCGGCACAGGAAGGGGATGCTCATATACATATCATCGGCCCACATGGTTTCATTCATAATCGGCATATAGGAATGATTCCGGTAAAAGGTTCCGTCCGGCAGACGCTGCTGCTGATCTCGGATATACTGTGCCGTTACCTGACTGACCTTCCGGCCCTCCGGTATCTGCCGGTCTTTCATCACCTCCAAAAGCGCCGAGGCGAAGGAACCGCAGTCATCCAGGCTGTCAATGGTAGTCAACTGGTTGTGAAAAGGCGCTGCCCCATACACAGACTTATCCCACATACAGTAATCGTAAAAATCAGTGCATTTTCTCATATGCCCCTCTACATAGCTTCCCATACCCTCATCCTTCAGCAGCCTGGCAGTCTGGATCATGCCGTAGAGCGTCACGCCCAAAGGATAATTCCATTCCCCATAAAGGACGCCTTCATTGAAGGGGCGAAGGTACATCTGCGGCAGATCTGCCTGCCAGAAGGTGGCCCCGCCATTTTTCGCCGCCAGCTTTACAGGCTTTTGGAAGGTAAGCAGGCTCTCCATATCCATCTGCTCCTCCTGCTCCAGCGGACCGACATACAGCCAGGATACAGAAGAAAAGGCAGCCGGAACCGGGCATTCCGGCAGAAGGTTTCTTCCGTCTTCTCCCACTACCTGTATCTGCGGATCCCTTCCTCTCACCGCCAGTACATGGCTTCCTGCCGGAAGGGGATCGGAGAGAAGAATCGGTTTTCCGTCCAGATACCCCTGACAGATCTCTCCCTGCAGCTGCTGCGCATAATAGCAGCCTGCTTCCGGGATCCGGAATCTGGCTGCTGCCACCAGCTCCTTTCCTTTTCCATCCGATCCAAACAGCCGTTCCGAAAGAGGCAGATGTTTCTCCTCCTCACTCCAGCGCACTCTCGGATACCAGCTGATCCCGGTATCTGCTTCTGATAGTTCCGGCTCCGGAATTCCCCCCAACGAGGCAAAGATTTCCGAAAGCGGTTTTTTAAATGGCCCAGCCCAGAGAAAGCCGCTGATCCCTTTCCTCTCCTTCAAAGGAGAAAAGAACTGGATCCGTCTGCCCTTATAGGAGCTGCTTCCGATCTGAAACCCGCAGCCCAAAGGCGTGGCAATGCACTGAAACATCAGGCTGTTTTCTCCGGCCTTCAGCTTCAGGCAGATATCCGACACTTGCTGGGGAAACCGCTCCTGAACCAGATTCGTCCGGTACTGCAGCTCTCCATTTACATAGATGGCCACCGGTCCGAAGGCGCTGAAGCGAAAGTGAACCTCCCCCGGCTGCGCCGGAGTCAGCACCGCCCAGGCGCAGGCATAATCCTCATCATTAAGACCGGTCAGCTTCTCATGCAGCCGGATCTCATCCATGTAATCATCCGAGATCGGAAAGTTTTCTCGGCTTCTTAAGTAGTACACAGCCGGAACCGGCGGATTGTCCGCCTGAAAACGATTGGCGATGGTTCGGAGTACCTGCTTTCCTTCACTGCCCATCCGAAACCCAATCCCCTGTTCCTGTGGAAAATAATCATTCATGGTCTGCCCCTCCTGATTCTTCAATCTTCACCAACTGGTGATTGTCATAGTCAAAATAGGTGCCGTCCAGCATATTTGCCAGCGTATTGGTAATTCTGACTTCCATCTGGTTCTTCCCTTCCGTTACCCATTCTTTTCTGCATCGCCAGCGGTACGGTGTAAATGCCTTTACTCCCAGACTGTGGCCGTTTACGATTACCTCCATACAGTCATAAATAGGATGATCAAGCCCCAGCTCCAGTTCGAACTCCGGGCCGGAAACTGTTGGAAACTCCGCTGCATCCTGCAGGCATATGGTTCCGCTGTAGTAAGGAAGCCCCTTCATCCAGCGGTGAGAAACCTCTGTCTTAACAGGCAGCCTGGTCAGCACCGGACAGCCGGCAGCCGGAATCACGCCGAAACTGCCCCGCAGGAAAAATACATCCCGGATTCCTTCCTCATCCTTGCAGACAGTCACCTGGAACCGGATCTGATTCTTTCCTGTTTTGATCAAATCACCGATCCATGCCTCCCGGTTATTCTGATCATTGACAAAGACCGGCTTCCAGCGTTTTTCCGGCACCGGCTTGTCATTCACCCAAAGCTGAAAATCCCCCGTTACGGTTTCCCGATCCATCAAGATGGACATATCCTCTGCCAGATATTCCGCGGTAAATTCTGCCTGATAACAGCAGGAAATGGGATAATTGATCTGCAGCTTTCTCGGCGTCCCGAAATCTCCGGTGTATTTTAAGTTTCTTCCCTCCAGGATTCCGGTTTCCTGACACTGCTCTACAAAGGTTTCCGTTTCCACAGATCTCCAGTTCTCTCCATCCAGGGATATCTCCACCGTTCCGAACCGGCAGATGTTTTTTCCTTCCAGCGAAACGGCTTTCGGCCCGGTAAAGGGAATGACAATCCGTTCCAACTGTCCCTCTCCTCCCCTTTCTCCCATAGAAACCAGACGTTCCATCCTGCACCGCTCCCTTTTCCGAATTCGTAGCCATCTGCTTTCGAATGCTCCCAGGTAAATCTCCATGCAGCCCTCTTGCATCGGCGCCGGATTCACAGCCCCATCTTCCAGGCTCCATTCCTCTGCCGTCCAGTCCCAGACTCCCCTTTCCTGCATTCCAGCCTGAACGGTCACCGGATCTTTTCCCTGATTAGCCGCAAACAAATACCAGCTTCCTTCCTCATCCCTTCGAACACAGGTGATCACATCCTTTTTACTTCCCATGGCCACAGTGCGGCTGACATGTTCCTGTCCATACTTCTGACACAGCGCTATCATCTCCTGCTCCCAGCCATCTCCTTCCAGAAAATGAGCCGACGGAGCATCAAACAAGGTCTTCCAGGCAGCTTCCGGGCTTTCTTCCTCATCAATGGCTTCAACAGGAAGCTGTTCCACACCTATCAGACAGCCTCCCTGGGAAACAAATTCCTCCAGCTTTTTTCTGGCAGCCGCCTCCATACAGTGGCAGGGCGGAAGGATTACCGCAGAATATTCTGCCTTTCCCATACGAATCTTCCCGTCTGATACAGATGCCTCCGCCAGCAGCTCCGCATCCAGATGGTCGTAATCCATCTGATTGAATAATATGGTCTTGCAGATATGAACCCAGTTATCGCGGATCCGCTCACATTCCAGCTTCTCCTTCTCCGACTCGCCCCGGTAGGGGAATCCATGGAAAGGATTTCCCAGCTTTGTCCAGAGAGCCGCCGCCGGATCCAGCACAGCAATGGAGATATCTGCCTCCGTATTGGTCACCATCACGCCCATACGGCCCACATAATCCGCCAGCTTCCGGTAATGCTTCCAGTAGGGATTCTGCAGGAACTGGGACGGCGGTGCGTCATGCTTGGTAATATCCTGAATGGTATAATAAAAGGCGTGAAAATTGTACAGGTTGATCCCGCTGCTTCCCAGACGGTCGATCATCCACTTTGCATCCTGCAGAGTCATGGTCCAGCCTACGCTGTGAAAGCTTTCGATCATGGCATATTTCCGGCCAAGCTGTCTCGTCAGGGAGCTGACTGACTTAGCGTTGCTCCGGTAATTTTTTATGTATTCATCATAAATCCATTCCAACGGCTTTCCAAGTTTCTCATGAGCCGTATCTCCGCCTATAATGTCGCTGTATTTCTGAGTTCCCTGGCGCATGGAGGGAACCTCTGTGGCATAGGAAAGCCCATTGCTCCGACACCAGTTAGAAATCTGATGGTGGTAGCTTTCCCGGAACAGTTCATGGGCAGCCGCATACAGATCATAGCGGATGCGGCAGGCATCCTTTATCTCCGGATTGTGCAGGGCAGGCAGACAGGAAAGAAGATCATAGCCCGTTCTCTCCTTAAATTTATCCGGAAGGAGCCTGGACCATGGAATGGGGCTTAACAATCCGACTTCATCTGAGAACATTCCGTGAACGCTGACACCAAACCGTTCCCCCAGCGCCTTCCGATACCGCTCATGGGTGGTGGAAAGAAAGGTCTGTACCGCCTTTTCGTTACAAGGATCAAAAAATCCCCCGTAATATTTAAAGTCTCCCATAACCCCTTCTGTATAAATCTCCACCTTCCAGGTTCCGGCAGGAAGGACGGTTTTGAGAAACTTTCTTGGGCCATAAGAGAAAAACCGCTTGTTATTATACCGGGTCAGCCCTGTTTTCTGGTAAATCTTCTCTGTCTGAAGATTTCCCACATGATCCGTTAAATCCAGGCCATGGTCCCAGTCCACGGTACCGGCCGGCGAAAGCTCTCTTTCTCGTTCCCCTGCCGACACATCATGGGAAGGAGATTCCGGATGCGTTTCTGCAGAATCCTCTGGGAAAGCTTTCACCGGAAATGCCTTGGCGAACAGTACCCGGCTCCACCCTAAATCTGCCTCAAGCTCCGTCTCTCCTTTTGCCAGAAAAGACTTATGATGCAGCACCGTATGCTCCGCCTCCGGGTGCTCTAAAAGCACCTCGCCGCCGCTCATTCCGCTGGGGTAAGGATACTCGTCATACAGCCAAGCCTCCAGGCCATATTCCCGGGCCAGGTCGCAGGCATATACAGTCATATCAAACCACTCCTTAGACAGATAAGGAAGCGTCATTCCCTGTCTGGCACAGATAAACATTCCTCCCAGTCCCTTATCTGCCATCTCCTGGATCTGATGCCGGATCTCCTCTCTGGTTATCTCTCCGTTCCAGAACCAGAACGGCTTAATCCGGTATGCCGCCGGCGGATTCTTAAATTCGTTCTGAAAATTCATAGGTTCCTCCTGTTCCTGTGATTACGATTAACGTCTGCCGCCCAATAGGCGGTTTTCATGCAAGCTGCCCCATGCCAGACCCGCGAATCGAAAAGCAGCGGGAAAGCAGGACTGTTCCCTGTTTTCCCGCTGCCTTCTCCGATCCGCGATTCCCTCAAAGGTACTGACCCATAGCCGTCTGTCTTTATTTCATCTGTGCATAAACCGCATTCACTTCCTCGATCACCTTATCGCCGCCGCTCTTTGACCATAAGTCCCACTGAGCCTTTAACTGGTCCTCATCAATCTGACCTACGATGTACTGGATTCTGGCATCCTCAATGATCTTGTCCAGTGCAACGCCGTTCTTTGTATATTCTGCAGAATCTCCCAGGATACCAGCTGCCGGATTGGAAACTGTATACTGCTCATTGGCTGCTATGGTAGCCTGCTGCTTGTCATAAACCTCAGTCTCATTTAAGGTTACGTATGGATCCATGTTGGGAGGATACTCCGTGTAGGAAACCAGCTGGTTCAGCGCCTGATACTCCTGATTCAAGGTAGCGTCATGGCTTCTGGTCAGCTTTCCGTCATCGCCCATTTGGAAGTGATTCCCTTCCAGACCGTAGTTTGCCATGGTCAGCATCTCCTCGTCGTTCATCTTGTCCAGAAATTCCAGGCATTTCCGAACATCATCCTCGGTCTTTGCCGCCTTGGTGATTACGAAAAAGCCCTGGCAGCCCAGTGTTGCCATCGTCTTCGGCTGAGAATTCTCATCCTTCTTCACCGCGCCTACGAAATCAATTTCCGGCCCTTCAATGTTCTGATTTTCAAAATAATCCGCCACACGGCGCCCATCATCCAGTGCATCCACGATCACGCCTGCCTTCTGGGTCTTTAAATCATCCGACTTGGTGGCAACATCTCTGGTTGGGAAATCCTTCTTGATCAGTCCCTCCTCGCACAGCTTGCGGAACCATCTTAATGCCTCCAGATACTCCTCTGTCTGATGAACGGGGATCAGCTTTCCATCCACCTCGCCCCAGCCGTTGGGCGCACCGAACCATGTCTGCATAATGTCCAGGGGAGCTGTATATTTGGAAAGAGCCAGACCATAGGTATCATCCTGTCCGTTTCCATCGGGATCATCATAAGTGAAAGCATAAAGCATGTTGTAAACGTCCTCAATGGTTTCCGGTGTATCCAGTCCCAGCTTATCCATCCAGTCCTTCCGGTAGGCCATTCCGTTTCTGCCCAGAGCGCGGCCTCGGTAGATGCCGTAAAGCTTTCCGTCGATCCGGATATTGTCATTTACCACAGTCTTGGCATTCTTTAAATGAGGAAATTCCTGCATCAGAGCCTCCACATCCCACAGGGCGCCTGCACGGGCCGCATTGATGATGGCAGGGGACTTTAACTCCGTGGCAATAATCTGAGGCATGTCATCTCCGCCGCCGGCCAGAACCAGGTTCAGCTTGTCATCATAGCTGTCCTTCGGTGTCCACATCACCTCCAGATCCATGTTCATGTAATCCTCCACCTTATCCATGATCTCGGCGCCTACATCTCCCTTCATGGGATTTCCGAAATAATCGTAGGTCATGGCCTTGATCTGATATCTTCCATCACTTCCTGCCGCTGCCTCCTTCTTTCCGCCGCAGCCAGTCAGGCTTCCTGCTGCCATTGCCGCTGCCAGGCTGATGGCCGCCGCTTTTCTTCCATAATGCTTCTTCATCATATCATACCTCCTGCAATTTGCTTTTTATTTTTATTTCGCTGGCTTTTCTCATTTTGCTTTATTTTTCATCGGGAAGTACTGCTTCCTAATTTTTTGGATATCATATTCTCTCTTCCATACAGATTTACTCATAATCTTCTATTTTCCATTCATCCTTCCAATCAATATACACCATACCTAAGGGATGTTTCTCATCCGGCTCCTGAAATCGCAGCGGAAGCCAGACATAATCTGCCATACAGGTATTTCCGAGTATATCCATTGTGCTTTTCTTCGTCGGCATATCCTTTTCTGTTCTGCGTCTTGGATGATATCTATTCTCATATACCTTAGCATATTCTTTATAATTCCGGTGCATCTCCCCGGGAAGCCAACGATCTGCACAGGCAATATAAAGATCTTTTTTCCCCGGAACCTTGAAAACAGAAGATATCTGTGAATGAAACGAAGTATCGCTTTTATCCGCAGCGTGTGGATTCCCCAATATCTGATAGGGACCATGCCATGTGTCACTGACCGCAACCTCAGAAGGATTCGGCAGATACCCCGTCGTCCCTGATGTAATCAGATAATGCTTTCCATTCCGTACAAAATGCGCGGGAGCTTCTCTCACATAAGGTGGGCAAGGATGTGGGAAATGCGTGCTGTAATATCCGGTGACATCTGTGTAATCTTCCGATAAATCCGCACATATCATCTCCGAATGAACCCGATCAAAATAATAATATGCTTTCCCATCCGGCGCTACGGCCAGATCAAAATCTCCTGCATTCATATTCAAAGGCTTCATATTTTCCCGTACCTTTACATATGGTCCAAGAAAATTCTCTGCAGTTAAAATCGTTACGGTCTGAATTGCTCCATCCATTCTGTTCATGATTTTCAACCAGGCTACATATTGCTCTGTAGCGCTGTTATAAATGATATGAGGCCTGTCCATATGTGACTCCGGATAAAGAGGTGATTGGGGATTTTCCAGCTCCGGTGGGATAATTAAACCCATATCCTCCCAATTATAAAGGTCTTTGGAGGCATAGCACCGGACTCCCCAATGCCAGATTTTACTTTTTCCGTCCGTTCTTTCTTTATTCTCGCCATAAAAATAATACATGCCGTCAATGTAAATCACCGAGCCTCCATGAGCATGGATTCTCTTTCCCTCCGTATCCAACCATAGCTGTCCTGGTCTGAATGAGTGATACATGATATTCTTTTACCTTTCATAGTAATTTTTTTAGAAAATATTTATTATTTCTTTTTTGTTTCCTTTCACCTATTTACCGCCTGCTCCGCAGCATCGTTTCTTACCCTTTCACAGCGCC